>NZ_NHRY01000267.1 GCF_002937115.1 Rhodopila globiformis | reverse complement strand
GAATGAACATCGGCGACGCTTCACCCATTGGGTGCGGCTCCTTCGCAGCGCGGTAATGATGACAACACGCTGATTCGGAAGGATATTTCGGAAAGTACAAGTGAAATTTTCGTGTAGCGACGAATAAGGCGGGTTCACTATTTGGTCGCCGCTGCCGGCCTTGCACGAACCATCGCGGCTGACTCCGGGAGGTCCACTGTTGGCCCACTCCCTCATCCCACGACCGTCGGGGAGTGTCCGCTTCGGAGGTGCCGGCCCGGGTGGCTGGATGACCGCGATGGGCGCACTGCCGCCTTTGGCCCCGGTGAGTGACTGCGTGCGGGATCACCGGCCCGATGGTCAAGCAGCCCACTTGCGTCGGAAGTAGCCCTCAACGCCCGGGAAACCCCTGGAAATGCTCGGTTTCCTGGAAACGCCGTGCTAGACAGCAAGCATGCGCGACCACGACAGCCTGTACCACCGTCTGTTCGGCCACCCCCGGATGGTGGCGGAACTGCTGCGGGAGTTCGTCGCCGGCCCCTGGCTCGACGACCTCGACCTCGACGGCATGACGCGCGAGAACGCCACCTTGCATGCCGAGACGGGCGAGCGGCGCGAGAGCGACATGATCTGGCGCATCCCGCGGCGTGACGGCGGCGACACCTATCTCGTGCTGCTGCTGGAGTTCCAGTCCACATCCGATCAATGGATGGCGCTGCGCATGCTGATTTATGCCGGCCTGCTGTGGCAGCACCTGCTGACCGAGAAGCGCCTGCCGCCCGACGGAAGGCTGCCGCCGATCCTGCCGGTGGTGCTGTATAACGGTGACCGGCGCTGGGCGGCACCGTTGGCGCTGCACGATCTCGTCGGGCTGCCGGAGACCTCGCCGTTGTGGCCATGGCAGCCGGCGATGCGCTATCAGATCGTGGACGAGGGCGCGTTCGGCGACGATGATCTGGCGCGGCGCGAGGCTCTGGTGGCGCTGTTGTTCCGGCTGGAGAATTCGCCCGACCCGGCGCAGATTGTCGCCCTGGTTGATGCTGTGCTGGCCTGGTTCCGGCGTCATCCGGGGCTTGAGGCGACGCGGTCGGTTTTCGCCGGGTTGCTGGGTGCGCTGCTGGCGCCGCTGGCGCCGGGGGTTCGGGTGCCGGAAGCGTTGTTGGAGATCAGGAACATGTTGGCGACACGGGCTGAGACATGGAAGCGGCAGTGGTTGCAGGAGGGCCGGCAGGAGGGTCGGCTGGAGGGCCGGCTAGAGGGCGAGGCGGCATTGCTGCTCCGCCTGCTGGAGCGTCGCTTCGGTGCTTTGCCGGACTGGGCCCGGGACCGCATCGCCGCCGCCGACACTACGGCGCTGGAGCAATGGGGCCTACGCCTGCTTGAGGCTGAAAGCCTCGACGACGTTCTGGCGTAGCGATAACGGGCTTGGCCGGAGCGGCCGGCGTGACATTCCCGTTTGTCGCGTCGGCGCCTCCCCAGTGCCTGCGGTTTGGCCGCACCGGTCAGATATTCGTCCCGGATCACGTCACCTTGGGAAGCGCCATCAACCGGCGTATGTGGCCGAGTGTCGTGCATCCCGGCACCATGGCTGACCGTTGGGTTCCCGCCCACGCCCGCTATCCGACAGCCGCCGGAGTGCGTCCGCTTTGGAGCCGCCCGCCAACGCGGCTGAATGGCCGGGATGGGCGCATTCTCGCCCTGAAAGGCTGGACTTCAAGGGAGCGCTGCACTACCCGCCGCCAACCCGCAACCGGTCCCCACCCGCGCCTGCCATGGCATTCCGCAGCGCCGACAGCAATGCCACGATCGACGGGGCCGCCCGCGCGGTCCGCCCCGCCGCCGCCCGCTCCGGCGTCTGGTAGAACCAGCGGACCGGCCGCAGATCCGCCGGAGCCCGGGTGATGATGAAGGCGCCGTCCACGGTTTCGATCACCAGGCCATCGTCACGGACGGCGACCGTGCCCCTCACCGCCCACAGCTTGAGGCAGTCCAGCAGCAGCCCGCGAAGCTGTGCGTCCGTCATCGGCTACAGGCACGGCGCGGCCAGGATCGGCTCGGCGATCTTGCGGTGCTGCCACTTGCCGTCGGCCAAGCTGCCCTTGAACGTGCCGTTCTCCACCACGACCTTGCCGCGCAGCACCGTCAGGCACGGCCACGCGTCCATTTTGCGGCCCTCCCACGGCGTGTAGTCCGCCTCGTGCAGGTCTTCGGCGCGGATCACCCGCTGGTCCGCCGGGTCGAGCACGCAGATATCCGCATCCGACCCCGGCGCCAGCGCGCCCTTGCGCGGATACAGCCCCATGATCTTCGCCGCGTTGCTGGAAACCAAGTCAACATAACGCGGCAACGCATACCCCCGTCTGCCGACCATTTCGGTGTACATCAGGGCGACGCGGGGCTCGACGCCGGCGTTGCCGCCGGTGGTGTCGTCGATCCGCACGCCTTGCAGCTTCTGCTTCAGCGTGCAGCAGATCTCATCCGTGGCGACGCAGTTGATCGAGCCGTCCACCGTCCCCTGCCACAGCGCCGCGTGGTCCTCCGCCCCCTTCAGCGAGGGATAGGTGTGGTAGATCTGGCCGTTGGGGCGTTTGTAGTCTTCCTTGGTATACAGCATGTACTGGTGCAGCGACTCGCCATAGATCGGCGTGCCGCGCTGCCGCGCCTCGCGGATCGCCGACACGCCGGTGGCGGCCGAGACGTGCATCATGTAGAGCGCCGTGCCGGGCACCTTCTCCGCCAGGCGGATGATGCGGCGGAAAGAAACGTCCTCGGACAAGGTGTTGTGCACCTCGGCCATGTTCTCGAAGCCGGTGCGGCCCTCGCGGATCAGCTTGCCATACATGTGCATGACAATGTCGTTGTCCTCGGAGTGGATCACGCCCAGCCCCCGGTTCGCCGCCAGCACCTGGAAGATCTCCCAGATGTCGCCGAAATCGACCATCCGGCCCTTGCGGCTGGGGGTGATGTCGGTGGTGAAGATCTTCACCGTCGCGAACCCCGCCTGGATCGCCTCGCCCACCTGCGGCGGCAGGTCGACCGGCAGCGCGCCTTCCACCATCAGGTGCTGCGCGTAGTCGCAGGCGCAGTGGCCGGCCCAGTCCTTTTCCCGCTGCTCGATCGCGTCCTGCACGCTGCGGCCCTGCGCGGCGCGGGTGAAGTCGATGATCGTCGTGGTGCCGCCGTGCACCGCCGCCTTGCTGACGACGTCGGGCGGCGCGGTCAGGGTGGCGCCGCCGTCCGGGGCGGGCAGGTGCCACTTGCAGTGCACATGCGGATCGATGCCGCCGGGCATCACGATCTTGCCGCGCGCGTCGATCACCCGCGCGCCCTCGGGCACCGGAATGCGGCCGGGGTCCGCCACCGCGGCGATGACGCCGTCGGCGATCAGGATGTCGTGCGCGCCGACGCCCTGGGGCGTCACCACCGTATCGCCGCGGATCACCAGATCGATCATGGCTGCCTCCCCCTGTTTGTTGTTGCCGGCATCGTCACCCGTCCTGGCCGTCCGGGCAAGCCGCGGGGCGGTCGTGAGTGATCAACCGCGCCGGCTGCCTCCCCCCGCCGGTGACGAAATCCAGGAATGCCCGCACCGTCGCCGGCGGCAGAGGCCGGGACGGATAGTAGGCGTAGAGCGGGAGCCGTTCCTCCGCCCACGCCGGCAGGATCTGCACCAGGTCGCCGCTGGCCAGCAGCCGTTCCGTCCCGAGTGCGAAAATCTGCGCAATCCCGGCGCCGGCCACGCAGGCCGCCAGCCGCGTCGCCGGGTCGTCCAGCATCAGGCGGCCGCTCGCCTCCACCACGATGCCTTCGCCGCGGCGCCGGAACGTCCACGGAGAGGGACGGCCGGTCACCGGATCGCGGGCCATCAGGCATTCGTGCTGCTCCAGGTCCTGCGGGAGCCGCGGCGTGCCGTGCGTGGCCAGGTAGGACGGGGCGGCGCAGGTCAGGACCAGGGTTTCCAGCAGCTTGCGCGCGGTCAGCCCGGACGGCTCCGGCCCGCCGAAGCGCACCGCGGCGTCGAAGCCCTCGGCAGCCGGTTCGCCCAGCCGATGGCGCACGGACAGCTCCAGCGCGACGTCGGGATGCGCGGCCAGGAACGCCGGCAGGTTCGGCGGCAGCACCAGCCGGGCGAACCAGGGATCGAGGGCGATGCGCAGCCGGCCACGCACCGGGACGGCTGCCTCGCCCGCGTCGGCGGCGTCCTCCAGGTCCGCCAGCAGCGGCATCACCCGGGCGTGGAAGCGCCGGCCTTCGTCGGTCAGCGCTACCGCCCGCGGCGTGCGGTCGAACAGGCGCGCACCGATCCGCGCCTCCAGCCGCGCCACCGCCCGGCTGACCCCGGACGGCGTCAGGCCCAGCGCCTCGCCGGCGCCGGCGAAACTGCCGCTCTCGACCACCGCGACCAGCACGCCGAGGCCGGCCAGCAACCTGCCGTCGAACGCCATGATGATCTCCGGTCCGTGCAGAATGGAGGCGAATGGATTGCCATCGAACGCGCCATCGGCCGGAATGCCACAACGGCAACACGCCATGGAGGATCCCAATGACACTGGGCGGCAAACGGATTGTGATACTGGGCGGCAGTTCCGGCATCGGGCTTGCCGTCGCGCAGGCGGCGTCGCGAGAGGGGGCGGCGGCGGTGATCGTCTCCAGCCGGCAGGCGCGGATCGACGCGGCGCTGGCGACGCTGCCGGCGGGGACCGAGGGCCGGGCGGCGGACCTGGCCGACGAGGCGGCGGTGCGGGCGCTGTTCCAGGATCTTGGCGCCTATGATCACATGGTGTTCACCGCCGGCGACGCGCTGCGGCTGGGCCCGCTGGCCGCCACCGACCTGGCGGCCGCACGCCAGGTCTTCGAGCTGCGCTACTGGGGCGCGTTCCTGGCGGCGAAGCACGGCGCCGGCGGGATCAGGGCAGGGGGCTCGATCGTGTTCACATCCGGCACCGCCGGGCGGCGGTCGCAGGCGGGATGGACGCTCGCGGCCAGCGTCTGCGCGGCGATGGAGGGGCTGACGCGGGCCCTGGCGGTGGAACTGGCGCCGATCCGGGTGAACATCGTCAGCCCCGGCGTGGTGGCGACGCCACTGTGGGGCGCCATGCCGCCGCCGGCCCGGGACGCGCTGTTCGAGCAACTCGGGCAGAAACTGCCGCTCGGCCATGTCGGCTCGGCCGAGGAGGTGGCGGAGACGTATCTGTACCTCATACGGCAGACCTACGGCACCGGCCAGGTGGTCGTGGTGGACGGCGGCGGCACGCTGGTCTGATACCCGGTGCCGCCGTTGCCCTTCCGTCATGGCTGGGCATGTCCCGGCCATGTGCGCTGCGGCGTCACCGGCGGCGGCCTGTCCGGAACCGCGGCTGGTATGGCCCGGCCTTCATCATGGTGAGGCCGGGCAGGGCCACCATCCACGTCTCGCTGATCACAGCACAGGCGTGGATGGCCGGCCGGAACCTGTGCCCGGGCTTGTCCCGGCTACCGGCCATGACAGTTGGACCGCCCGTGCGACATCGTAATAGGGGCAAAACCCCGGGCACGCATGTGCAGCATACGCTCGAAACTGGGACGACAGGCACGGAATTCCGCCGTTTTTTGGCATCCAACTGCGGAACGATATGGGCAATCACCAAATTCGCCCGGGGTTTTGCCCTCTATTACCAGTGCGACAATGGGAGCGACTATTCTGCAACTGGCCCAAGGCATGAACCGCTGCGACCAGGCCCGGCAATGCTGCGATGCGCGCTTTGATCACCAGCCCAATGATGCGGTTCGTCCGGTCCCGCGTCGCCCGCAAGGTCCGGTCTCCGTGGCGCTTTGTGGTCCTCCGCTTTCTCCGTGTTGAAAATAAAGGAAGAACGTGCGGGCACGAACGATTCCAGGGGAGGCACTGCCACCGCCCGCCCCGGCTTCAGCCCCCCATCCCTCGCCGATGGTGGCAGGGGCCAAATGCGGCGGGCCTTCTGCCCCGTCCGGCGGGGGCGGCCATTTCCGGCGGCCGGTACTAGCGCCTATGCGGACAAGCCGGACCATGACGGTATAAGAACGTGCCGGAGATGGCCAATCTACCTCGGGTCATGACGCCCGGCGGCGGTCTCGCCCACCGAAAGTGACGGCCGCCCGCCGTCACGTCCGCTTGATTCTAATCAATGACCATCGGAACCGGCATTCGCAAGATGCACGCGCTACTAGGAGGTTCCCGCAATGTCCATCACCGCGGCTGATATCATGACTTCGCCGGTCGTCGCCGTGTCACCGCAGACGAGCATGGCTGAAATCGCCGCGTTGCTCGCCAGCAAGCATATCAGCGCCGTTCCGGTCTGCCAGGCCGACAGCACGCTCGCCGGGCTTGTCAGCGAAGGCGACATCCTGAAACCGTTCCGTGAATCGGCCCGGGCGCGCCGTGACTGGTGGCTGGGCGTGTTCGCGGAAGGCGAGCAACTGCCGCATGATTTCCTGGAGTACATCCGCCAGGACACCCGCACTGCCGCCGACGTCATGGTGCGCCACGTCATCAGCGTGGAGCCCGGCACGGCTCTGCCGGACATCGCGGAGCTGATGGTCAAGCACGGCGTCAAGCGGGTTCCCGTGTTGCAGGACGGCAAGGTTGTCGGCATCGTCAGCCGCGGCGACGTGGTGGCTGCCATTTCCAAGGCACCCGGCATGCTGGTGTAGCAGCCGGGGCCCAACCCCGTGCGGCCCAAGCGGGCCAGGAGGCTTTGTTATGACCAACAGAAGCCTGGGCGAGATCGTTAAGCGTCAGCATCCGGTCACGCTGCCGGACACCGCGACGGTGCAGGCCGCCTGTCGCCTGATGCGCGACAAGCGCATCGGCGCGATCCTCGTCACCGGGCCGGAGGGCACCCTGATCGGCCTGTTCACCGGCCGCGACGCCGTCTGCCGCGTCGCCGCCGAGGCGCTGGACCCGGCCACGACGTTGCTTGGCAGTGTCATGACGCCGCGGCCCGACACGCTGCGGCCGAATGGCCACGCGATCGACGCCCTGCGCATGATGCAGGACGGCGGCTACCGCCACCTGCCGGTGGTCGATGACGGCCGGATCGTCGGGATCATTTCCCGCTATGACTTCCAGGGGCTGGAAGTGGCCCGGCTCGACGAGGAAACCGGCTTCTGGGAGATCATGTAGGTCCGGTTGACCGGAGGCTCGGGCCGTCTCGCTGTCGTCATGGCCATGACGGAGACGAAATAAACCTGTTGCGCATGGGGACGAGCCCCATATGCGTCAGGATAAGCTGGTGACTGGAGAAAGGTTTGGCTGCGCGTGCCGTTTACCCTTCGTCATGGCCCGGCTCGTCCGCATAGGCACTAACTTAACCAGCCGGGTGCGGGGCACCGTCCCGTCGTCATGGCGGCCGCAGGGCCGCCATCCACGCCTTGCGGTGCCGATATCAGCGGAAGGCGTGGATGGTGGGCCTTCCCACCATGACGGGGTGGCAACGGCCGTGCCACTGGCCGCCTAAGTTAGCGCGTATGGGGCGTGTCCCGGCCATCCGCGCTTCGACGGTGAGGGGTAGGTGGCCGGGACACGCCCGGCCATGACGGAGGGGCAACGGACCGGGCACCAAATCCTTCTCCAACCGCCGCCCTATCCTGATACCCATGGGGACAAGCCTGGACACGACGACAGAGAGACGACCCGGATACGCCTCAGACGGCGACGGCGTGCCGGCCGGCGGCCGGGTCCAGGTAGGCGTCGAACACGCTGGCCACCCGGCGCACCAGGTTGCGCGTCGATTCGGGCACCGTGATCACCCCGCCGTCCACCTCGGCCAGGCCGTCGGCGACCAGCGTCCGCAGGTTGGCCATCTCGTTGTCCAGGCAGTGCGGATTGAAGCCGTGCTGCCGGATCGCTGCCGGCACGTCCACCTTCAGGTCGCACATCAGCCGCTCGATGATGTCGCTGCGCAGCACGTCCTCGGGCGTGAACGCCACGCCGCGGACGGTGGCCAGTTGCCCGGCCTCGATCCGGTCGCCCCAGTCTTTGATGTGGTGCGCGTTCTGCACGTAGCCCTGCGGCAACTGGCCGATCGACGAGGCGCCCATGCCGATCAGCGCGTCGGCCGGATCGTCTGTGTAGCCCTGGAAGTTGCGCCGCAACTGACCGGTCCGCTGCGCCACCGCCATCGGGTCGTCCGGCCGCGCGTAGTGATCCAGGCCGATGCGCTGGTAGCCAGCCTGCAACATGGCGTCGCCAATCGCCCGCTCCTGCGTCAGCCGCGCGTCCGACGTCGGCAGGGCGGACTCGTCCAGCACCTTCTGGTGCTTCATCATGCCGGGCACGTGGGCGTAGCCGAACACCGCCAGCCGGGCCGGGCTGAGCGACAGCGCGCCGGCCACGGTGTCCATGCAGGACTCCACCGTCTCATGGATCAGGCCGTAGAGCAGGTCGACGTTCAGGTCCTTGATGCCGGCCCCGCGCAGCAGCTTTGCGCAGGCCTGCGTCGTTTCCAGGCTCTGCACCCGCGCCACGGCTTCCTGCACCGCCGGATCGAAGGTCTGCACGCCCAGGCTGGCGCGGGTCACGCCGTTGCGGCCGAGCGCGTCCGCCATCTCCGGCGTCAGCCGGCGGGGATCGATCTCGATCGCCACCTCGGCGTCCGGCTCGAAGTCGAAGCGCTGCCGCAGGCGGGTCATGATGCTGCCGAACAGCTCGGGCCCGACGATCGCGGGCGTGCCGCCGCCGAAATGGATATGCGCCGCGCGGTGGCCGCCGATGACGTCGGCGACATGGTCAACCTCGCGCAGCAGCAGCCCGACATACTTCTCGATCGGCCCGCGGTGGCGGGTGATGCTGGTGTGGCAGCCGCAGTACCAGCACAGCGTCTCGCAGAATGGCACGTGCAGATAGAGCGACAGCCGCGCGTCCTCCGGCACCGCCCGCAGCCAGCCTTCATAGGCCTGCGGCCCGACGGCGGCCGAGAAATGCGGCGCGGTGGGATAGCTGGTGTAGCGCGGAATCCGCTCGTTCAGGTACTTCTTGATCGCGCTATCCGTCATGGCTGCCACTTCTGTTTCCGACGTCGGGCATTAGATGGCGAGCCTGTCCCGCCGCGTCCTTGATCCGGATCAATTCCAGCAGCGACGTCTGCAACTATGCGACGACGCTTCGGCAGCAGGTGACAGACGATGGGGCTACTCGACCTCGAGGCGCTGCGCGGCGCGGCGGTGACGACGGATCCGTTCACCTTCACGGTGGTCAAGGATTTCGTTCCACCCGAAACCGCCACGGCGATCCGGCGGGACTTCCCCGCCATCGTCTATCCGGGGCTGCTGCCGGTCGAGGCCACGCACTACGGCCCGCGCTTCGGCGACCTGATCGAGGAACTGCAGAGCGACGCCGTGGCCGCGGCCTTCTCGGAAAAATTCGGCCTCGACCTGGTTGGCCGGCCGACCATGATCACCGTGCGGGGGCGCTGCCACGAACGCGACGGGCGCATCCACACCGACAGCGAATGCAAGCTGGTCACCGCGCTGCTGTATTTCAACGATTCCTGGGAAGCCGCCGGCGGGCGGCTGCGGCTGCTGCGCAAGCCGGACGATTTGCAGGACATGATCGCCGAGGTGCCGCCCGATTCCGGCACGCTGATCGCCTTCCGCCGCTCCGGCAAATCGTTCCATGGGCATGAGCCGTTCGTCGGCGTACGCCGCTACGTCATGATCAACTGGATGGCCAGCACGTTCGCGGCGCGGCGGGAACTGCTGCGGCACAAGGTCTCCGCCGTCGCCAAGCGCGTCCTCGCGCCGGCCGCCACCGCGTAGGGGCCGCCTGCATGTCCGGCGCCGGCGCGATCGCCGCCACGTTCCTCGCCTGCCTCGACCGCTGCCGGGCGGAAACCTGGCCGTATCGCCACTGGCTGCTCGACGGCATCCTGCCGGACGAGGCATGCGCCGCGATCGACGCCCTGCCGGTGCAGCCTCCGCCCATCGGCGACACGCTGGGCAAGCGCGAGACCAACAACAGCACGCGGCTGTTCTTCGGCGTGCCGCAGCGCGCCGCCCATCCGGTGTGCGACGCGCTGGCCACGGCGCTGCAGGGCGACGCCGTCGTGCGGCGGCTGGAGGCATTGTGCGGCGCGGCGCTGGCCGGCAGTTTCCTGCGCATCGAGTACTGCCTCGACACCGACGGCTTCTGGCTGGAGCCGCACACCGACATCGGCGCCAAGCTCTATACCATGCTCGTCTACCTGTCCGGCGAGCCCGGCTCGGAGGCGTGGGGCACGGACATCCTGGACGGGCCGGACGGGTTTGTCGCCTCGGCGCCCTATGTCCGCAACGGCGGGCTGATCTTCATCCCCGGCGCCGACACCTGGCACGGCTTCCGCCGCCGGCCGATTGCCGGGGTGCGGCGGTCGCTGATCGTCAACTACGTCAGGCCGGAATGGCGGTCCCGCCACGAACTGGCCTTCCCGGAGCAGCCGGTTCCGGCGTAGGCGCTCTTTCGCGGGCATGGGCGGGCGTGGTTCATTACCTCATCGTCATGGCCGGGCATGTCCCGGCCATCCACCCCCCACCGTTGAAGCGCAGATGGCCGGGACACGCCCGGCCATGACGATGACGATAGAGAGAGACGACCTTGCCCGGCCATGACGGGAACGCACCGGCCGCCGTTGCGCCGCCGCCACACACATGCGACAATATGATTTCATCCCGCCGCGCTTCCTGCGCTAAAACAGGGGCAGGGAGAGATAGTTTGTCGTTATTTCAGAATGATTTGCCACCCGCCGATGCGCCGCCGCCGGAATCCGCAGCCTGATCGCCCGCAGTCCGGGCGGTAGCGGCGCGGTTCCGCCATGAACGACATCTGGCAGGGCCTGCTGCACGTCCGGGCCGATGCCGCCCTGCCGATCGGCTTTGTGTTGGCGGTCGGGGCGACGGTGCACATCCTGCTGAACAAGCGGCAGGTGACCTCCGCCGTCGGCTGGATCGGCCTGGTCTGGTTCGCGCCCATCAGCGGCGCGATCTGCTACCTGCTGCTCGGCGTCAACCGGGTGAGGCGGCGTGCCCACCTGCTGCGGGCCAGGGACAATGGCGCAGACGATCCGGCGGCGCAGCACTTGCCCGGCGCCGATACCCTGAGCGCGCTCGGCCGCGGCATCGGCCGGATCACCGCGCGGCCGCTGCTGGCCGGCACGGCGACGCACGCCTTCCAGAACGGCGACAACGCCTATCCGCCGATGCTGGCGGCGATCGCATCCGCGCGGCGCAGCATCGGCCTGACCACCTACATGTTCCGCGACGACGTCTGGGGCGGACGCTTCATCGACGCGCTGATCGCCGCGGCGCATCGCGGCGTCGCCGTGCGCGTGCTGATCGACGGGTTCGGCGGCGACTGGCTGCTGTCGCCCGCCTATCGCCGCCTGCGGCGCAACCGCGTCCCGGCCGCCCGCTTCATGCACTCGCCGCTGCCCTGGCGGATGCCGTTCCTCAACCTGCGCTCGCACAAGAAGATTCTGGTGGTGGACGGCACCGTCGGCTTCACCGGCGGCATGAACATCGGCGACGAGAACGTGCTCGCCACCCGCCCGAGGAAGCCGGTGCAGGACCTGCACCTGCGGGTCGAAGGGCCGATCGTCGCGCAACTGACCGAGGCGTTCGCCCAGGACTGGGCGTTCGTGACCGGGGAGGCCCTGGACGGCGACGCCTGGTTCCCCGACATCCCGCCGCGCCCCGGCCCGCTGGCCCGCATCATCGATTCGGGTCCGGACGAAAACCTCGAGAAGGTCGAATTCGCCGTGCTGCAGGCCGTCGCCTGCGCGCGCCGCAGCATTGCCGTCATGACGCCTTATTTCCTCCCCGATGAGCGGCTTATCACCGCGCTCGACCTGGCCGCGATGCGCGGCGTGGCGGTGGACCTGGTGGTGCCGGAGAAAAGCAATCATACCCTGGTGGACTGGGCGACGCGCGCCAACATCGGGCCACTGCTGGCCGACGGCGTGCGCATCTGGCGCAGCCCGCCGCCGTTCCACCATTCCAAGATGATGGTGGTGGATGACGAATGGTGTCTGGTCGGCAGTTGCAACTGGGATATCCGCTCGTTCCGGCTGAATTTCGAACTCTGCCTGGAGGTGTACGATCGCGGCCTGGCGGCGACGCTGACCGCGCTGATGCGCCGGGCCAGCGGCCGGCCGCTGACCCAGGCCGACCTGGATGCCCGGCCGCTGGCCATCCGCATCCGCGACGCCGGCGCGCGCCTGATGCTGCCGTACCTATGAGCACGATGCGCCCGCAGCGATGGACCCGGCGGATTTTGGCACAGCCATGCGCACAGTTTTGTTGCATTGGCCCGGCCAACGCTGCCATTAGGGCTGTGCAATGACCAAGCTGATCAGTTGGAACCTGCTCCGCCTGACCGGAGCCTCCCTCGATGACGTCGTCCGGCTGATCCGGCGCGAGCATCCCGACCTGCTGCTGATGCAGGAGGTCACGCAGGAAATGGACGGGCTGACCCGGCGTGTCGGCGGGCAGTACCAGCGCAACCTGATGCCGGGCCGCGTACACGGGCTGGCGGTCTGGAGCCCGACGCCGCTGCCCACCTGGCCGGCGGTGGTGCCGCTGCAGTCCGGGGCGATGTTCAACCGCATCTGCCAGATCGTCGACCTCGGTTCATTTGCCGTTGCCAACGTTCACCTGTCGCACGGCCAGATCCTCAATCGCCGGCAGTTGCGGCGCATCGCCAGGCTATTGCCGAACCGCGCCGCGGTCGTCGGCGACTACAACCTGATTGGCCCCACCCTGCTGCCCGGCTTCCACGACGTCGGCCCGCGCGAGCCGACGCACGTCTGCGGCGACATCGTGCCGCTGCGGATCGACCGCTGCCTGATCCGCGGCGTGGCCTGCCTGGAGGCGCGGGCGCTGCTGCGGGAGACGTCGGATCACCGGCCGATCGTGGTGCGCCTGGCAGTTGCGCCGCACATGCAGTTGGAGCCGGCGATGGCGCTGGACAGCGTAGCCTGAGGCGTTTCCGGCCCGGCCGCAAGCGTTTCGGCGGTCACGCTGGTTCGGCGTAGCCCGAGATGAACGTCTTCGGCGCGCCGGTCTCCAGGTCGAACGCCGTGCGCGGCAGCGTGCCGATATTCGCGCCATAGACGTGGATCGAGACCGAACTGCTGTCGGGCAGGGCGTTCTCCACCGTGTGAATGTCGCCGATACGGGGCGAGACCGCGGTGATCTGGCCCGGCGACAGCCTGTGCCGCTTGCCTGCGATCAAATGACCATTGGGCGCCAGGGTGTAATCCTGGGCGATCTCCTTGCCGCGCAGCATGCCGACAAGGCCCCAGACGGTGTGATTGTGCACCGGCGTCCGCTGTCCCGGGCCCCAGACGAAGCTGACGACGCAGAACCGCTCCTGCCGGTCGCAATGCAGCAGGTATTGCCGGTAGCGCAGCGGATCAGGTGCGGCGAAGGGCTCGGGCAACCAGTCGTCCTGCGCCACCAGGGTTGCCAGCAAGGCGCCGCCGCGCTGCAGGATCACGTCCTCGGCCGGCGCCGTATCGAGCAAGCGGGTGAAGGCAGCGATGAACTGGCCAAGCCGCGGTGGACTGGGACTGGTCTGGCTGCACATCCTCGCCTCCATCGACGACGCGGCGGCTGCCGCGCCCGCGTGATACCTGGGAACGCGGCGCGTATGGTGGCACACGGATGCGTTGGCCAGCGAGGGATAGCCACGCCGCCGGCTTCAATTCTGCCGGCGTTTGGTCTGTTCAGGTTGGGGTCTCGGTTGCCTGATGTTCCTGGAATAGTTATTAAAACGGAACCAATAGGACAATTTGCACATGTGCCAGCCTGATGGATGGCGCGGTCGTTGCCCTGTCGTCATGCCAGACGCAGTCCCGGCATCCACGTTCTGCAGCGCCCAACCAGACAAAGCATGAATTGCGGCCCGGAGCCTGTACCCGGGCTCATGTCCCGCGTCGCCGCCATGACGAAGAGGCGGCGCGCGGCGCGCGGCCTCCAGCGTCCTGGCTGCGGTGTGGATCAGCTGCCGCGCTTGCTCCAGAAGTTCCAGAATGGCACTTCGCGCGCGGACTTCTCGGGATGCGCCGTATTGGTGTTGTGACGCTCGGCGAGCTGCTGCTGGACCCACTTCTGTCCATACATCGGCTCATGGATACCGGCGCCGATGCCCTGCGCGCTGGCGGTGCCCACGCCAAGAGCCAGCGCGGCGGCCGCGGCAAGAATCATGGTTTTCATCGGAAAATCTCCAGTAGTCGGGCGGGATGTCCGGCTTCCGCGACTCAGATAGGCTTGCCCGGGCGTGATCATTACTGGGAATCTCCGCATTGGATTTATGCGCCAGGCGATGAGGCCACCCCGGCGGGCGATTGCCGATGATGGCCGTCTGTTGCTGGCGCCGCCCCGGATCGGCAACCCGCCGGCGGCGCGTCTGTTGCGACACCGATTTGATCTGCATCAAACCCCGGGCGCGCCGTCGAGTCCAGGCTGTGCGCAGCCTCCAGCGCAGAGACGAGCCATGCCAACCAACCCCGGCTACCAGACGATCGTCGACGAGATCTGTCATTTCCGGTGGTCCGAAATCGACCGCAGCGAACTGCTGGCGGTGTCCCAGGCCTGCTACTACTTCTCGGTACAGTTCTGCGAGACGGTGGAAATCGCCTGCCGGCTGCATCCGTTCGATCATCTGCTGGCCGAACTGCGGGAAGGGCGCTGCAACAGCGATGACCTGTCCCCGTATCCCGGCGTGGCCGAACCGAGCGAGAAGCTGAACCACGGCGAGTTCATGCGCCGCGTCCTGGCGCTGTCGAGCCTGGACCGGGAGACGCGGGGGCGGATCGAGCGGCTCGGCGCGGCCTATCTGGCGGAAATCCGCCGCACCGGCGCCGAAACCCGTGTCAGGAGCCTGCCAAGCTACGAGGACGGCGGGCTGGAGCGGATCTTCAGCGCGGTGCTGCGGGCGCGTGACTGGGACGAGCCCTCGCTGGCGGCGTTCCGGCATTTCCTGGTCGGCCTCGTCGACCTGGACAGCGACCCCGACTTCGGCCACGGCGCGCTGTGCCGCCATCTGGTCCCGGACGACCGGATCGAGCCGCTGTGGCGCGCGTTCCGCGACCTGCTGATGCAGGCCGCGCCCGGCCTCGCCACGCATCCGGCGGCGGCGGACGGCGTTCCCGTTACCCGGGCGCGAGCCCTGGCTGCCCGGGCAGCCGCCGGTGAAAGGCGGTAGCCTGCGGCGCCGTGAGACGATACTCAGGCGGCGGCGGGTCCGCCCCGGGCCCCATTCCCGGAGCATCACGACCATGCCGCAGGCGCCCTGGATATTCCCGACACTGGCCGATCGGCGGTGGATCGAGGCGGATCTGGATGCGCTGGCCCGTGCCGCCTTCCCGGCAACGGACGGCGTCAACCCGTTGAACGATCCCTGGTTCTGCGATCGCTGGGTGGCCGAGGCAGCCGCCCGGCTCGGCGCTGATCATTGCTGGGGCGGATGGCTGGAGGACCGCGCGCATCTGTGGCGGGGACACTACCTGCCGGAGGGCTGCACCATCCACCTGGGCATCGACCTGAATGTGCCGGTGGGAACCCCGGTGCTGGCGCCGGTTTCGGGCGAGGTCATGCACGCCGTGCCGTGCCGCGCGTCCGGCGGCGGCTGGGGCGGCTGGTTCGTGCTGCGCGCCGATGCACCCGAGGGCGGGGCGGCATACGTGCTGCTGGGACACCTGGCGCATGCCTCGTTGCCGCAGGCCGGCGCCCGGATAATCCGCGGCACGCCGATCGGCGTCATCGGCGCGCCGCGCGAGAACGGCGGCTGGTATCCGCATTTGCACCTGCAGGCGCTGTCGGGCGAGGCCTGGGAGGCCGTGCAGCATGCGCCCGACACCCTGTTGGACGGCTACGGCTATCTGGGCGAGGCGCTCGGCCGGCTGTTTCCCGATCCGGCTCCGCTGGCGGGATTGCGCGGGCGATCCCGGTTGCGCCCGGACGGATGAGCGGACGCACTCCGCACCGGGCGGCGGCATGGCGAAGCGCGCAGCCGCGCCATGCCGCCGGGGTCACGTCGCCAGAGTCGCCGCCAGAGTCACGCCGCCGCTTGCGCGATCGCCGTGACGGCAACCGGCACCGGCGGGATGGGGGTGCGCGGCGTCATGGCCTCGGCGATGGGCTTCACCACCGGGATCTCGGTGGGATTGCCGGTGCAGCCCACCCACCGCTGCGGCGCGAAGCCGTGGCGGGTGTAGAAGCGGTAGGCATCGGGCACGGCATTCAGGCAGATCATGTCCGCGCCGGCATCCGCGGCGAACGCTTCCGCCATGGCGAGCATGGCGGAGCCAAGGCCATCCCCTTGCCATGGATCGTCGATGGCGACGAGGCGGAATACGGCGTGGCCGTCGGGCTTGAGGTCGATCCGGATGGTGCCGACGACCTGCCCATCGGCCAGGAACACCAGCGGGTGGTTGGCGGGATCGCGCTCGTCGGGGTGGTTGGGGTCGTATTCGAAGTAGTACGGCGTGCCTTTGCCGTTATACTTCTCAAACAGGCAACGCTTACGGATGTCGTGGTAGCGGGCCCATTCACGCAAGCTCCGCGGGGCGCGGAGCCGAAGACTTCGAGGGCGCACAGGGCGGCCCTTCTGCTGTTTCGTGGGCGGTGCGTCCGGCACCGCTCTTGTCGCGGGAAGCAGCTTACAGCGGCGCTCGTGGCGGAACTATGAAATTGCGGTGTCCAATTGTAATGCGGAAGCGTTCTGGCCGGGCGGGCGGAGGTCGTGCCGGGTCATGCCCCATAAAGTTGGCCGGCTCCCGGCGTCGGCACCGCAACAGGGAGCCGACGCGAAATAACCGCTTCAATTGGCGTCACGAGGGCCACGGCGGAGAAATATCTGGCATTCCCGTCCCGCCGGCCGTCACGGCTGCCCGGACGGGGTTGTGGGCGGCGGTGCCGATGGGGCTATGACCGGGGCCGATTTGCCCGCGCATTTTCAACACGGAGAAAGCGCGGAGGGCGAGGAGGGCCACGGAGAAAAGCGGATACTGCGCTTCGCGCGAAGCGCCTGATGCTCCTGTCGCTTGCCAGCCGACGCTTGCCAGCCGACGCTTGCCAGTCGGACGCTTGCCAGTCGGACGCTTGCCAGCCGGACGCTTACCAGTCGGACGCTTGCCAGCCGGACCCCGCAGCCGCCGTCCCGCGAAAGCCCTCCGAGGCCCACCGCCGCCCTCCGCGCTTTCTCCGTGTTGAAAATCAGCCGGCGAAGCAGCACCGGCGGCGAAAGCTACGCACCGCCGGCAACCCGGTTGGGCGCTCCGCCAAACAGAGCGTGGAGCACCAGGTCGCCAGCGTGTTCTGCTCGTTCCGCTTATACGCCAAGCCCGTCCGCCCTGCCGGCGCGTCAGCCGCCGAAGGCAGACAGCCCAGTCTGCGCGCGGCCCAGGATCAGCGCATGCACGTCGTGCGTGCCTTCGTAGGTGTTCACCGTCTCCAGGTTCATCACGTGCCGGATGACGTGATACTCGTCGACGATCCCGTTGCCGCCGTGCATGTCGCGCGCCACCCGGGCGATCTCCAGAGCCTTGCCGCAGTTGTTGCGCTTCAGCAGGCTGATCATCTCCGGCGCCGCGTCGTGCGCGTCCATCAGCCGCCCCAGCCGCAGCACCGCGTGCAGGCCCAGCGTGATCTCGGTCTGCATGTCGGCCAGCTTCTTCTGGATCAGCTGCGTCGCCGCCAGCGGGCGGCCGAACATCATCCGCTGCATGGTGTAGTCCCGCGCCGCGTGCCAGCAGAACTCCGCCGCCCCCAGCGCCCCCCAGGCGATGCCGTAGCGGGCGTTGTTCAGGCAGGAGAACGGGCCGCGCAGCCCCTTCACCCCCGGCAGCATGGCCTCCGCCGGGACGAACACGTCCTGCATCATGATCATGCCGGTCACCGAGGCCCGCAGCGAGAATTTTCCTTCGATCTTCGGCTGCGCCAGGCCCTTCGTGCCGCGTTCCAGGATGAAGCCGCGGATGTCCCCGGCGTCGTCCTTGGCCCAGACCACCAGCACGTCGGCAATCGGCGCATTGGTGATCCAGGTCTTCGAGCCGTTCAGCACGAAGCCGCCGTCCACCTTCTTTGCCCGCGTGCGCATCGACGCCGGGTCGGATCCCGCATCCGGCTCGGTCAGGCCGAAGCAGCCGACAAGCTCGCCGCTGCGCAGTCCCGGCAGGTATTTCTGCCGCTGGTCCTCCGACCCGAAGGCGTAGATCGGGTACATCACCAGCGAGGACTGCACCGAAAACGCCGAGCGGTAGCCGGAATCGACCCGCTCCACCTCGCGCGCGATCAGGCCGTAGCTGACGTAGTTGACCCCGGCGCAGCCGTAGCCCTCCAGCGTCGCGCCGAGGAAGCCCATCTCGCCGAATTCGTTCATGATCGCCCGGTCGAACGTCTCCAGCCGGTTGGCCATCAGCACGCGGGGAAACAGCTTCTCCTGGCAGAAGGCGTGCGCGGCGTCGCGGATCGCCCGTTCGTCTTCCGAAAGCGCACTGTCCAGCCGCAGCGGATCATCCCAGGCAAAATGCGTGAAATGGCTCTTGCGTTGGACAGGGGCATCATTCATGCGTCGCTCTCTCTGCTCTCGGACGATGTTCTTGGCCTGGCGCGCACCAGCATGAAGGCCGGGATGTCGTCGCCGAAGCCGACAACCGCCGGTCCCAGGTCATCGTCGCGCCGATAGCGGCGAGGTTCGTCGCGCCGGTAGTCGCTGCGCGGTGCTTCCTCCCGGCGTGGCTCGCGCTCGCGCCGTGCGTCGCCGCGGGCCGGGGCACGCTCGGTTGCCACCGGAGGCTCGGCCTGCGGCACCGCCTCGGGCACCGGCTTCGCGGCACGCGACCGGGTCCGGACAGGCTTTTCCTTCGCCTCGCGCGTCTTGGCCGGCTTCTTCGGCTCCGCTGCCTTGCGGCCGCGCCGCTTGCGCCCGTCCTTTTCCGCCCAGTCCACCGGGTCGAGGCCTTCCACCACCACCGGTGGGATGGCGTGGCCGATGAGCTTCTCAATCTGTTCCACGGCGTAGCGGTCTTCCGGCTCGGCGATGGTGAAGGCACGCCCTTCCAGGCCCGCCCGGCCGGTGCGGCCGATGCGGTGGACGTAGTCCTCGGCGTGGATCGGGACGTCGAAGTTGAACACGTGCGACAGGCCGCCGATGTCGATGCCGCGGGCGGCGACGTCGCTGCACACCAGCAGCCTCAGATCGCCGGCCTTGAATTTCTCCAGCGTCTGGAACCGCAGCGTCTGCGCCATGTCGCCGTGCAGCGCGCCGGCATCGAAATGATGCCTGGTCAGCGACTTGTACAAGATGTCGACGTCGCGCTTGCGGTTGCAGAAGATCAGCGCGTTCTGCACGTTTTGTGAGCGAACCAGCCGCCGCAGCGCCTCGCGCTTGTCGTGCTGCGCCACCAGCGCCAGGCCCTCGGTGATCGTGGTGGCCACCGAGGCGGCGCGCGAAACCGCGATCTCCTTCGGGTTGGTCAGGAAGGCATCGCCCAGGCGGCGGATCTCCGGCCCCATGGTGGCGGAGAAGAACAGCGTCTGTCGCGTCTTCGGCAGCAGCGAAACAATCCGCTCGACGTCCGGAATGAAGCCCATGTCCAGCATCCGATCGGCTTCGTCGATCACCAGGAGGCGGGTGTCGGACAGCAGGATCGAGCCGCGGTCGAACATGTCCAGCAGGCGGCCGGGGGTGGCGATCAGCACGTCGACCCCCTTCATCAGCAGGTCCTTCTGGTCGCTCATGCTCTCGCCGCCGATGATCAGGGCGTGGTTCAGTTTCAGGTACTTGCCGTACTGGACAAAATTTTCGGCGACCTGCAACGCAAGCTCACGCGTCGGCTCCAGGATCAGGCTGCGCGGCATGCGGGCGCGGGCGCGCGAGCCGGCGAGGATGTCCAGCATCGGCAGGGTGAAGCCGGCGGTCTTGCCGGTACCGGTCTGGGCGATGCCCATCACGTCCCGGCCCGCCAGAACGGACGGAATCGCCTGTTCCTGGATCGGCGTCGGGTGGCGGTAGCCCATGTCGGCAATTGCCCGCAGCACCTCATCCGACAGGCCGAGATCGGAGAACAGGGTCCGCACCGGCTCCGGCGGCGGGCCTTCGGCGATCGGAATGGCCCCGGCGTCCTGCGGCTCGTCCCCGCTGGCGTCCTGCGGCTCATCCGCGGTGGCAACCACGCGGGCTTCCTGCGGCTCGTCCGCGGTGGCGATCATGCCGGCTTCGTGCGGCTCATCCGCGGTGCCGATCATGCTGGCTTCCTGTGGCTCGTTCCGGCTCTCCACCGGCGCGCGGCCGCCGGAACGGTCCTGCGTGCCCGCCTCGGCGACTTCGCCCACCGGCTCATCCGTCTGGTCCTGCATGGCGGTTTCCGGTTCGGAGCCGGCCGGCGCGGCGACGATCGCTTCCAGGTCGGTCGGGTGCCGTGAGGCGGTGGTTGCTTCGGTCAAATCCGGTCCAGTCGATGGCGTGTGTGCGGTCATGGCGCAAAATTGCGCGCTTTGGTCAAACGCGAGTCCCGAGTGCGGCGTGCCTGCATCCGCCCACGCGACGGGCGCGGTATCGGGACTACAAGACCAAAAGTCAAGGATAGACCGTTGAACCAGCACGTCTTGCCCGTCCAGGGGCGCACGGGGGCCGGTCGGGTCATCTTCGTCTGCCCCAGATGGTCATGCCGCGGACCGGATCAAGGGTCGCCGATGCGGGATCTGCCGAAGAATCCGTGTCGCGGCGGGGCCACGTTCATATTGCCATACCGATATAATCAGAATTACAAAACATTGCCGCGCGGCGGCGTCGCCCGGCACGGCGGACCATTCAGCCAACTGGTTCATCAACGGCATGAGTTACAGCGCCAAGCGCCGCCGGCACCGGCGAACAGGGTCCACGCGCTACCAGCAATTCCAGCCTGTTCCGGCACCGCTGGCCGCGCGCAGCCGGCTCCGCGCCGGTGATCTCGTGACCGGTGGCGCCATCGTCGTCGTCGCGCTGGCTCTGGTGGCGCTGATCTGGCTTGTCACCGGCCGCGCCATCCAGGACCAGAACCGCGACGTCCGCGAGCGCGCCGAGCAGGTGCTGGCCGGCCAGGCGGCGATCATCGCCGAGACCGTGTCGCATGAGCTTATGATGATCGACCAGAGCCTGTCGATCATCCAGGATGCCTGGGCGCAGAACAGCGCCCCGGTGAACCTGGTCAAGTGGCGGCAGAAGCTGCCGGCCCTGACGGCGGTCGCCGCTGACGTGTTCATCAGCGACGAGCGGCATGTCATCCGCCAGGATATCATCCCGCAGGCCGTCGGTCAGAGTGTCCGCGGCGCCTACACGGCGCTTCCGGACGGCACGCTCGAAACCCTGCAACCCGACGGCACGGCGAAAGCGGACAGCGTGGCGGCGCAGGCGTCGGGCGGATCGCCGATCGAGGCGCGGCGCTACCTGATGTATATCATCCGCGGACTGGACCATCCGGCGGGCTGGCTGCTGGGCGCGTCGTACCGTCCTGTCGAGCTGACCCGGTTGTTCGCGCAGGCCGGGCTCGGCTTCAGTGCCATCGCCGCCCTGGTGGACACGCACAGCGGCGCCCTGCAGGCCGTCGTCGGCCCGGCGGCGCGCCAGCCGGACCAGGATATCTCGAACACCCCGATGTACGGCGCGATCAGCCGTTCGTCCGCCGGCACCTGGCTTGGCCCGACCGGCATGGACGGCGTGATCCGGCTGCATGCGTTCCATCGTGTCGGCGACCGCCAGGTGATGGTCGTCGTCGCCGCCGGCTGGGCGGAGGTGATGGCGCCGGCGAACGCGCTTGCCGCCACGGCGCGTGGCGTCGCCGGGGCCGCCACCGAGCTGGTCCTGCTGGTTGCCGGGGCGCTGTCCTGGGGCCTTGCGGCGTTGCGCAGCTATCGCCGGCACGAACGCTTGTATGAGCGCAGCAAGATCGAGCTGGAACGGCTGCGCGCGGATGAAGCCAGCAGCGGCGCCCGGGCCCAGCGCGATGCCGCCCGGATCGACGCCGTTGTCGCCAATGCCTCGGACGGGATCGCGCTGTTCGACTCCGGCTTGCGGCTGACCCGGTGGAACACGGCCTTTGCCCGCGTTTTCGGCCTGGCGTTGCGGGAGGACATGCCGCTTGAGGCGCTGGTGCGGGAACCGCTGGCCGGCGACGGGGCCGATCCCGCGGCGGCGGACCGCGTCGCCATCCTGTGCGCCGGGGACGCGGCCGGCCTGCCGCAGCGCGGTCCGGATGGGGAGGAGTTGATCCTGCGCGGCCTGCCGCTGCCGACGGGCGAACTCGTGCTGCTGCTGAACGGCTTCGCCACTTGGCAGCCGGCGCCACTGCCTGTGGAGGCCGCGCTGCCCGAGCCGGCGCCCGCGCCGCCGGCCTTGGTGCTGATCGATTGGTGACTGGAAGGGGGGGAGGTGGTGCCTCGCCGGCGGCGGCGGGGTGGGTGATGGGGCTGTCGGTTCGCACAGAGGAAAACGGAGCACTGCGGAGGGCCCCCGAGGATCAGGGGGACTTTGCGCGGCGGCGTGCGGTTGTTGCTGTTGTGGCAGGGCGATTGATCGGTCCGGCGGGGCGGCGGTGTTTGGCGCCGGAGAGCGCAATGGTGCCGGCCGCCATGCACGCCGTGCGGTGCTGCTGTTGGCAGAAGGCGTGGATGGTGGGCCTGCGGCCGCCATAATGATGGAGGAACGCGCCGGGCCGCCGGGCAAGTCCCTGATTTCGCGGTTGTTTCCAAAGTGTGTGCATCCAGTGGGGGAGCACCGGCCGCGCGCGCTTTCCGCCATCGCGGTGCCGGCGCGCCAACTGCCAACTCTGTGGTTGCGTCGTTGGACGCTATAGCCGCACGTCCGTTTCCGGTGGCTCTCGATCAGCCGGGACGCGGGCGCAGCCGTCCGGACAGGCTCTGCCGTCGCGCTACAGCAGCAGCGGCACCAGGACCGCGGTCAGCAGCGCGTTGAGGCCCATGGCAATCCCGGCGAAGGTGCCGGCCAGCGGATCGACCTGGAAGGCGCGCGCGGTGCCGATGCCGTGCGCGGCGAGGCCGGCGGCAAAGCCGCGCGCCCGCTTGTCGCGGATTCGCAGCAGGTCCATCAGCGGCGTGACGATGATCGCGCCCAGGATCCCGGTCAGGATCACCAGCACCGCGGTCAGCGCGACGTCGCCGCCGAGGCGGCCGGAAATGCCCATTGCCACCGCCGCGGTCACCGATTTCGGCGCGATCGAGGCGACGATCACCGGCGACGCCCCCAGCGCCCGCGCGACCAGAATCGCCGACAGCGCCGCGGTGACCGAGCCCGCCAGCAGCGCGCAGGCCATCGGCAGGATCGCGCGCAGCACCAGGCGGCGGTTCTGGTACAGCGGAATGGCCAACGCCACGGTCGCCGGCCCGAGCAGGAAGTGGATGAACTGCGCGCCGTTGAAATACGTGGCATACGGCGTGCCGGTGACGCGCACCAGCAGGCCCACCAGGCAGACCGACATCAGCACCGGATTGGCCAGCGGCGGTCGGCGCAGTGCATCGGCGATCCGGACGCACAGGCAATAGGCCAGGATCGTCACCGTCAGCCACAGCAGCGGCGTCCGCGCCAGATACACCCACAGGGCGAAAACTTCGTTATTCACCGGTCCACCGTGCCACGACGCTGAAAACCCAGGCGGTGACCGCCATGCCAAGCACCGTGGACGCCACCACGGCCACCGCGAGCGCCAGCGCGTTGCTGCCCAGCACGTCCAGGCGCTGAATCACGCCGACGCCGGCGGGGACGAACAGCAGCGACAGATGCGACAGGATGCCGCGGCCGGTCGTCTCGAACGTGCCGTCGCGTAGCTCGGTTGGCATCCAGCGGACCAGCGCATCGCGCGCCAACAGCAGCAGCACGCACAGCGCCATGCCGATGACCGGCCCGGGGACGGGAATGCCGGTGCCGCGGGCGATCGCCTCGCCGATCAGTTGGCACAGCAGGATCAGGCCGAGGCTGAGCAGCATGGCGGCCTCACGCGCGCCCGGCCGGCGCGGCGGTGCCCTGGCTGGCGCGCCATCGCGACGGCCTGGCGGGCGAAGGAGTCGTTCAGTTCCATCAGGTCCACGTCATGCAGCGTCAGGCCGATCCTGGCCAGCGGTTTCTGCACCGCCGGCGCCTACGAAACCGAATTTTCATAGGAGCAAACCACCATTGACAGGCGGAGACGAGACCGACTTCCGGTTGCCCGAGGTGGATTCAAATTGCTGGATATTCTTTCAGCCTGACCGGTGAAGCTCGGAACGCGCCCGCAATATGATGTCGTAGTGTTCCGATATCGAATCTTTCCTGCCGCTGGCCGCGCCAGCTGCCTCGCCGTTCACCGGCCGAGCCTTGCGCGGATGCCGGGCCGCGTTACTCTCGGACCGGCAGGAGGGAACGAAGATGCTCAGCATGGCAGGAAAAGTGGCCATCGTCGCCGGCGCCGGATCGGTCGGCCCCGCCGGCAGCACGATCTGGGGCAACGGCAAGGCGACCGCGGTCCTGCTCGCGCGACAGGGCGCATCGGTGTTCCTGCTCGACATCAACGACGCGGCGATGGCCGAGACAAAGGCGATCATCGACGGCGAAGGCGGCACCTGCGCCACCCACCGCTGCGACATGATGGTCGCCGCCGAGGTCCGGGAAATGGTACAGGCCTGTATCGACCGCTTCAGGCGCATCGACGTCCTGGTGAACAATGTCGGCGGTTCCGCCCCCGGCGATCCCGTCGCCATGGACGAGGAAACCTGGGACCGGCAGATCGGCTTCAACCTGAAAACCGCTTTCCTGGGCTGCAAGTATGTGTTGCCGGTGATGGTGGAGCAGGGCAGGGGGGCGATCGTCAACATCGCCTCGGTGGCGGGGATGCGGAACGATTATCTGAGCGGCCGATCGCATGTGGGGTACAGCGCGTCGAAGGCGGGGGTGATCCAGTTGTCCCGCTCGGTCGCCGGCACCTATGCGAGGAAGGGCATCCGCGTGAACACCGTGGTGCCGGGGCTGATGCACACGCCGCTGGTGGAATATCGCCTGGCCCGCACCGTCGGCGGCAACGACGCGCAGAAACTGATCGAGGCGCGCAATGCGGCGGTGCCGATGGGGCACATGGGTGACGCCTGGGACGTCGCGCACGCCGTGCTGTTCCTGGCGTCCGACGAGGCCCGCTTCATCACCGCGACCGAAATCATCGTCGACGGCGGCAGCACGGCATTCATGCCCTGAGGCGCCATGCGTGGACAGCCGGACGGCGTGGCGTTGCCGCAACCGGCACCTGTCAGGATGGTTACAGATTGGAATGAAATTATCCAAGCGAACCAAACAAACGGGCCGCAGCACACCTTAAATCACGATGCCGTCACTAAGCCCGGGGCGGAACCCTTTCCGGCCGTTAACGGCGGCCCACCGGATTGCGGGGCACAAGGCCCGGCATTATCGTCCGGGACAAGAACAGGGGGAACGGCAATGGCCAGGCGCAGGGACATTTTGCAGGGCTCGCTCGGCGGTATCGGGATGGCACTGGCGGCGTTCGGCATCGACCCGGCGCTGGCGCAGGAAATGGGCAAGGTCGCCGGGCGATCGGAAAAGCCGCTGAAAGCCGCGT
Organism: Rhodopila globiformis; assembly: GCF_002937115.1. GTDB lineage: Bacteria > Pseudomonadota > Alphaproteobacteria > Acetobacterales > Acetobacteraceae > Rhodopila > Rhodopila globiformis. The sequence continues at coordinate 12,417 of NZ_NHRY01000267.1, read as the reverse complement.
TCTCCAACGCCGGCCTTCAGGCAACCTGGTGCGCGCAGGGCAAGCAGGCGGCGGAATACTGGGGAAAGCTGTTCAACGTGGACGTGACGTGGTTCGACGGCGAACTCGCCGCCCAGAAGCAGCGCGCGGCCGTTGACAACCTCGCTTCGCAGAAATGGGACTTCGTGGCGATCCAGGCGTTCGGCATCGGCACGCTGACGGCGCCGGTCAACAGGCTGATCGACGCCGGCACGCCGGTCATCGACATGGACACGCTGATCGCCCCGCTGAATACCATCAACGTGCACAGCTTCCTCGCGCCCGACAACGAGTTCATGGGCGCCTCGGTCACCCAGGCGCTGGTGGACGCCATCGGCGGCGAGGGCACCATGATCATGACCCAGGGCGCCCTCGGCCACACCGGCGCACAGGGCCGCGCGCGGGGATTCCGTTCCGTCGTCAAGAAGTATCCGAAGATCGACGTGCTGGACACCCAGCCGGCCGACTGGGACGTCACCAAGGTCGCCCGCATCTGGGAGACGCTGCTGACCAAATATCCGAAGATCAGCGCCGCCTATTTCCATAACGACGACATGGCTCTTGCCGCCTACAACGTGATGAAGGCGCACAACCGCACCGAGATCAAGATCGGCGGCTGCGACGCGATGCCGCCGGCGCTCGAAGCGGTCAGCGACGGCCGGATGCTGGCCACGGTGCGCAATCCGTCGTGCCGCATCCATGGCGGCGCGATCGTCGCCGGCGTCGCCGCGGTCGTTACGGGAGAAAAGACCGGGCCGGAGGGCATTCCAAAGAACATCATCGTCGATGGTCCGGTGGTCACCAAGGCCAACGCCCCTGGCCTGATGTGGATGGAACGCCACTTCCTGATCTGACCGACCAGTGCCGGATCCCATCGCGCCGGAGGTGATCGCGCTTTCAGGCGTTACCAAGAGCTTCGGCGGCGTGACGGCGCTGCGCGGCGTGGACTTCTCGCTCGCCGCCGGCGAGATCCACGGCCTGGTGGGGGAAAACGGCGCGGGCAAGTCGACGCTGATGAAGATCATCGCCGGGGTGCACACCGGCTACCTCGGCGAAATGCGTATCGATCGGCAGCCGGTTCATTTCGCCTCGCCACGCGACGCCCGCGCCGCCGGCATCGGCATGGTGCACCAGGAACTCGCCATCATGCCCGACCTGAGCGTGGCGGAGAACGTCCACATGGGCGCCCTGCCGCTGCGCAAGAGCGGCCTGCTGGACTGGCCGGGCATGCGCCGCGGCGCCGCCGAGCATCTGGCAAACCTGGGGATCGACATCGATCCGCGCACGCGGATGGGCGACCTGCCGCTCGGCCTGCAGCAACTGGTGGAAATCGCCCGCGTGCTGTTCTCCGGCGCCAGGATCATTATTTTAGACGAACCAACCTCCGCCCTGGCGCCGCCGGAGGTGGAACGACTGTTCAGCGTGCTGCGGCGGCTGCGCGACGCCGGGCGCAGCATCATCTTCATTTCGCATTTTCTCGACGACGTGCTGGCGATCTGCGACCGGGTCACGGTGTTCCGCAACGGCCACGCCATCGCCACCGAGCCGTGCCCGCGCATCAACAAGCGCTGGATCATCGACCGGATGATCGGCGCCGGGCACGAGGCGCTGGAGGAAACCTACCTCACCGGCATCACGCTGCGCAGCAAGCCGGACGCCCCGGTCGTGCTGCAGGTCGAGCACCTGGACCGCCCGGGCACCTACCAGGATGTCTCGCTGCGTGCCCGGGCGGGCGAGGTGCTGGGCATCTACGGCTTTCTCGGCTCCGGGCAACTGGAGCTTGCCCATACCCTGTTCGGCCGCCTGCGCGCCTCGCGCGGACGCATCGCGCTGGATGGGAAACCGGTGCGGCTGGCGTCCACGACGCAGGCGCGGCGGGCCGGCATCGCCTTCCTGCCGGAGAGCCGGCGCATGATGCTGTTCGGGTCGGAGCCCGTGTTCAAGAATGTAACGATCTCGATCCTGGACCGCATCGGCCGCGTGTGGCTGCGCCCGCGGGTGGAACGCAAAATCGCTGCCGATCATGCGGCGAGGCTGCGCATCCGGCCGCCGGACGTGCAGCGTGCGCTGCGCACGTTGTCCGGCGGCAACCAGCAGAAGGTGGCGCTGGCCAAGTGGCTGACGCACCTGCCGCGCGTGCTGGTCCTCAGCGAGCCGACGCGCGGCATGGATGTCGGCGCCAAGGACGACGTGACCAAGATCGTCCGCGGCCTGGTGCGGCAGGACATCGCGGTGATTGTCGTTTCAGCCGAACCGGAAACCATCCTGTCGCTGGCGGATCGGATTCTGGTGATGAAGAAAGGAAGGATCGTGCGCGAATTTGCCGATGAGCGGGTCAGCAAGGATCGGCTTTTGGAAGCGTCATGAGCGAACAGATCGCCGTATCCCGCGCAACCATGCGGCTACAGGGGCAGTTGCGCAACATCGCGCCGTTCCTGACGCTGCTTCTGCTGGTGGCGTTCTTCTCGATCGCCAGCGACTCGTTCCTGAGCTTCGGCAACCTGCAGAACATCCTGACGCAGATCTCGGTGACCGGGATCATCGCCGTCGGGCTGACGTTCGTGATCCTGTGCGCCGAGATCGACCTGTCGGTGGCGAGCATCGCCAACGCGACCGGCATCGTCGTGGCCTGGTTCACCGTGCAGGACCCAAGCGTAACGATCGCCAACGTGCCTCTGCCCGGCTGGGCGGCGATCATCCTCGCGCTGGCGGTGTGCGTCGCCCTGGGCGCGGTCAACGCCTTCGGGCTGACGCGCATCGGCATCCCGAGCTTCATCATGACCCTGGCGATGCTGCAGATCGCAGCCGGGATCTGCGCGCTGCTGGTGCGGGGACAGATCGCCTATGCCGTGCCGCCGCTGATCGCGACGCTGGGATCGCGCTCGATCGGGCCGGTGCCCTGGATCGTGATCGTAACGGCGATGTTCCTGCTGGCCGGGCATGTCGTGCTGACCTATACCCGTTTCGGCCGCTACGTTTACATGACCGGCGGCAACCGGGAGGCGGCGGAATATTCCGGCGTCAACGTACGGGCCATCCTGTCGGTGGTGATGATCATATCGGCGGTCTGCTCGGGCGTCGCCGGCATGCTGGGCGTGGCGTATTTCGGTAGCGCGCAGCAGAACGAGTTCGATACCTACCTGCTGGACAGCATCTCGGCCGTGGTCGTCGGCGGCACCAGCCTGTTCGGTGGCCAGGGCGGGATCGGCAATACGATCATCGGCCTGTTCGTTCTCGGCGTGCTGAACAACGGCCTCGATCACGTCAACATCGACAGTTTCCTCAAGATCCTGATCCGGGGGCTGATCCTGCTGGTTGCATTGGTCATCAACGTCTATGCGCAACGGATCCGCGGCGCGGCAGGCGGGACGGGCTGACGAACCAGTGCGCTCCCCTGCGCATCGGGACGAGGCGGGTCCGGAGCAAGCCGTGGTGGCCGCGACCGTTCTCTCTCATGATGCGACGCGGGCCGCCGCTATGCCTCCGGCCCGGTTGGCCGCGGCCGCTTCGAGATCATTGCGGCCAGGCATGCCTGTCCGGCTTGATAGGCCGCCTCCATGCTGCGGAACCGCTCGGCCGACACCTGCACCGGGGCCGGCGCGCCGAACCGGTGCACTTCCCAGTTGAACGGGGCGGCGCCGACGTGGGTGCGGCGGATGACGACGCTGAGGGCCAGGGTTTCTTTGCTGGTACGCATGGGGTCATTCCTCCTTTTGATGGGCATGTGATCCCACAGGACGACACGGGTGGCTGTGACCGAGGACACTTCGCCGGCATTTGAGCGAGCGCCGCGCGGCCGGCCGATGTCGTCGTTCTTGAGATTCAATCAGCCAGGTGCGGCTACGTTCCATACCGCCGGATGGCGCCTTGCCGACGAATGCCGGCCGAGAGGGGGGGCACGGCCGCCCTCGGGCATCCCGACTATTGATGACGCGGTTCCGGGTTTTTGCCCTGGCGCGCCTTCCCATCCCCGATGTCGATAGCAGGGGCGGCGGTCATCGATTCGGCACGAACCGTAGTAAGAGTGAGTTTTCGTGGTCCTGGCCAGATCACGATATCATCGCCTGACACTTTCGCATCCAGATGTTAGATGCCGCTGTCTCATTTTATAGATGGGCGCGGCTGTCGATACCAAGCTAGAGTGCTTGGCCCCGTATGGAGACTCCTATGCGTGCCGTCGGTGCCCTCGAAGCGGCGAATGGATTTGGCCAGTTGCTTGATATCGTCGAGCATGGCGAAGAAGTCGTGATCACGCGTCACGGCAAGGAAGTTGCTCGCATCGAGCCCGCCCGGCAGCCGATCAACCGGGAGGAGGTGCGGGCTGCCGTTCAGCGCATCCGGGCTCGTGCCGAGCAGCGTAAATTCGGCTCGTTCGAGTGGGCCGAATGGAAGGCCGACCGGGATGAAGGGCGCCCGTGAGTCTGGTGCTCGACAGTTCGGCGACATTGGCGAGAAAAGGCCGATTCGATCCGCCCGTATTCGATTGCCGGTCAGGTTAAGGCGGTTGATCAGCCTGTCCCGAACAGGCCCGGCGGCTACAAGCGGCCAGGAATGTTCGCCGTTTCATAGAACACAGCCGCGATCACAGGCGGACGAGTGGTGGTGTAGGCAATCCAATACCGCCCGGACTTTACCCACGCTCGTCCCGGCCGGGCGAGTTGGGGGTATGGTCTCGGGGCAGGGAACGCAGCTCTGGGGCAGCTTCGATCATACGGCTTGCCTGTTCCAAGGCGCCGATCAATGCTCGGATCGCTTCCGGGCGCTCACGGTCTTCGTAGTGCTGACGAAGTTCCCGAAATTGTCGCGCCGCTCGCGCCGTGAAGCCAATCAACGTCCGGCTGCATCCTTTCGCGCGCATTTCGCGGCGGAAGCTTTTGCTTCAAGCCGAGCGAGGCCATCACGCAGGTCGCGCATGGCGACATCGCCCGGCACAACGCGGCCAGCCGCGAAGTCAGCATCACTTTCGGCAAGAACCTCAAGCAATTCGGGTGGCGGATGCTTCGCAGAGGACGGTGTGTCGTTCATGGCGGCTATCGTAGGGCGATCGTGTTGGACATTCCAGTGCCGGATCGCAGACCGCTCGGAATTGCTTCATGAAGAATCATGCGGCTGAAGATGGAACGCCAGGACACGACGCTTGCCGCCAAATTATTCGACTGCCATACGTGCCAAGGGTCCTGTCATACGAGTGGTCAAACGATCGTTCGGGGCTTTGACCAAGTGACGCTTCCAGGTGGACGTGCGCAAGCACATTCCAATAGGCACGAATCGCAAGGACGCGTTTCGACCTGGAGCTTGCTTGATTGAACGAGCCTTGAATTCTGGAGCGCCTGCTGTGCGGCTGGAAACCGGCACCGCATGCATTGGTGGATGAGTGAGAGGCGGGCCCTCTTGTTCCGGCATGGTTGCAGTCTGCTGTGGTGCGTCCCTGGCGGGGGCAGCGCGGATGATGGCGTATTTCTGTTCGCACAGAGAAGAAGCCGAGGGGCATGGAGGGCTACAGGGGATCAGGGCGACCTCGCGCGGCCCGGTGCGGATGGCGCCATCGTGGCAGGCTGTTTCACCGATCCGGCCATGCGGCGATGCCTGGCGCCGCATGGCCCGGCAGTGCTGGCCGTGACGCTCATGGTCTTTTCTCCGTGGCCCGCCGCGGTCCTCCGCTTTCCTCTGTGGTTACATTTTGGACGACCTTGCCGCACGCCCGCCGCCGTTGGCACTCCCCCAGCCGACATGATTCGCTCTTGTCTCGGCTACGATCGGCATGACCGAAGGCTCGCGCGGATTCCGGGGCCGGGCGTCTCCGATGAGCTGGGCCAGCCCTGCCGGACGGACGGTTGCCGACTGCACGTCTGCCCCACCGCTTTCCCTTCGCAATCCCACCCTGGCATCACCCCAAAAAAGCGCTATCTTCCAACAACGCCACTGTTGCAGGAAGGAACCCGCCATGATCCGTCAGCCGCCGCCCAAGCCTGATGTGATGGCCCGCCGCGACAGTATCGTCGCAGGCCTGCGCGCCCTGCTGCCCGAAAGCGGCGTCATCGCCGAACCCATCCGGCTCAAGCCCTACGAAACCGACGGCCTGTCCGCCTACCGCCAGCCGCCGCTCGCCGTGGTGCTGCCGGAGACCACCGAACAGGTCGCCGCAATCCTTCGCTTCTGCCACGAGAACGGCGTTCGCATCGTGCCCCGCGGCGCCGGCACCTCGCTGTCCGGCGGCGCCCTGCCGATGCAGGACGCGGTGGTCGTCGGCATGATGCGGATGAACCAGATCCTGGACATCAACTTCGGCGACCGCACGGCGGTAGTGCAAGCGGGGGTGACGAACATCGGCATCACCAATGCCGTCGCCGGCGCCGGCTTCTTCTACGCCCCCGACCCGTCTTCCCAACTCGCCTGCATGATCGGCGGCAACGTCAACATGAACTCCGGCGGCGCGCACTGCTTGAAATACGGCGTCACAACCAACAACCTGCTCGGCCTGAAGATCGTCACCATCGACGGCGAGGTCATCGACATCGGCGGCGATCACCTCGACGCCGCCGGCTACGACTGGCTCGGCCTGCTGACCGGCAGCGAGGGCCAGCTTGCCGTGATCACCGAGGTCACCGTCCGCATCCTCCGCTCCCCCGAAGGCGCCCGCGCCATGCTGGTCGGCTTCCGCTCGAATGAAATCGCCGGCGCCTGCGTCGACGCCATCATTTCCTCCGGCATCATCCCGGTGGCGCTGGAATTCATGGACCGTCCCGCCATCCACGCCTGCGAGGCCTTCGCCCACGCCGGCTACCCGCTGGACGCCGAGGCGATGCTGATCATCGAGGTGGAAGGCTGCGTCGAGGAACAGGACCGCCTGCTGGGCCAGATCACCGAAATCTGCAACAAATTCGACCCGATCAGCCTGAAGGTCTCGCAGTCGGCCGAAGAGTCGCTGGCGATCTGGAAAGGCCGCAAGGGCGCGTTCGGCGCCGTCGGCCGCATCAGCCCCGACTACCTGTGCATGGACGGCACCATCCCCACCAGCCGCCTGCCCGACGTGCTGCGGCGGATCCAGGAGATGTCCGACAGCTACGGCCTGAAGGTGGCGAACATCTTCCACGCCGGCGACGGCAACCTGCACCCGCTGATCATGTTCGACGCCAACGACCCGGCCAGCTTCCACGCGGCGGAAACCTTCGGCGCCGACATCCTGAAGCTGTGCGTCGAAGTCGGCGGCTGCCTGACCGGCGAGCATGGCGTCGGCGTGGAAAAGCGCGACCTGATGCCGGTGCAGTTCCAGGCGCACGAACTCGACCAGCAGCGCCGCATCAAGTCCGCCTTCGATCCGGACTGGCTGCTGAACCCCAGCAAGGTGTTCCCGTTGACCGAACCCGAAGCCGCGGCGCAGGCGGCCTGAGCGTGACCATCTCGACTGAGGACGGCATCGTCGCCGCCGTCGCCGAGGCGGTCCAATCCCGCGAGCCGATCCTGGTCCAGGGCAACGGCACCAAGTCGGGCATGATGCGCCCGGTGCAGGCGGCGCGGACGATCTCCACCGCCGCCCTGTCCGGCATCACGCTGTATGCGCCGAAGGAACTGATCCTCTCCGCCCGGGCCGGCACGCCGCTGCCGGAGATCGAGGCGGCGCTGGCCGAGGCCGGCCAGTACATGATCGCCGAGCCCCCCGACCTGTCGGCGCTGCTCGGCAGTACCGGCAAACCACAGACCTTGGGCGGGATCATCGCCACCAACCTGTCCGGCCCGCGCCGCGTCGCCTGGGGCGCGATGCGCGACCACGTGCTGGGCATCCGCGCGGTCACCGGGCGCGCCGAGGTCATCCGCTCCGGCGGGCGGGTGCTCAAGAATGTCACCGGCCTCGACCTGTGCAAGCTGCTGACCGGCAGCCACGGCACGCTGGGCATCATCACCGAGATCACCTTGAAGGTGCTGCCCGCGCCGGAGGCAACCGGCACGCTGGTGCTGCCGGGGCTGGATGCCGTCGCGGCCGTCGCCGCGCTGTCGAATGCGCTCGGCTCGCCCTACAGCGTCTCCGGCGCCGCCTGGCTGCCGGCGGAGGCTGTCGCTACCATCCCCGCGCTGGCGGAACTGCGGCAATCGGCGGCGCTGATCCGGATCGAGGAGTTCGCGCCCTCGGTCGCCTACCGCATCGCCCGGCTGCGCGACCAGTTCGCGGTGGCGGGCGCGCTGACGCTGGATACCGAAACCTCGCGGACGGTCTGGCGCGATGTCCGCGACGCCCAGCCGCTGGCGGCGCGACCGGAGGACGCTGTCTGGCGCGTCTCGGTGCGCCCGTCCGCGGGGCCGTCGGTGCTGGCAGCGCTGCGCCCGCATGGCGTCGGCGGCTTCCTCGACTGGGGCGGCGGCCTGGTTTGGCTGGCCGGTCCGGCCGATACGGCGACCCACCTGGCGGTGGAGGCGGCGGCGCAGGCGGTGAAGGGCACCTGGACCCTGTTGCGCGCGCCGGACGCGCTGCGCGGCGCCGTCCGTGTGATCCCTGATGAGCCGGCCGCGCTGGCCCGCATCAGCCGGCAGGTGAAAGCCGCCCTCGACCCCGCCAATATCCTCAATCCCGGTCGGCTTTACGCAGGAGCCTGACGATGATCTTCATGCCTGCCTGGATCACCAACATCCTGTTCCTGGTCACCATTTATCTGTCGGGATACCAGCACGTGCAGTTGCGGCGGCCCAACTCGGTCACCAATATCCAGTTCCTGATGATGGCCTTCTGCCTGGCGATGATCGTGATCGTCGCATTCTACAACCGGGTGAACCCGTGGCTGTCGCTGGCCTTCCTCGTCACCGCCGTCACCTGCCTGGGCGTCATGATCCGCCAGCACCGCATGCTGCCGCCCACGCAAGCATTTGAGTAGCGCATTCATGCAGACCAGTTTCACCGCCGAACAGTTGCGCGACCCCGACACCGCCGTCTCCAACACGGTGCTGCGGACCTGCGTCCATTGCGGCTTCTGCACCGCCACGTGCCCGACCTTCGTGCTGCTGGGCGACGAGCTCGACAGCCCGCGCGGGCGCATCTACCTGATCAAGGACATGCTGGAGGCCGGGCGCCCCGCCACCGAGGACGTGGTGCGCCACATCGATCGCTGCCTGTCCTGCCTGTCCTGCATGACGACATGCCCCTCGGGCGTGAACTACATGCACCTGGTCGATCACGCCCGCGCCTATATCGAGCGGACCTATCGCCGCCCGCCGGCCGAGCGCTTCCTGCGCCGGGTGCTGGGCGTGGTGCTGCCGCGGCCGCGCCTGCTGCGCGCCTTGCTGTCCGCCGCGCGGCCGGCGCGGCCGCTGGCCGGGCTGATCCCGGGCGACTCCATGCTGGCGCAGCGGCTGCGCGCCATGCTCCGGCTGGCGCCGGCGACGGTGCCGGCCGCCAGCCCGACGGAACGGCCCGGCGTGCATCGCGCCCAGGGCACCCGCAAGGCCCGCGTCGCGCTGCTGGCCGGCTGCGCCCAGCAGGTGGTGGACCCGGCGATCAACGAGGCGACCATCCGCCTGCTGACCCGCCTGGGGGTCGAGGTCGTGGTGCCGCAGGGTGCCGGCTGCTGCGGCGGGCTGAACCACCACATGGGCCAGCACGACCCGGCCATGGCCCTGGCGCGCGCCAACATCGACGCCTGGAGCCGCGAGGCGGCGGGGGAGGGGCTGGATGCGGTGATCATCAACGCCTCGGGCTGCGGCACCACGGTCAAGGACTACGGCTTCCTGTTCCGCTCGGAACCCGATGCGTGGCGGGAGAAGGCGGAAAAGGTTGCTGCTCTGGCCCTGGATATCACCGAGTTCCTGACCCGCTTCGGCTATGCGCCGGCACGACCGGCGCCGGACCTGACCGTCGCCTATCATGCGGCGTGCAGCCTGCAGCACGGCCAGCAGATCACCGGCGAACCGAAGGCGCTGCTGAAGCGCGCCGGGTTCCGCGTGGTGGAACCGAAGGAGCCGCATCTCTGCTGCGGCTCCGCCGGCACCTACAACCTGTTGCAGCCGACCATTTCGCACCGGCTGCGCGCGCGCAAGCTGGAGAACCTGAAGGCGACGCAGCCGGACCTGGTCGCCGCCGGCAATATCGGCTGCATCACCCAGTTGGCGGGCGATTCGCTGCCGGTGGTGCATACGGTGGAACTGCTGGACTGGATGGCCGGCGGGCCGCGTCCGGCCGGGATACCGGGCTGATGGCCCGCGGGCGGCCCTGGCTGGCGGTGGCGGGCTGGCTGCTGGCTGCCTGCCTTGCCGCCCAGGCCCAGCTTCCTGCCGACAAGCCTCCTGCCGATAATCCTCCCGCGGTCAGGTCCCCCGCGGACAAGCCGCCGGTAGGCGGGCCGCAGGCGGACACGCCGGCCGCGCGGCGGCGGGCCGCCGTCAACCGCCTGCTGGACGCCCTGAAGACGGCGCCGGACGAGCAGGCGGCGATGATGCTGGAAGAGCAGGTGCAGCAGATCTGGCTGCACGCCGGCACGCCGGCGGTGACCCTGCTGATCAGCCGCGGCCTGCGGTCGCTGCAGGCGGGCCAGACGGACGAGGCGGTGGATTCGCTCTCGGACGCCATCATCCTGCAGCCCGATGACGCCGAGGCCTGGCACCAGCGTGCCATCGCCCGCTTCCATGCCGGTGACGTGACGGGCGCCATCCGCGACCTGGAGGAAACCATTAAGCTGGAGCCGCGCAACTTCGCCGCCTTCCGCACCCTGTCCGAGATCGCCGCGTCGCGGCAGGACTGGAAAGGCGCCTACGCTGCCTGGCAGAAGGTGCTCGAGATCGATCCCAGGACTCCCGGCGGCGAGGAAAAGCTGCGGGATCTCCGCAAGCACGCCCTGGGCGAGGACACCTGACGATCATAAGCGCGCCGGGTCGCCGACACCGGCAAGATGCCCGGACGCCGCGACAGGAAGCCGCGTTCCGCGGCCGCACGCGCGTCCGCTCCGGCGAGGCAGGGAACAGGGTGCTGTCTTGAGTCCCGCGCGATGTCCCGAGGAAGTGGGAGATTTCCCAGTCTGAGTGGACCGCTGGCAGGACGCGGTTCGCCGTCCTGTGCGGCGGCTCGTTCAGCCTTTCATGGGACATCGCGGTGACATCAGACTTTCATGCAATTGTCGTGACGAGCTCCGGGTTTGCACGGGCCGCCGGTTTGGCGGCAGCGCATGAAAGGATACTCGCCACGGTGCCTGCCCCGGACGCCGGGACCGTCACCGGCTGGGGCTGGCGCTGGCCCGGGCACGAGGACGATGTTGCCGGCGCGGCGCCTTGTCCGCGGCCTTCGGCGCGGCAGCCGGCCAGCGCTGCCGCTGTGCGGAGCCGTATTCGCAAGGCGGGTCATGGGCCGTGGCCGATACTCTATCAATCGCAACCAATGTCACTGTCCTGCCGGGTGGGGCTCTTCTTCAGTCACTGGGAGCGTGGCGGGGATCGAGCGCCCCATGAACTCTCAAGTTTGCTACAACATCCATTTCGCATGATGATTGCTAAATTTCTGAATGTTTCGCCGATAATTCCCGTATTGCGTGCAAGAGCGCGGCGTTCGGGGAGACATGCCTTGGCTGTTCAGGCGATTGCCCTGGTTGCGTCGGCAGCGGGAAGGGGCTAAACATTGCGGCATGTAATCAGATGCGTGGCCGTCAGGATTTTCCGCCAGACGCACCGCTTCCAGGATACGAAATGATCATGTTGGCTTTCGGTGCAACTTCGGACTTTTGCTGGGGGCTACGGCAGCCTTGCCCCGGCGGCGCCGCGGCAGGTGATCATTGTAACGACATTGGATGCCGGCCGCTGTCGCTGGCAGACGCATGGGCGTTGAAACTGGCAGGGCGGCGGCACGGGCGTTGCCGTAACGTCATGGTGGGTAAAGGGCTGCTGTGACGATGCAGGCGGTTCGTCCACGGCTGGAAGCCTGTCCTGGCGCCAATGCGGTGGCAGCCGGTCGTTTGTACGCCGCAAACGTTGCGCCAGGCTGAAGCATCCGGACCATGAGGGAATCGCTTGCTCACGTCACCAGGCGCCGGGAGATCGAAATACCTGGCGCGGGTGCCTCCAGGCGGAACGGTTCTGGCGCATCCGGCCGATCGCAGCGTGGCCATGCCGTTCGGTCTGTGTCGGGCGAACGAGGGGCCCGGTGGCCGGGCGAGAAGCTTTGTTGCCTGATGTCATAACGATGTCAGACGAAAATGGACAATGCCGGGGTGACAGGAGGCATCGGATGACACCAACGAGCGCCGGGCTGCTGCCACTTTCCGCGTCACGCGGGACTTGTGTCAGTCGGTGACGATGGGGGCGGTCTACCCATCGGTCGGCTTTGGCATCGGCATGCTGGTCGGGCTGACCGGGGTTGGCGGCGGCTCGCTGATGACGCCGCTGCTGGTGCTGCTGTTCGGCATCCATCCCTCGGTCGCGGTCGGCACC
>NZ_NHRY01000266.1 GCF_002937115.1 Rhodopila globiformis | reverse complement strand
AACAGGTCGGTATCGCGCATGGATGATGGCTCCGGTCGGTTCGTTCCCAAGCCATGCCAGACAGCGCGTTATGCGCAAACCCCCGTCTGCGCCAGATGCCGTCAAACCAAATTCGGCTTCGTGGCTAGCCAGCGCTTGGCCGACAAGCGCTCCCAGACACTCAACCTCTGCGTGCGGGCCACCCATCCGAAATAGCGAGGAGCCGAAAATGCAGGCATTCGTCAGCAGGATTTTCAGCAGGGAAACGCAGCGGCCATCCGGCGTATAGGAATGGCAGATACCGTTGCCGGTGTTGGATCCGATCCCGCCGCCACGACGCGAATCGCGTTTGTCACCGCCGGATGACGCACAGGACGCATCGTACTTCGCCGCGTTAGCGAGAATCTCCAGCTTGTCGGCGACAGACAGCGGCCTCATCATGTTCTTCTTATGTTCCAACAAGCGGCGCCTGTCAAGGTAATTCCCGGTCAAGGTAATTCCCGGTCAAGGTAATTCCCGGTCAAGGTAATTCCCGGTCAAGGCAATTCCCGGCAGGCCCCGGCAGGCACACGCAGACCGCGGGCAGACCGCGGCTTGCAAACGAAACTTCAAGTTGCCGTTCAGTGATCGCGTCCGCGTCCGGTCTTGCTCTGCAGGGCCTCGATCCGTTTCGACGCTTCAGCCTTGCTGAGATTCGGATCAAAGGGCTCACCGGCTTCCGCACACAGGGTCTTCAGATAGGACGCCTGCGCGCCGGTCATCGACTCGTCGCCGGTCGTCCAGTCGTCGGGATCCTTCTCCGTGTTGGACGGAGCGGAAGAGGGCGCATCGGGTTTCGGATCAGTGCTCATGGCGAGCCAACGCAGATGATCGTGCTTTGTTCCCCGCCGGGCCGCCTTTTAATATTCGAACTGGTAGGTAAGCCCGACGCTGGCTTCATCCCCGCTGTTCGAAGAACCAGTCGCGGACTGGAGCGACGCCGAGCCGGCTGTCGCTTCCAGCTTCAGGCCTTTCGTAAGATCGACCTGCACTGTCGCCTGGCTGCCTGTACCTGATGCACTCTGCTTCGCGCCGACGTAGACGCCTCGGGCGATATAGCGGCCCGCCTCCACGGTCGGATTGCCGGCCGCATCGCTGCCGACCGACAGGCGGTCCAGTCCGAATGTTGTCCGCAGCTTGTCCAGTGGATCGAAGCCGGAGGTCGCGCCGGACAGGGACGCCAGCGCCGCGGCGATCTGAGCCAGCTGCAGCGGGCTCAGCTTTGAGGTACTGGTATTGAACAGCAGCTGCGCGAGGATTTCGTCCTGCGGCAGCTCAGGCACGCTGGACAAGGTGATCTGGGGATCCCTGGCGGTGCCACTGACGGTCAAGGTCGCGACAATCGCCGTGGTCGTGGACGTTGCCACGAAATGCAACGACGGGTTGGTGAAGCTTCCGCCGCTGAAGTCAATTGTGCCCTCGGTAAACTTCAGCGTCGTGCCGATGATGCTCAAGGTTCCGTGGCGGAGGTGCAGGCCGCCCTCCGGTACCGGCTTGGCGGTCGTGCCGCCGATGTGGATCTTGCCGCCCACTTCCGCGTCCAGGCCCCGGCCGCGGATGAACACCTGCTCCGGCGCGTCCAGCGTGAGGTTCAGGGCAATGATGGTCTGAGGTGTCTGCGGGGGTGGCGGCGGTGGCGGAGCGTTGGCGGAGCGCACCGGCAAGACCGCGATGCCGGGCGGCAGCTTGTCGGGGATCCGGATGTCGGCGCGCCGCACATGCAAGGTGCCGCTTGCCTGCAGGTCGCCCTTCACCTCTCCCTGGACCGTCAGATTGAGGTCAATCAGCGCGGTCAGCAGCTCGCTTGATATCGGGCGGGCATCGTTGGCAAAGAAATGCAGATTGACCGGCATCGCGCCCGCCAGGCCAATGGTGCCGTCGCCGCCCAGCGTTCCCGGTCCCGCCTTGCCCGACAGGCGTGTCAACCGGATCGTGTCACCGCTCGCCTGGACTGTCGCGACAATGTCATGCACCCGCACGCCAAGCGCATAATCGATCACCTCCCCCCTGCGCAGGTCCGCGACCCCGTTCACGCGCGGCGCCGCGACGGTGCCAGTGACAGCGGCATTCAGAGTGACCTCGCCCCGCGCTCGCCGTCCTTCCGCGAGCAGCAGAGGATCCAGCATCGCAAGATCGATCCGGGCATCCGTCTTCAGGTCGAGACTGCCCTCCTTCGACAAAGGAGCCGTCCCGGTCAGCGTCACATGCGACGGTCCGGCCGTCAGCCTGGTGTCAAGCCGGGCGGCGGTGCCCAGCAGCGTGACGTTCGCCGCCAGGTTCGCGGCGGGCAGCGCCTGGCCGGGACCCTTGCGAAGATGCACGCCGTTGGCCGTCACCCTGATGGTGCCCTCAGGCCGCGCGGACGTGCCGGTCAGGCGCGCATCGGCTGCGATCACGCCGTCGGCGGCCAGGGACGGATCGACGATCGCGGCGACATCGGCGGGCAGGTTCCGCAGTGTCGCGGTCAGGTCGAGTTTGCTGCCGACACGACCCGACACGGCCAGTTCCGCCTGCCGGAAGCCAAGGCGCACGCGATCCATGGCAATCCCATTGGCAAAGCTGAACTTGGCGGGGGACAGCAGGCGGAGGACCTGCTGCTTCCAGCTTGCCTCCAGCCTCGCCAAAGCCAGGGTGCGGTTGGTGGCGTCCAGGGTTCCGGCCGTTGCCAGCCTGGCCGGACCACCCGCGATGTCCGGGGCATCGGCGCTGACCGTCAAGCCCACTGCGTCCAGGGGACCCTTGGCCGTCATACGTGCCGAAATCGAATGGGCCGAGCCGGCGGACACGCCATCCGCGACGAGGCTTCCATCGATCGTCGGATGCCCGGTCGGGTCGGTGACGGTCGCTTGCAGCACCGCCTTGCTGATTGCGGCGGTCCCCGGAAGCGCTGCATTCCGGACCGTCAGCGTCAGGCGGGTGGCCTGGTCGTCGGAGTCGAGCGTCGCCTTGGCCTCACCGGCGATCGCCTTGCCGATCAATGGCTCAAGATCGGCCAGGTGCCCCAGGGTCACCTGCAGCTTACCCTTTGGCAGCACCGCCGACTGCGCCAGGCTGACGGCTCCCTTGGCCTGCAACGACTTCCAGTCCGCCTTGCTGATGTCGGCCTTGATCACGCCGTCTGTCTCGTCCGCTGTCAGCGCCAGAACCAAAGGCGCACCCAGCAACGTGCCGTTTGCATTGACCACCGCATGCGGCGCGTGCGGCAGTCCGGAAGCGTCCACATGCGCGGTGACATGGCCTGGTTCATAGCCCTTTGCCGCGATGTCGGCGTCTATGTCCGCCTGGGCTTTCAGCGCATCCAATGCGCCGCTCGCATGAGCGGTGACAGCCACCTTGCCCGACAGGCCGGGCTGGACGGCCGTCAGGTTGGACAGGCCGATTGTCGTATTCAGGTTGACCGTTTGTCCTGACATGCCGCCATCGGCCGTGACGTCCAGGGCTTTGCCGTTGATCGTCAGGTGCGACAGCGTGATGTCCTGGCCATGCATCGAGGCGGCAAGATCGACGCGGCCGTCGTCGCCAATCAGCGCGGGCACGGGCGCCATGCCGCCGGTTATCGCCACCCGGCCTTTGACGGTCGCCGTTCTCGTGTCACCGTCAACCTCCGCCGTCAGATTGAGGTCGGTGCTGCCCTGAATGTTGGTCCCGCCGATCGCCGCCAGCGGCCCCAGGTCCGGAAGCACCAGGTGCGCCGCGACTTTTTGCGTGCCCCCGGCCTGGCCGTTGCCATCGACCGAAATCAGCGGATGATGCAGCGCGAACGTGAAGGGGCGGTCTGCCGCATCGAGATTCGCCGCCGCATCCAGCGTGACCGGCGCTGCCGCGAGGACATCCGGCTTTGATCCCGGTATGTGCAGATCCTGCACCACCGCATGAAGGTTCAGCTGACCGGTATTCCCTTTGACGTCCGCGGCAATCGAGCCGATGCGGGCTCCGGCAGCGGTCAGATCATCGATGCGGACGGTCCCGTTGGCATCCGGCTTCGTCAGCGCGCCACTGACGGTCGCATCCACCAGGATGGACTGCCAGGAAATGCCGGGACCCGGCGTCATTGCCGGCGCCTGCGCCTTGACCGCGAGGTGGCCTGTCTCATGATCAAGGTCAACGGTGCCTGCAACCGAGGCCTTCAACGGCCCGGCCGACAGATCGAGATGCGTCCCGAGGTCGTCGCGCGGCCCATTCGCCGAGGCCCGGACGGCCAATGGCCCGACATCCGGCACGTGGGCGATGCGCGCGATCAGGCCTTTCGCAGGTTCCTCGGCCGTGATGGCAGCCTGGATGTCATGCGGCGTGACGGTTCCATGGACGGCATAGGTGCCGGGACTGTCGAGCCGTCGCGCATCCAGAGTGACCGTGCCTTGCGTCAAGGTCGTCAGGTCCGCTGACCCGGTCAAGGCCAGCGTCGCAGGCACGCCGGCGACCGGCGCGCCAATGACGGCCTGATCGACCTTCAGGCTGCGGAGATCGACCCGCACGGGCAGGCTGAATGAGCTGCCGCTTTTGGTCTTGCTTTGCGACTCCGGCAGGCGGGCAAGATCCACGCGCGCGGCTTGCAGGCGATCAATCTGCGCAACCCCTTCGAACAGCTTGAGGGGCGACCAGTCCAGGATGACGTCCGAAACGGTGACGTAGGGACCCTTCGCGTCCGAAACCTGGATCTGGCCCACCCGCAGCGCGTCGGGAAAGCGGCCGCCCAGGCCCCGGAGCGTCACCATCCCGCCAGTCAGGCTTCTGGTTTCCTTCTCGATCAGGTGTCGTCCGATATCGAGGTTTGCCAGAACCAGGACGCCGGCAATCGCCACCATCGGCAGAGCCAGGAGAGTCGCCAGGATCCACGCAAACCATTTCAGCAGACGGCGGGTCAAAAGGCCTGTCCGATGCCGATATAAAGCTCGAACGAGTCGCCGCCCGGAAGCTTGTTCAACGGGACCGCGACATCAAGCCGAATAGGGCCGATCGACGTGTAGTAGCGAGCACCTACACCCGCCCCCGCGTGCCACGCGCCGGCAAAAGGTGCTCCATTCGTCGTGACCTGGCCCACATCGACAAACCCCACAACTCCGTAGTTACCCAGAATACGCTGGCGCCACTCGACGGTGCCGGCAGAGATAGCCGTTCCGCCGATGGGTATTCCATCAGGAAACTGCGGACCTAGCGTTTGGTATCGGTAGCCTCGCACCGTGGCGCTGCCGCCCGCATAGAAGCGTTGGTCTGGCGGCAAGCCAAACACGCCAGCCCCGGATACCTTCCCAACCAGCCCGCGCAAAGCCAGGATGCTGCGTCCATTGTCGAAGACGTCGAGATACGTGGAGCCGGCGAGCTGCATGATCACGAAGGTCGAGTTCGTGGTGCCGAGGGAATAGGTCGGCGTGACCAGCAGGCTGGCCCGGATACCCTGCGTCGGATTGAGCAGGTTTGTCGTGTTGTCGTACCGCAGCGCGGCCGGCAGGCCGATCAGGTTGTAATGGCGCGTCTCCCCTTCCTGTACGATCGATTCCTGCTCGCCTGACAGGCCGAGACTGCCCGTCCAATGGGCCGACAGTTTCCGGTTCAGGGCGATCTTCTCCTGCAATGCAGTCTGCTGATAGGCCTGCAGGCTCTGGTCCACCGCGTTGAGATCGATTTCCAGCGTCTGATCCCGCGCCAGGAAATCCGGCTTGAGGAACTGGGCGCCAACCTGATACCCGGGCCTGACCAGCGCATTCCCCCCTAACTGCGCCGCCGCCGTCAGGTTCAATTGCTCGGCGTTGCCAAACAGGTTGCGATCGTGCCATCCGGTCGAGACGTTGATGCCAAGATCGGTGGAGTAGGCAACGCTGGCGTCAACCGCATGCAGCGGCCGCTCGGTCAGATCGAAGGTGATCGGCAACTGACCCTCTGGATTCAGGGCCGAGGCCGGATCAGCCCGAACAACTGAAAAGACGCCAAGCGACATCAGATCCTGACGAGCGGCCTCGATCCTCTGTGGATTGTACAGCTCGCCCTGGTGCAGCAGCAGGCGCCGCCGGACGAACGACTCGTTCATCCTCTTCAGCCCGGTCAGGTTGATCGGGCCGATATCCGCCTTCGGACCGCTGTCAGGCTGGAACTCGACGTCCAGCAGGTCTTGATCCGGATGCAGGATCGCCACCGGCGTCGGCACCTTCGCCAGGGGATAGCCGTCGCTCCGCAGCGCAGCGAGCAGACGCCCCTGAGCCGCCAGTACGTCGGCCGCTACCGCCGGTTGGCCGGGCTCGAGGTTGAGCCTTCCGCGCACATCCGGCGGAACTTCGCCGGAAATGGTGACCTTGCCCAGCCGGAAGCGCGGGCCGAGGTCGAACGACGCGACCACCTGCATGGGCGGATCGGCGGGCGCCGCGTCGATGATCGCCGGCAGAGACGGATCATCCAGCGCATGCCCCGCGATCGTCAGGTTGACGGTTGCCTTGTAGTAGCCAAAGCTGTGCAAGGCGGTTTCGAACCGCTGCTTGTCCTGCCGGGCTCGCTGGATCAGGGCGAATCCGCCTACCGGAGCGGATTTCTGCAATGATATCAACGTTGCGCTGCCCTGTAGAGCCGCGTCCAGCGCGCTGTTTCCGGTCGGCTTCAGGGTAACCGTATAGGGTTGAGGATCAGCCGCACGTGACGAGACGACGACAAACAGCGTGGTGGTCATGAGCAGCGTCAAGACAAGCCAGCGTGCGGCGGGACGCATTTTTAACCAAGGGCGCTGCATCGTGCGATTATAGCTGGATAAGTGGCCAGATGGTTTCGCTGAACGGTCACGGTTGCGCCATTGTTCCATCCTTCCCGCCGCTGTATTTCAAACGTCATGGTCGAGCCTTCAGACATTGCCCAGGATCAGCCGATGCCGCGTTCGGCGCGCCGGCAGTCGCTTCTGCCGCACCCGGATCACAATCCGGGCTTTCTGCTCGAATTGCCCAAAGGCCGTGAGGGCTGGCTTGTCGCCCGGCGCGTTCGCGTCGCACGCCGCGCTCTTGGCGTTGTCGCGTGGACGTTGCCGGCCGTGATGATCCAGGCAGCCTGCCTGATCCTCCCGGGACGGGCAAAAATCGAATTCGCAAAGTTCTACTGGGCGATCTTCACCCGGTTGATCGGCATCAAGGTTCGGGTCATCGGCAGCCGTGCGGACAATGTCGCCAAGCGTCCGGTCATCTTTGTCTCCAATCATTCCTCCTGGGTTGACGTTCCGGTGCTGGGTGGCGTGCTCGATGGATGCTTCGTCGCGAAAGGCGACGTCGCCTCATGGCCGGTCATTGGCCTGATCGCGCGGCTTGGCCGCACGGTCTTTGTCTCCCGAAGCCGCACCACGACGGGCAAGGAACGCGATGCCATGCGGGCAAAGCTGGCGGCGGGCGACAGGCTGATACTGTTTCCGGAGGGAACCAGTTCCGATGGGTCGAGGGTCTTGCCGTTCCGGTCCTCATTCTTCGCGCTCGCCAAGCCGGATGGCGAGGACGATTCCGGGGAAGTTCCCCTGGTCCAGCCGATATCCGTGGTCTACGACCGGCTCGGCGGCCTGCCCGCCGGCCGCGCTGCCCGGCCGTTTTTTGCCTGGTACGGCGACATGGACATCGTTTCGCATTTCGCGCGCCTGACCCAGCATATCGGATTGCGGGTGACCGTCCTGCTGCATGCGCCGCTCGACCCGGCACGGTTCGCGGATCGCAAAGCCCTCTCCCAGGCAGTCTGGCAGATCGTCGCGGACGGTGCGTCCACGCTTCGCCAGAACCGTCCCGCCCGTCCTTTGCACCTGCCCGAGGGGGCAGCGCCTGACACGACGGCCGGAGAACCGGCCCTGGCCTGACACGCCCCGGGCCGTTCCTATTCCACCTTCACCAGGCGATGCTGCTTCCGCCCCGCGGACAGCTTGATGGCCCCGTCACGCAGCAGGTCGGAGCCAATCGGCTGGCCTTCGTCGGTGACCGTTGCGTCGTTGACCCGCGCGCCGCCGCCACGGATCAGCCGCCGCGCCTCGGCGTTGCTGGTCGCCAGCCCGGCGAGCGCAAACAGCCGGAAGGCCGGGATGCCGGCCTGCAACTCGGCCGCCGGGACGGTCACGCTGGGCAGGGTTGACGCGGCCTCGCCTTCCTCGAACGCCCGCCGGGCGGTTTCGGCGGCGAGTGCCGCCTGGTCCGCGCCGTGGGCCAGGGATGTCGCGGCGGTGGCCAGCACCTTCTTCGCTTCGTTGATCTCGGCGCCGCCCAACGCTTCCAGGCGAGTGATCTCGTCCAGCGGCAGGTCGGTGAACAGCCGGAGGAAGCGGCCGACGTCGCCATCCTCGGTATTGCGCCAGAACTGCCAGTAGTCATACGCCGACAGCCGATCGGCAGTGAGCCAGATGGCGCCTTGGGCGGTCTTACCCATCTTGCCGCCGGAGGCTGTGGTGATCAGGGGCGTCGTCAGGCCGTGCACTGCCTTCCCGTCCGTCCGCCGCGTCAGCTCCATGCCGGCGACGATGTTGCCCCATTGGTCGGAGCCGCCGATCTGCAGGGTCACGCCGTGCCGCCGGTTCAGTTCGCGGAAGTCGAAGCTTTGCAGGATCATGTAGTTGAATTCGAGGAAAGTCAGCGGCTGCTCGCGCTCCAGCCGCAGCTTCACCGAATCGAACCCCAGCATGCGGTTGATGGTGAAATGCACCCCAACCTCCCGCAGCAGCGGTATGTAGCCCAGGGTGTCGAGCCAGTCGGCGTTGTTGGCCATCACGGCGTCGGACGACCCGTCGCCGAACCGCAGGAAGGGCGTGAAGCAGCGCCTGATCCCGGCCATGTTGGCGGCGATCGTCTCGTCGGTCAGCAACTGCCGTGACTCGTCCTTGCCGGACGGGTCGCCGATGCGGGTGGTTCCCCCGCCCAACAGGACCAGGGGCTTGTGCCCGTGCTTCTGCAGCAGCCGCAGGATCATGATCTGCACCAGGCTGCCGACATGCAGGCTGTCCGCCGTGCAGTCGAAGCCGATATAGGCCGTGATCGGCCCCGCCTGCATCGCGGCGCGCAGCGCGTCGATGTCCGTGCACTGGAACACGAAGCCGCGTTCGATGGCCTCGTCGAGGA
Source organism: Rhodopila globiformis (assembly GCF_002937115.1). GTDB lineage: Bacteria > Pseudomonadota > Alphaproteobacteria > Acetobacterales > Acetobacteraceae > Rhodopila > Rhodopila globiformis. Next base: position 92,369 of record NZ_NHRY01000266.1, on the reverse strand, counting down.
AAGTGTTGGTCGTCATGGCGGCTGGCCCGTAGTTTCAGAGGACGCGGGTTAACATACAGCGGGGCAGGGGCAAATGCCGCGAACGATTGGGCTGATGAGCGGTACCTCGCTGGATGGCGTGGATGCGGCATGGCTGGAGACCGACGGCGTCCGCATCCTCGGCCTGGGTCCGTCGCTTACGCTGCCTTACGATCCGGCCCTGCGTCGCGACCTGCGCGAAATCCTGGACCTCGCGCCGACGCTCGCGCCGGATGATCCTCGGCTGATCAGTGCGGTGGAGCGGCTGACAGACTATCATGTGCAGGCGGTCAAGGCGCTGGACCGGCCGGCGGACATCATAGGCTTTCACGGCCAGACCATCCTGCACCAACCCAGCCGCGGGCGTACTTGGCAGGTGGGGGATGCCGCCTCTCTGGCGCGCAGCACCGGCATGCCGGTTGCGTTCGATTTCCGGTCTGCCGATGTTGCCGCAGGCGGGCAAGGTGCCCCGCTCGCGCCAGTCTATCACGCGGCCTTGGCAGAGATCCTGCCCAAGCCGATGGCCGTTCTCAACATCGGCGGCGTCGCCAATGTGACCTGGATCGGCATCGACGGGGAATTAATCGCCTTTGACACCGGACCCGGCAACGGACCGCTCGACGACTGGTCCGCCCGGCATACGGGCGCAGCATTTGACCGGGATGGCAGGCTCGCGCGGTCCGGACGGATCGATCAGACCGTTCTACGGGTCTTGATGTCGCATCCGTTCTTTCGGCAGCCGGCACCCAAGTCCCTCGACCGCCTGGACTTCGCGCAGGCGCTTGCGGCAAGCGGCGCGAATGCGCTGGCGGCAGCGGACGGCGCCGCGACACTGGCGGCTTTCACGATCGAGGCGATTGGAGCTGCCTCGTTCCCGCAAAGGCCGAGGAACTGGCTTGTATGTGGCGGGGGGCGGCACAACCCGGTAATCATGGAAGGACTTGCAAACCGGCTCGGCGTTCCGGTTCAGCCGGTGGAGGCAGTCGGCTGGAATGGAGATGCACTGGAAGCTCAGTGTTTCGGATTTCTGGCCGTCCGGGTTCGGCGCGGCCTGCCACTGAGCTTCCCGTCAAGCACCGGGGTTGCGGTCCCGGCCCCAGGAGGACAGATCACGTATGGAAACTGATGGCTCCCGGCAGCGGCCATGCCGCCACCGTTTGGAGACAGTCCAGTTCAGTCGGCCGCCAGTGCCATCTGCTTGCGGGCAATCGCCTTGCCGCAATGATCGTCAACTGCATCGGCAATGACATCGGCATGGCTGGCAAACACATGATCCGCCCCGGGGATGACCCGGTAATCGACGTGAACGCCCTTCTGCGTGTTCAGCTTGTCAACCAGCTTCCGTACCGCCGTTTCCGGAACCAGCTCATCCGCATCGCCGTGCAGCATCAGGCCGCCACAGGGACACGGGGCCAGGAAGCCGAAGTCATAGTGGTTGGCTGGTGGCGCGACACTGACCCATCCGGAGATTTCGGGGCGGCGCATCAGAAGCTGCATCCCGATGAATGCGCCGAATGAGTAGCCCGCAATCCACAGCCCGCCATGGCCAGGATTGACGGCCTGCATCCAGTCAAGGGCTGCCGCCGCGTCGCCGATTTCGCCGATGCCGCCGTCATAGCGGCCCTGGCTGCGGCCGACACCGCGGAAGTTGAACCGCATCACCGAGCAGCCAAGCTTCTGAAATGCCTGATACATGGAATAAGTGACACGATTATTCATCGTGCCGCCATGAAGTGGATGCGGATGCAGTATCAGGGCAACCGGTGCTCCGGGCTCCTTTGAATGATGATACCGACCTTCAAGCCGGCCGTCCGGACCGGCAAACATGACCTCGGGCATGGCGATACGTAACCTGTTTCCTGTCCCACCGGCAGCACACATCGCGAAGCCACCACGGCTTCGGACACCCTACCGGGCATGCAAATCTCACGGGCCAGACCTACTCCCCCTCTGGCTCGTGCGAACCCCGATCAAATAGGAACGCAGTCCCCCTGATGTCAGTTCCATAGCAGCTCATCAAACCATCACATTGTTGACCGGCGTGGTTGGAAACTCTTAGTGTGCCAGAAGCGCTCACAACGAATTCAGCTCGGCACTTCCTTCCGTTCAGTCACCAATCGCTCCCGTCAGCGATCCTGGGCGGGGGGTCTTCCCCTAGGGAGAAACCCATTATAGGACAAATCAAGCGATCTTTCACAATGGAAATGTCGCATATCGTTCATGTTCTTATTCGAGACGATCGCGACTATTATAGTGTTCGGCCCTAAAAAGAGCATATGGAATGTTCCGATTTGCTACCTAAGGTTGCATCTCTGCGCCCAGAAGAAGATCAGTGTCTCGTTTGATGCTCCGGGCGATATATGCTGAGATGTTATATGTTCCCCCACGGCGGGTATCTCTTGTACTGCATGCCCGGGCCAGATAGGCTGGGGGTAACACAATGATTGATCATGGATGAACATAGTTTGTACAGCGGTACTCACATGACGAGTCTTGCACAGAAAAAATCTTCCTTCTTGCCAATGCGCGCCTGCTTGCCAACGCGCGAGTGAGTCCTGATGAATCTGTCAACCCGCGGCCGCTATGCCGTCATGGCAATGGTCGATCTTGCGTCCCGCGCCCCCTTGGTCGATTACGCCGAACCAGTCTGCCTCGCGGAGATCGCCGACAGGCAACAACTCAGCCAGTCCTATCTCGAACAGCTTTTCGCCAAGCTGCGACGTGCGGATCTCGTGTCGTCCGCGCGTGGCCCGGGCGGCGGCTATCGGCTGTCCCGTCCGGCCAATGAGATCGCCATTGCGGATATCGTTGCTGCCGTTGACGAACCGGTCGTGGCGACGCGCTGTGAGACTGGCAGCAGCGGGTGCCTCGTCGCGGCTGAGTCCGAGACCGGCCATCAGCGGTGCCAGACCCACGACCTGTGGACCGAACTGGGCCGCCAGATCACCTTGTTCCTGGGTGCCATCACGTTGGCCGATGTCGTCCTTGGCCGGGTCAGCGGGCGGGCGGTTGATCTGCCGCGGATTGTCGAACCGGCCCAGGGCGACTGACATGCCCAGGGCGATTGACATGCCTGGCGCCGCTATGCATTATCTCGATGCTAACGCGACCCAGCCGCTGCGGACCGAGGCGCTTCAGGCGATCATCGCCGCCCTGGCTGTCACCGGAAATCCCTCATCCGTGCATCAGGCCGGCCGGGCGGCGCGCCGTATCATGGAAGACGCGCGCGACGCCATTGCCGCCCGGTTCAGCGCGCGGCCGCAAGATGTGGTGTTTACCGCCGGCGGCACCGAGGCGGATGCCATCGCCATTCATGCCCTGGCGCCGGGGCGGCGCCTTATAATAAGTGCGATCGAGCATGACGCCGTCAGGGCGGCGGCGGGCGAACCTCTGATCCTGCCGGTAGGGGCTGATGGCGTCGCCGATCTTCCGGCGCTGGAGACGCTGCTGGGCGACGGTACGCCCTCGCTGGTCTGCCTGATGCTGGCCAACAATGAAACCGGGGTCATTCAGCCGGTTGAACAGGCTGCGGCAATTTGCCGGCGCCATGCGGCCCTGCTGCATGTCGACGCGGTGCAGGGCGGCGGGCGGCTGGATGTCAGCCTGCCGGCACTGGGAGCCCATAGCCTGGCGATATCGTCGCACAAACTCGGCGGCCCGGCGGGTGTCGGCGCGCTGCTGCTGGCGCCGGATGCGCCGTTTGCTGCTCCGCTGACCGGCGGTGGTGGCCAGGAACGCGGACGCCGCGGCGGAACCCAGCCCGTTGCCTTGATTGCCGGGTTCGCGGCTGCGGTGGCTGCCAGCCAGTCGGACGATCGCGCCGGGATGGCCCGGTTGCGCGATATCGTTGAACAGGCCGCCCTCGCAGCCGGCGCCGTCGTTTGCGGCGATCCGGGAAACCGTCTGCCGAACACGACCTGCCTGGGCTTGCCGGGCGTGCGCGCCGATGCTCAGGTGATCGCGCTGGACCTGGAGCAGATCGCCGTCAGCGCCGGCGCGGCCTGCAGTTCCGGCAAGGTCGCGCAGAGCCATGTCCTGCGCGCAATGGGGCTTGGCGACCTGGCTGGCCAGGCCATTCGTGTTTCCCTACCGTGGAACGTCAGCCGGCAGGATGTCGAGGCGTTTGCCGTTGCATATCCCCGTATGGCAGCCCGGCTGCGATCGCCCCTGGTTCCGCACGCCGCCTGATCCTACCTGTCAGCGATGATTGTCGCTCCGCCGCGCCCCAACCAGCCCGTTTATCTGGACAACCAGGCGACCACACGCTGCGACCCGCGCGTGGTCCAGGCGATGCTGCCGTTCTTTTCAGAGGATTATGGCAATCCCCACAGTGTCGAGCACGTCGTGGGCCGCAAGGCGGAAGACGCGGTCGAGCACGCGCGCGCCCGGGTCGCCACTCTGCTGGGGGCGGACGCAAAGGAGATCATCTTTACCTCTGGCGCCACCGAGGCCAACAACATCGCCATCAAGGGTGCCGCCCGCTTCGCCGCGGGCATGGACGATCCCCGTCGTCGCATCATAACGCTCGCCACCGAGCACAAATGCGTCCTGGAAGCGGTTGCCGATATGACGGCCGAAGGATTCGAGCCGGTTATCTTGCCAGTGCGCCCGGACGGTCTGCTGGACCCCGACGAACTGCGCCGTGCCCTCTTGGTCCCGACGCTGCTTGTCAGTGTCATGGCGGTCAACAACGAAACCGGGGTGATACAGGATATCCCCGGGCTCGCTGCGATCGCCAAGCAGGCCGGCGCCCTGTTCCACACCGATCTGGCGCAGGCCGTCGGCAAGATCCCCGTTGAACTGAACAACTGGAAGGTCGACCTGGCCTCGGTCAGCGGACACAAGCTGTACGGCCCCAAGGGCGTGGGCGCGCTCTACGTCCGCCGCCGTCCGCGCGTGCGGCTGGCCCCATTGTTCTCGGGCGGGGGGCAGGAACGGGGGCTGCGGTCCGGCACGCTGCCGACGCCACTGATCGTTGGCCTGGGCACCGCCTGTGACCTGGCCGCGGCCGGGATGGAGGACGAGGCGGAGCGCACCGCCGATTTGCGCCAGCGTCTGCTGGATCGCCTGGCGACCGATATCCCGGGGCTGCGGGTGAACGGCAGTTGGCAGGCGCGGATCGCCGGCAACCTCAACCTGACGTTTCCCGCCGCCACCGCGGTCGACCTGATGCGGGCCGTTCCGGATCTCTGCGTATCCACCGGCTCGGCCTGCTCGTCCGCCGAAGTCGAGCCATCCTATGTCCTGCGGGCAATGGGGCTTTCCGACCGTGCCGCCGCTTCGACCTTGCGTATTGGCATCGGACGCTTTACCTCCGCGGCTGATATCGACTACGCCGCCGCGGCGCTCGCGGCGGCGCATGCCGCCGTGGCGAAATCCCAATCCGACCAGCGAAGCAAGGCCTGATTTGTATGCCGAAAATGACTTTTATCGAACGTAATGGCACCCGTCGCGAGGTCGATGCGCCGGTCGGGCTCTCGGTGCTGGAAATCGCCCATAAGCATGGGGTCGATATCGAGGGGGCCTGCGAAGGCTCGCTCGCCTGCTCGACCTGCCACGTGATCGTTGACGCGTCCTGGTTCAAGAAGCTTGCAAAGCCGACCGAGGATGAGGAGGACATGCTGGATCTGGCCTTTGGCCTGACCAAGACCTCGCGGCTTGGCTGCCAGATCGTGATGACGGACAAGCTCGATGGCCTCGTGGTCACGCTGCCGGCCGCGACGCGGAACGCCCAGGGCTGATCATGCGCGTGATGGTCGCCATGTCCGGCGGCGTGGACAGCAGCGTCGTCGCCGGCCTGCTGCACGAAGCCGGGCATGAGGTCATCGGCGTCACGCTGCAACTCTACGACCATGGCGCCGCGACGGCGCGCAAGGGGGCCTGCTGCGCCGGACAGGACATCCACGATGCCCGGCGCGTCGCCGATCGGCTGGGTATCCGGCACTACGTGATCGATGCGGAAGATCGTTTCGCCAAAGCGGTGATCGCCGATTTCGCCGACAGCTATGCCCGTGGCGAAACGCCAGTACCCTGCATTCGCTGTAATCAGACGGTAAAGTTCGCCGACTTGTCCGCCCTGGCGATTGGCCTTGGCGCGGAGCGGCTGGCGACCGGGCATTATGTCCGCCGGATCGACGGGCCGGACGGTGCGGAACTGCACCGGGCGGCAGATCCTGGCCGTGATCAAAGCTGGTTCTTGTTTGCAACGACACGCCAGCAGCTGGACATGTCGTTGTTTCCGCTTGGCGGAATGACGGACAAGCGGACCGTCCGGGATATCGCCCAACGGCTTGGCCTGGGTGTCGCGGAAAAACCGGACAGTCAGGACATCTGTTTCGTGCCATCCGGCGCCTATACAGACGTCGTGGCAAAAGTCCGTCCGGACGCACTGGAGCCGGGCGAGATCGTCTCGTCGGATGGACGCGTCGTGGGCACCCACGAAGGCATTGCCCACTATACTGTAGGGCAGGGTAAGCGACTTGGCAACGCCGCGGTGGTGAACGGGCGGCGGCAGTTCGTCATCGCCACCGAGCCCACACGCCGCCGTGTCGTGGTCGGACCGCGCGACTCGGGGACGCGCCTTGTGTCGTTGCGGGACATAAACTGGCTGATTCCTGTCCCGGAGGAGCCTGTCCGCTGCACGGTGAAGTTGCGAGCCCACGAACCGCCACGAACCGCGCGTGTCCGGACGCAGGACCGCCATATCATTGTCGAACTGGATGAGCCGGCTCTGCCCGCACCGGGGCAGGCTTGTGTCTTCTATCATGCGGATCGCGTACTGGGCGGCGGCTTTATCGCGCGCACGAACGCCTGATTGTTGCAGCAATCGCGCGAAGACTTGATTCCCTCAATCGGTGAGTGCACATCCTTGTGCGCCAGACAGCCGGACGACCGCGGTTGACGCTGATCGCGTCAGCGGAGGAAAGTCCGGGCTCCACGGGAAAACGATGCCGGCTAACGGCCGGCGGGGGCGACCCCAGGGACAGTGCCACAGAAAACAAACCGCCCGTGCAAGACCGACTCGCGCCAGCGATCGCGTCCCGCGGGCAAGGGCGAAACGGTGCGGCAAGAGCGCACCGCGCCTCTGGCAACAGAGGCGGCAAGGTAAACCCCATCGGGAGCAAGACCGAATAGGGGTGGCGGCGATGTGTGGGGATTTCGATCCCGTCACGATCGCAGGGATTTTCCCGTCCTGCCACCCGGGTTGGTCGCGTGAGGCGCGCCGCAAGACGCGTCCCAGAGGAATGGTCGTCCCGCCCCGTCACAGGGGCGGACAGAACCCGGCTTACAGGCTGTCTGGCCCTTTTCCTTTCGTCATTTTTCCACTTTTCAACCGTTGCGCTTCAGTGCTCGACAAGCTTTCCACAAAGTTGTCCACAGGAACGAAACGCGAATATTTTCGTGATACAGAATTGGCTTCGGAAGAATCGGTCAACCACAGGTAAGTGCCTGAGGAAAAGGACAATTTTTCCCGGACGGCGGCCAGTAAAGCGGGAAATGTCTTTGACGATCCAAGCTGTCCCATGCTATCCCATATCAGCCCATGACGGACCAATATCCACAAACGGGTTCGGTCGGATTCGACGCAAATCGATGGTTGCCGACGCCGATCAGAAGCTTCGCCGCAGTACGGGTAGCCGCGTGAAACACGTTCAGCAGGAAAGGTGCTTGGGTCCGAATGGGCCACTTCATCGGCACACATCAGAACAAGCTGGACGCCAAGGGGCGTGTGTCGGTGCCTGCGTCGTTTCGCTCGGTGCTGAAGAAGATGAGCCACGCCGGCGAGGGCGCCCTGGTCGCCCCGGTCATCCTGCGTCCGTCCATAAAGTACCCGTGCATTGAAGGTTGGACGGAACTGGGCTTCGAAGCGCTCAGCGCGCCGCTCGCAAACTACGACCAGTTCAGCGCCGAGCACGACGACTTCGTCATGGCGCTGTTCGGCGACGCCACGCCCATGGAAACCGACAAGGAAGGCCGGATCCTGCTGCCGGCGGACCTCATTACCTATGCCGGGCTGACGGACATGGTCGCGTTCATCGGCAATGACAAATTCTTTCAGATCTGGGAACCCGCCGCCGGTGTCCGTCGCCTGGCCGAGGCGCGCGAACGGGTCAACGCCGCCAAGCTGACCCTGCGGGCCGGAGGCGCGGCATGAGCGGCCATCGTCCCGTCATGCTGGATGAAGTCATGGCGACCCTGTCGCCGCGTGACGGCGGCGTGTACCTGGATGGCACGTTCGGCGGCGGCGGCTATGCCCGCGCCATCCTGGAACGCGCCCGCTGCACGCTCTGGGCAATCGACCGCGACCCCGCGGCGATCCAGCGCGGCGCCAGCCTGGTCGCCGAATTCCCCGGCCGCCTGCATCTGCTGCATGGCCAGTTCGGCGACATGGTCGCGCTGCTCGATCAGGCGGGGGTCACGGCGCTCGACGGCGTGGTTCTCGATCTCGGCGTATCATCCTTCCAGCTCGACAACCCGGCCCGCGGCTTCTCCTTCCGCTTCGACGGCCCGCTCGACATGCGCATGGGAAATCATGGGACGAGCGCCGCGGACCTGGTGAACACGCTGCCCGAGCGCGAGCTTGCCGACGTCCTGTTCGAACTGGGCGAGGAGCGGGCATCCCGCCGCATCGCCAAAGCGATCGTCGCGGCCCGCCAGGAAGCCCCGATCGAGACGACCGGCCGTCTGGCTTCCATCATTCGCGCGGTGATGCCGCGTGATGCCTCAGGCATCGATCCGGCCACGCGCAGCTTCCAGGCGCTGCGCATCAAGGTCAACGACGAGCTGCATCAGATCGAGGCCGCCCTCGAACAGGCCGCCAGCCTGCTGGCGCCGGGTGGCAAGCTTGTCGTGGTGGCGTTCCACAGCCTGGAAGACCGAATCGTCAAGCGCTTCATGAATGAGGCCGCTGGCCGCACCGGCGGCCCGTCGCGGCACGATCTGGGTGGACTGCTGGGGCGGAAGACGCCGCGATTCCGCCTGTTGACGAACCGCGCGCTGCGTCCCGGAGACGCCGAAACCGACGCCAATCCGCGGTCGCGCAGCGCCCGGCTGCGCGCGCTTGAACGCCTGATGCCGCCTGCCCTCCAGGAGCACGATAGGGGCCGAGACCAATGATCCGACCAATCACCATTGCGACCTGCCTGATGGCCTGTGGCTCCGGACTGTATCTTTACCAGTCCAAGCACGAGGTGCAGTTGCTCGACCGCACTATCGAGCGGACCGTGCACGAGACCGCCGCGCTGCGCGAGCAGAGTCGGCTACTGGTCACGGAATGGACGATGCTGAACGATCCGGAGCGGTTACGGCAGCTCTCCGATACTTATCTGAATCTGCGTCCCATTGCGCCGACGCAGTTCACCAGCCTGGCCGATCTGGACAACCGCCTGCCGCCGCCGGAGGTCGAGACGCCGCCGACCCCGCCGGAGCCGGCGCAGACGCCGGTCGCGGCGTTGCCGGAGCCGGCGCAGACGCCGGCCTCATCCGCCCCGCCAGACGCGGCGCCTGTCGCGTCCGAGCCTGCCAGTCCGGCCGTGGCGGACGCGGCGGACGACCTGCCCGTTCCCCCGAGGCCGGTGCCGCCGCGTGCTGCGCCGAGCCCTGCTGTCGTTGCGGCGGTTCGTCCGCCGTCGCCCAGGGTGCCCAGGCCGTTCGCCGCCGAGGCTCCGCCGCGCGGCTTCGCCACCGCGGACGTCAGGCCGGCCGAGCGTCATGCGTTCGAGCAGCCGCAGCGAACCGTGGAGGCCAGGTCTTTCGAGCACCACGCGCCCGAACAGCGTTCGGTGCATGTCGCGGACAACCGCCCGCCCGAGCAGCGCCCGACGCATACTGCGGACATCCGCCCGCCCGAACAGCGGCCGATGCATATCGCCGAAATCCGCCAGTTCGAACAGCGGCCTGCCGAGGTACAGCGTGCGTCGGCCACGCCGCTGCCAAGGCCACGTCCGGTGGCGCCGAGGCCCGAGCGATACAGCCCGCCGCCGTCCAATCTCGCGGTCGCGGCGCCGTATGGAGGCTCGCTGCTTGGCATGGCGCACGGTGCCGCGCCGGCTGTGCCGCGCCCGATGCCGGTCAATGCGACCCAATGGTACAGCACCAACTAAGACCGTGTCATGATCGATCCGAACGATCCTGCAGCGCCGTCTGATGCGCCCCCTTTGAACGAGGGGGCCTATGGCCGGCCGGCGTTCCGCCGCGGTGCCAGCCGCGCGGACGCTGTGTTGCGCATGGAAAACGTTCGCGTCACCGCCCCGGATCTCGCCAGGCGCGCCGCACTGGAAAAATCTCGCTCTCGCCTGGTCATTGTCGCTGGCGGCTTCGTCGTCCTGTTCGCCTCCGTGCTGACCAAGCTTGCGTTGGCAACGATCGTGATGCCGCTGGCGCCGCACCGCCAGGAAAAGCCATTGGCGGAAATCGTTGCTGACGAGCCGCATAGTCCGATCGAGGCGACCTTGCCGGGCCAGCGCGCCGCCATTGTCGATCGAAACGGGCAGCCGATGGCGATTTCGCTCAATACCGTCGCGCTGTTTGCCGATCCACGCCAGATCGGCGATCCCGAGGACGCGGCGGCGAAACTGAAGAAGGTGCTGCCCCGCCTCGACCTCGATGAAACCATCAGTCGCCTGAAACGCGACGACAAGAAATTCGTCTATATTGCCAGAGAAATAACGCCGCGCGAGCAGCAGGCGGTCAACGACCTTGGCATCCCGGGCGTTGATTTCCGGCCGACGCAGCATCGCGAGTATCCGCTTGGCCGGACCGCGGCCCAGGTGCTTGGCGGCGTCGACGTCGATGAGATCGGTTTCGCCGGCGTCGAGAAATATTTCGACAAGCGGCTGCGGGCCGATACCGATCCGTTGCGGCTCTCCATCGACCTCCAGGTGCAGGCGGTGGTGCGCGAAGAACTGAACGCCGCGATGCAGGAATTCCAGGCGATCGGCGCCTGCGGCATCGTCATGGATGTCAATACCGGCGAGGTGCTGGCGATGGTCAGCCTGCCGGATTACGACGCCAACCATGTCCGCACCGCTCCGGCGGACGAGCGCTTCAACCGCGCGGTCGAGGGCACCTACGAACCGGGCAGCACGTTCAAGCTGCAGACTGCCTCCATGGCGCTGGACAGCGGCCTGGTGCACATCTGGGACGAGTTCGACGCATCCCGTCCCATCAGGATCGGCCGTTTCACCATCACTGACTTCGAGGGCAAGCATCGCTGGTTGTATCTGCCGGAAGTCCTGGCCTATTCGTCCAACCTTGGCGCCGCCCACATCGCCCTGACGATCGGCGGAGAACGGCAGCGCGCCTGGCTCAGGAGCATGGGCATGTTCGGCCGCACCGGAATCCAATTGCCGGAGTCGGCGTTTCCCATCATCCAGCCGGCGTCGGCCTGGAAAGAAGTCGTCACCATGACCGTCGGCTTCGGGCACGGCATTTCGGTCACGCCGCTGCACGTGGTGCGTGGCACCGCCGCGATCGCCAACGGCGGCCTGCTGCTGCACCCGACCATTCTGGCCATGGAACCCGGGCAGCAGCCGCAGGCGGTGCGCGTGATGCAGAAATCGACGTCCGATATCATGCGCCGCCTCATGCGGCTGGTCGTCACCGAGGGATTTGGCAAGTCGGCGGAAGTGGCCGGCTATTATCCGGGTGGCAAGACCGGCACGGCGGAAAAGGTGCAGGCCCATGGCGGCTACCGCAAGCATGCCAACGTCGCTGCCTTCATGAGCGTCTTCCCGATGAACGCACCTCGTTACGCGGTTTACATGATGCTGGATGAGCCACACGGCAACAAGAGCACCTATGGTTTCGCCACGGCCGGCTGGGTGGCTGCCCCCGCCGCCGGCAAGGTCATTGCGCGCATCGGCCCGATGCTGGGCTTGCTGCCCGACCTTGTGGACATGCCGGAGATCAACCAAGCCCTGTACATTCCGCTGCAGCCTGGCCGCCCGCCCGGTGCATTCGCGCGCGGGCCGTCGACGTCGGCAGCGCTCCTCGACGCCGTGCCGAAGCACGTCAGGCCAACGCTGACCGTGCCGCCAACCGTGCTGCCGCCGGCGATTACCCGCCCGGCGCCACATATCAGGCGGCAGACCCGCGCGCCGGCTTCGACGAGAGCCGCGCATGTCCTGGCCGTATCGACGGCGGCGTCCGTTGTTGCTCGCTGACCTCATGCGCGCCGCGTCGGACACGCCGGGCATCCTCCCGGCGATCGCCAGGCTGGATATTGCCGGCGTCACCGCCGACAGCCGGCATGTCGTGCCGGGCGACCTGTTTGCCGCCCTTCCCGGCGCCCGCGTCGACGGCCGCAGCTTCATTGCCGAGGCGGTGAAGCGCGGCGCCGTCGCCATCCTGGCGCCGCCCGGCACGCCCTGGCCGGACGGCGTGCCGCAACGGCCGATTATTTTCGACCCGGAGCCACGGCGCTGCCTGGCGCGGATCGCCGCGGTCCTGGCCGGGCCGCAGCCGAAGACCGTGGTGGCCGTCACCGGCACCAACGGCAAGACCAGCACGGTGGAGTTCACCCGCCAGCTCTGGGCCTCGGCCGGCAGGAAGGCCGCGAGCCTCGGCACGCTCGGCGTGATCGCGCCCGGCTTCGACACCGGGTCTGGGCTGACCACCCCGGACCCCGTCAGCCTGGCCGAGACGCTGGCCGGGTTGGCGCGCCATGGCATCAACCATGCCGCCATGGAGGCGTCGTCCCACGGGCTCGACCAGTTCCGGCTGGACGGTGTCCGGCTGGCCGCCGCGGCGATGACCAACCTGACGCGCGACCACCTGGATTACCACGGCACGCTGGAAGCCTATCGCCAGGCCAAGCTGCGCCTGTTCGAGACGCTGCTGCCCGAAGGCGCCCCGGTTGTCGCCCATACGGCCACGGACAGCGTCACGCTGGAGGCCCTGCGGCAGATCGCGCAGCGTCGCCGGCTCGACCTGCGGACCGTCGGCGAGGACGGCGACGGCATCCGCCTGCTCGACGCCCGGCCGCGTCCGGACGGCCAGGACCTGTCGATCCTGGCACATGGCCGCCGCTGTGACGTCGTTCTCAACCTGCCCGGCCGCTTCCAGGCCGACAACGCGCTGGTCGCCGCGGCGCTGACCGACTCGCTCGGCCTGTCCGACGCTCTCGATCGGCTGCCGCTGCTGCAAGGCGTGCGTGGCCGCATGGAGTGCGCCGCCAGGCTGCCGAACGGCGCGGTGGCGTATGTTGACTACGCCCACACGCCCGACGCCCTGGAGCGGCTTCTGATGGCCTTGCGGCCGCATACGGCGGGCCGGCTGCACGTGGTCTTCGGCGCCGGCGGCGACCGCGACCGCGGCAAGCGCCCGCTGATGGGGCAGGCCGCTTCCCGCCTCGCGGATGTCGCCATCGTCACCGACGACAACCCGCGCAGCGAGGACCCGGCCACGATCCGCGCCGCCATCCTCGCCGCCTGCCCGGGCGCGACGGAAATCGGCGACCGGACGAAGGCGATCGAAACCGCGCTGAACGCGCTGGCCGCCGGCGACGTCCTGGTGGTTGCCGGCAAGGGCCATGAGCAGGGGCAGATCGTCGCCGGCACGGTGCTGCCGTTCGACGACGTCACCGTCATCCGCCGCCTGGCCGGCCTGGAGCCTCGCGCATGACCCTGCCGCTCTGGACAGCAGACGAACTGGTTGATGCGACCGGCGGCTACCTGTCCGCTCCGTTCGACGCGACCGGGGTTTCGATCGATACCCGGACGCTGGCGGCGGGCGACCTGTTCGTCGCCCTGGTCGGGGAGGGGCGCGACGGCCATGCCTTCGTCGCGAATGCGCAGGCCGCGGGCGCTGCCGGCGCCATGGTGCATCAGGATGCCGGGTCCGGGCTACCGGTTCTGCACGTTGACGACACACTGGCGGCCCTGGCCCGGCTTGGCGGATTCGCCCGCGCCCGCTTCGGCGACGGCGACGCCGGCGGGCGGCTGGTCGCGGTGACCGGCAGCGTCGGCAAGACCACGACGAAGGAGATGCTGCGCGTCGCGCTGTCGGTGTTCGGCCCGGCCCACGCCGCGGCGGCGTCCTACAACAACCACTGGGGCCTGCCGCTGACCCTGGCGCGCACGCCCCGCGCGGCGAAGTTCTGCATCGCCGAGATTGGCATGAACCATGCCGGCGAGATCGAGCCGCTCGCCCGGCTGGCGCGGCCGCATGTCGGCGTCATCACCACCATCGCCAAGGCGCATGTCGGACATCTTGGCAGCATCGAGGCGATTGCCGACGAAAAGGCCTGCATCATGCGCGGCCTGGAGCGCGGCGGGATTGCGGTGCTGCCGGTGGATTCACCGCTGTTTCCACGCCTGCGCGCCGCTTCCGGCAAAACCAGCGTCATGACATTCGGCGCCGATCCCGCAGCGGACGTCCGGCTGGTGGATGTCGAGGCTGACGCCGACGGCTCGTTGCTCCATGTCAATATCGTCGGCCATACGACGTCGTTGCGCCTGAAAGCGCCCGGGCGGCACATGGCGATGAATGCGGTCGCCACGCTCGCCGCCGTTGTGGCGCTGGGTCTCGATCCGACCAATGCCGTCACCGCCCTTGAAACGTTTGCGCCAGTGGCCGGCCGTGGCGTCCGCCGGGAAATTTCCCTGGCCGGCGGAACGGCGCTGCTGCTAGACGAAAGTTACAATGGAAACGGCGCGTCGATGCGCGCGGCCCTTGATGTCCTGCGGCTGCAGCCGGCGCGGCGCCGCATCGCCGTGCTGGGCGACATGCTCGAACTGGGCGACGAGGGACCGCCGGAACACGCCGCGCTGGCCGATGCCGTCAACCAGTCGGCGGATTTGCTGTTCACATGCGGCCCGTTGATGCGCAATCTGTTCGACGCCATTCCGGCGAGTCGGCGGGGCGCGCATGCGGCCGACTCGGGCGCCCTGGCGCCCATCGTTGCAAGTTTCATCACCCCGGGTGATGCGATTCTGGTGAAAGGCAGCCTCGGCAGTGGCATGAGACGCGTTATCGAGGCAATTGGCGCCGTTACCTCCCGGCCATCGACTGTCACGGCGGGAGCCGGCTGATGCTGTATATTCTTTTCCGCCCTCTGGCGGACCAGTTCATCCTGTTCAACCTGTTCCGCTACATCACGTTCCGCGCCGGCGCGGCGTGCATGACCGCGCTGGTTGTCAGCTTCCTGCTTGGCCCCCAGGTCATCCACTGGCTGAAGTCGTTTCAGCGGCAGGGCCAGCCGATCCGGCTGGACGGGCCGGAGCGGCACCTGACCGAGAAGAAGGGCACGCCCACCATGGGCGGCCTGCTGATCCTGGGCAGCCTGGCCATTTCGACGCTGCTGTGGGCGGACCTGCGCAACGGCTATGTCTGGGCCGTGCTGTTCGTCACGCTCGGCTATGGCGTCCTTGGCTTCTGGGATGACTACCTGAAAGTCACGAAGCTCAACACGCGCGGCGTTTCCGGCCGGATGAAACTGTTGGTCCAGGCGGTGATCGGACTTGCCACGGCGATCTGGATCACCTCGCTCGCCCGCGGACCGCTGAGCACCGCCCTGACGTTTCCGGTGCTTAAGGAAGTTGCCCTGCAACTGGGCTACTTCTTCCCGGTGTTCGGCATGCTGGTGATGATGGGCGCCTCGAACGCGGTCAACCTGACCGACGGGCTGGACGGCCTCGCGATCGTGCCGACGATGATCGCCGCCGGCGTCTTCACCCTGATCGCCTACCTCGTCGGCAATCGTGTCTTTGCCGATTACCTGCAGCTCAACCCGGTTGTCGGCGCCGGCGAGCTGGCGGTGTTCTGCTCGGCCCTGGTGGGCGCCGGCATGGGGTTCCTGTGGTTCAACGCGCCACCTGCCAAGGTCTTCATGGGCGACATTGGCGCGCTTGGCCTGGGCGGCGCGCTGGGCGCCGTGGCTATGGTGACCAAGCACGAGATCGTCCTGATGATCGTCGGCGGCCTGTTCGTGGTCGAGACGCTGTCGGTCGTCATCCAGGTCTTCTGGTTCAAGCGGACCGGCCGCCGTGTCTTCCTGATGGCGCCGCTGCACCATCATTTCGAGAAGAAGGGCTGGGCGGAGCCGACGATCGTCATCCGTTTCTGGATCATCTCCATGATCCTCGCGCTGGTCGGGCTGGCGACGCTGAAGATCCGATGAGCACGTTCCCTTCCTCGCTGTTCAGCGGCAAGCGCTTCGCCGTCGTCGGGCTGGGCAAGAACGGCCTGCCTGCGGCGCGCGCCCTGCGCGACATGGGCGCGACGGTCGTGGCCTGGGACGATAACGCCGCCGCCCGCGCCGCCGCCGGCGACCTGGAGGTGCGCGATCCGGTGTCGGACGCGTTCGACTTCGACGCGCTGGTACTGTCGCCCGGCATTCCGCATCGATTGCCGAAGCCTCACCCGGCCGCGCAACGGGCGATCGAGGCGGGCGTGCCGATCCTGTCGGATACCGAACTGCTGTTCCGTGCGGTGCGCGCGGCCGGCTCGCGCGCTCGTTTCGCCGGCATCACCGGCACCAACGGCAAATCCACCACGACGGCGCTGCTGGCGCACATCCTCGGCGAGGCCGGCCTGCCTGTCGCGGCAGGGGCCAATCTGGGGCCGGCAGCCTTGTCACTGCCTCTGCTATCACACGATGGTGTGTACGTATTGGAAATGTCCTCCTATATGTTGGAGAGACTCGCCGAGCTGCGGTTCAATGCCGCTGCAATGCTCAACCTGACCGCTGATCATATTGACCGTCATGGTGACATGGTCGGCTATGCCGCTGCCAAACGATCGATATTTGTCCGGCAACAAGAGGGCGATCTTGCCGTCGTTGGCGTTGATGATCCCGGCTCGCGGGACGTGGCGGCCTGGCTGGCCACGCGGCCGGCGACGGTCGTCCGGATATCGGGGAGCCAGGTTCCGCTGGCTCCCGGGCCGGCGTTGCCCGGTGCCCACAACGCCCAGAATGCGGCGGTAGCGACGGCGATGGCACGATACTTCGGCGTTCCGGACGACGTCATCGCCGCCGGATTGCGCAGCTATCCCGGCCTGCCGCATCGGCAGCAGCGGATCGTCACCATCGATGGCGTGACATTCGTCAACGACAGCAAGGCGACCAACGCCGACGCGGCGCAACGCGCGCTGGTCTGCTACGACCGCCTGATCTGGATTGCCGGCGGCATGGCCAAGGCCGGCGGCATCGAGCCGCTGGTGCCGCTGTTCCCGCGCATCGCCCGGACGCTGCTGATCGGCCGCGACGCCCCGGAATTCGCCGCCACCCTGTCGCGCCACAACGTGCCGTTCGACCTGGTTGGCACGCTGGACGCCGCCGTTCCCGCCGCTTTCGCCGCCGCCAAGGCCGCCGGCGCCCCCGTGGTGCTGCTGTCGCCCGCCTGCGCGAGCTGGGACCAGTTCACCGGCTATGACCAGCGCGGCGACCGCTTCGCCGAACTGGCGCGTGACCTGAACGCGGGAGGCGCCTGATGCCGACCCTGTCGCGCGCTGACGACTCGTTGCTTGGCCGCTGGTGGTGGAGTGTCGATCGCTGGACCCTCGGCGCCATCGGCGTCCTGATTGGCTTCGGCTACATCCTGGTGCTGGCGGCCAGTCCGGCGGTGGCCGAGCGCATCGGCACGTCGCGCGATACCTTCATCCTGAAGCAGGTCCTGTTCCTGGCGCTGGCCGGGCTGATCGTCTTCGGGGTCTCCCTGCTGTCGCCGCGCCAGATCAAGCGCCTGGCCATCGTCGGCTGCCTGATCGCCCTGGCATTGACCGCGGCGACGATGTTCATCGGCGTGGAGATCAAGGGCGCCCGGCGGTGGATCTCGTTGCCCGGCCTGTCGGTCCAGCCCAGCGAGTTCCTCAAGCCGTGCTTCGCCGTGGTCGCCGCCTGGCTGCTGAGCGAGAGCAAGAAATCGCCCCGCTTCCCGGGCATGATCGCCGCCTTCGTGGTGTTCGGAATGATCGTGCTGCTGCTGAAGTCGCAGCCCGACATCGGCATGCTCGCCGTCGTGACGGTGGTGTTCCTGGCCCAGCTCTATATCGCCGGGCTGCCGCTGGTTTTCGTCTGGGTCGCCATCGGCATGCTCGGCGGCGCCTCGGTCATGGCCTACACGATCTTCCCGCATGTCCGCAGCCGCGTGACCCGCTTCTGGGACGGCACCGGCGACAATTACCAGGTCAACACCGCGCTGGAGGCGTTCGGCAATGGCGGGTTGCTCGGCCGCGGGCCGGGCGAGGGGCATGTGAAGGACATCCTGCCGGACGCGCACGCCGACTTCGTCTACGCCGTGGCGGGCGAGGAATTCGGCATGCTGATCTGCGTCGTCATCCTGGCGGTGTTCGCCTTCATCGTGCTGCGAGGCCTGCTGAAGCTGCTGCGGGAGCATGACATGTTCATCGTCCTCTCCTGCACCGGCCTTGTCACCGGCTTCGGGCTGCAGGCCTTCGTCAACATGGCCTCGACGCTGAAGCTGATCCCGACCAAGGGCATGACCCTGCCGTTCATTTCCTATGGCGGCTCGTCGGCGATCGCGGTGGCGCTCGGCATGGGCATGCTGCTGGCGCTGACCCGCCGGCGCGGCCGGGATGAACTGACATGAGAGGCCCGGCAGTACGCACCATCGTCATCGCGGCCGGGGGAACCGGCGGCCATTTCTTTCCGGCCGAGGCGCTGGCGGCTGAACTGCTGGCGCGCGGCCATCGTATCGTGCTCATGACCGACAGCCGCTCCGCTGGCCTGACCAGCGCCGTGTTCGCCGGGCACGAACAGTATGTCCTGCGCGGCGCCGGCATTGCCGGCCGTGGCCTCGTGCGCGGCATCCGGGCCATCGCCGCGCTCGCGGCCGGGGTGGTTCAGGCCCGCGGCCTGCTGGCCCGCATCGGCGCGGCCGGGGTTGTCGGCTTCGGCGGCTACCCCTGCGTGGCGCCGGTGCTCGGGGCCAGCCTGCTGCGGCGGCGTCCGGCCGTCGTGCTGCACGAGCAGAACGCCGTCCTGGGCCGGGCGAACCGGTTCCTGGCGTCCCGTGCCGATACGCTGGCGCTGAGCTTTGCGGCAACCGAGCGGGTGCCGGCCTCGGCCAAGGCGGTCGTCACCGGCAATCCGGTGCGTCCGGCGGTCGCCGCGCTGTCGCAGGCGGAGTATGGGCCGGCGGCTGACCGCTTCAGGCTTCTCGTGCTTGGCGGCTCCCTGGGCGCGCGCGTGTTCAGCGATGTCGTGCCGGACGCCCTCGCGGCGCTGCCCGCGGCATCGCGCGCCCGGCTCCGCGTGGTGCAGCAATGCCGCCCGGAGGATCTCGACCGGGTGCGGGCCGCCTACGCCGCGCTTGGCCTGGAGGCGGACCTGGCGTCGTTCTTCCCCGACGTCGCGGATCGCCTGCGTTCCGCGCATCTCGTCATCGCCCGCGCCGGCGCCTCCACGGTATCGGAACTGGCCGTCGCCGGCCGTCCGGCCATCCTGGTGCCGCTGCCGGGTGCGATCGACGATCACCAGTCGGCCAATGCCCGCGCGCTGGCGCAGGCCGGCGGCGCCTGGGTGCTGCCACAGCCGCAATTCACCGCCGCGTCCCTCGCGGAGCGTCTCAACCACCTGCTGTCCACGCCCTCGGCGCTCGCCGCCGCGGCAACGGGCGCCCGCACGCAGGCGCGTGCCGATGCCGCCGCCCGTCTCGCCGATGTCGTGGAAGCCGCTATCAGCCTGGATCCTGTCCAGGCCGGAGAAACACCATGAGGGCCCTGCCGCTCTCCATCGGCACGATCCATTTCGTCGGCATCGGCGGCATCGGCATGTCCGGCATTGCCGAGGTGCTGCACACCCTGGGCTATGTCGTGCAAGGCAGCGACATCACCGAGTCCGCCAACGTGCAACGCCTGCGCGCCGCCGGCATCCATGTCGCCGTCGGCCATGACGCCGCCAACCTGGGTGACGCGCATGTCGTCGTCGTCTCGACGGCGGTAAAGCGGGACAATCCGGAAGTTGCCGCCGCCCGCGCGCAACTGATCCCGGTCGTCCGCCGCGCCGAGATGCTGGCGGAACTGATGCGGCTGAAGTGGTCGATCGCCGTCGGCGGCACCCACGGCAAGACCACGACGACCAGCCTGATCGCCAGCGTGCTGGAGGCCGCGCATCTCGATCCCACGGTCATCAACGGCGGCATCATCAACGCCTATGGCACCAACACCCGTATGGGCAGCGGCGACTGGATGGTGGTCGAGGCCGACGAAAGCGACGGCTCCTTCCTGCGCCTGCCTGCCGTCATCGCCGTCGTCACCAACATGGACCCGGAGCACCTGGACCACTGGGGCACGCCGGAGGCGATGATCGCCGGCTACGACCAGTTCGTCGGCAACATTCCCTTCTACGGTTTCGCCGTGCTGTGCATCGACCATCCAGAGGTGCAGCAGATGATCCCGCGCCTGTCGGACCATCGCATCGTCACCTACGGCTTCTCGCCGCAGGCCGACGTCCGCGCCGAGCGCGTGGTGCCGGACAAGTTCGGCTCGACCTTCGAGGTCGTGGTCACCGACCGGGTGCACAACCGCTCCCGCCGCATGGGGCCGTTCCGGCTGCCGATGCTCGGGGCGCACAACGTGCAGAACGCCCTCGCCGCGATCGCCGTCGGGATCGAGATGGAAATCGACGATGCCACGCTGCGCGGCGCGTTCCTCGGCTTCAAGGGCGTCAAGCGGCGCTTCACCAAAGTCGGCGAGGCCGGCGGGATCACCGTGATCGATGATTATGGCCATCATCCGGTGGAGATCGCGGCGGTGCTGAAGGCCGCGCGGCAGGCCGGGGCGCGTGACGTCGTCGCGGTCGTGCAGCCGCACCGCTATACGCGGCTGCAATCCCTGTTCAACGACTTCTGCACCTGCATGAACGATGCCGGCACGGTCATCGTCGCCGACGTCTATCCGGCGGGCGAGGCGCCGATTGCGGGCGTGAACCGCGATGCGCTGGTGGAAGGGCTGCGCGCCCGCGGTCATCGCAGCGTGGTTGCGCTGCCCAATCCCGGGATGCTGGCGGAGATGGTGCACGCCATCGCCCGGTCCGGCGACTACGTGGTGTGCCTCGGCGCCGGCTCGATCACCCAGTGGGCATCGTCGCTGCCGAGCGAACTGGCCGCCTTGCAGGCGCCCGGCACCCGGCGCGCGGTTGCGACATGAGGAAGGCCCTGATCCGATGATGACCGCCGCTCGCCTTCCCGGTCTTCTCGAGTCGCTGCCCCCGCTGCGCGGCCGGGTGCAGGCGAACGCGAAGCTGGCGCCGTTCACCTGGTTCCGCGCCGGCGGCGCCGCCGAGGCGCTGGTGCGGCCGGCCGATGCCGAGGACCTGGCCGTGTTCCTGCGGGAACTGCCGAACGAGGTGCCGGTGCATGTCATCGGCGCGTGCTCCAACCTGATCATCCGCGATGGCGGGCTGCCGGGCGTGACGATCCGCCTCGGCCGCGGCTTCTCCACGATCACCGCCGAGGCCGACGGCCTGGTCGCCGGCGCGGCGGCGCTGGACGTGACGGTTGCCGAACATGCCGCCGCGGCCGGCCTGACCGGGCTGGAATTCCTCTCGGGCATTCCCGGCTCCATCGGCGGCGCAGTGGCGATGAACGCCGGCGCTTACGGTGGTGACCTGGCGACGGTTCTCGACTGGGCTGAGATCGTCACCCGCACCGGCGAACTGCGCCGCCTGGTTCCGGCGGAACTGGCGTTCGCCTACCGCCATGCCGCGCTGCCCGCCGGGGCGGTCGTGACCGGGGTCCGGCTGCGGGGACAGCCGGGCGCGCCGGCGCTGATCGCCACGCGCATGGCGGAGATCCGGGCGAACCGCGAGGCGTCGCAGCCGATACGCGCCCGGACCGGCGGCTCCACGTTCCGCAATCCGGATGGGATGAAGGCCTGGGAACTGATCGACGCCGCCGGCTGCCGCGGCCTGACGCGGGGCGGGGCGATGGTGTCGAACAAGCACTGCAACTTCCTGATCAATACCGGCACCGCGTCCGCCGCGGACATCGAGGGGCTTGGCGAGGAAGTCCGCCGCCGCGTGCTCGCCGCCACCGGCGCGACGCTGCACTGGGAGATCCGCCGCATCGGCATCCCCATCGATATTCCCGCGGGCAAGCCGGAGGTGGTGGCATGACCCGCGTGGCTGTCCTGTACGGCGGGATTTCCGCCGAGCGCGCGGTCAGCCTGGCCAGCGGCGAGCAGGTGGTCGCCGCCTTGCGCGAGTCGGGCTACGATGTCCGGCCGATCGATGCCGGTCCTGATTTGGGCGCCGTGATCGCCGCGCTGTCGCCGAAGCCCGATGTCGTGTTCAACGCCCTGCATGGCCGCTTCGGCGAGGACGGCGCGATCCAGGGCGTGCTCGACTGGCTGGGCATCCCTTATACGCATTCCGGCGTGCGCGCGTCCGCCATCGCCATGGACAAGCAGGCGGCGAAGGCCCTGTTCGCCGCGGCCGGCCTGCCGGTGGCGCCCGGGCGAATCGTTTGTGTCAAGGAACTCGAAGCGGGGGATCCGCTGCCGTTTCCCTACGTGGTCAAGCCGATCAACGAAGGATCGTCGGTCGGCGTTGAGGTCGTGCGCGGCGGCGACAACCGGCGCGCCGTGATCGTGGGAAACTGGACTTTCGGACCGAACGCCCTGGTGGAAGAATACATCCCTGGCCGCGAACTGACGGTCGGGGTCCTGGACGATCGCGCCCTGGCGGTGACCGAGATCCGCGCGGTCGCCGGCGCGTTCTATGATTACGAATCGAAATACGCCGATGGCGGCTCGCGTCATATCGTACCCGCGGACATCCATCCGGATGCCTATGCGCAGGCGATGGAGATCGCCGTCGCCGCGCACCGCGCCCTCGGCTGCCGCGGCGCCTCGCGCTGCGACTTCCGCTATGACGATACGCAGGGCGAACCCGGGCGGCTGGTGCTGCTGGAGATCAATACGCAGCCGGGCATGACGCCGACGTCGTTGCTGCCGGAACAGGCCGCCTGGTGCCGGATCAGCTTCCCGCAGCTCTGCACCTGGATGGTGGAGAATGCCGCATGCCGCGCGTAACCCGGTCCCCGCGCAACTCCGTCTACGATCGGCCTTCGCCGTGGCGGCTGCTGCTGCGGCGCCAGCGCCGGTTCCTGCTGCCGGGCGTTGGTATCGTCGCTGTCCTGCTCGCGGTTGTCCTCGTCGGCAATGCCGTGCGTCCCAAAGGCGCAACCGGTTCCGGCAGTTCGCTGGCCAGCTTGCGTGAGCGGCTTGGCGACGCCACGGCTTCCTTTGGTTTGCGCGTGTCGGACATCGAGATCCAGGGCCGCGCCAACACGCCCGAGTCGTTGCTGCGCGCTGCCCTCGGTGTCAGCAAGGGCGATCCGATCCTGGGCTTTTCGCTGGAACAGGCGCGCGCCCGGATCGAGACCCTGTCCTGGGTCGAGCATGCGACGGTCGAGCGCCGCCTGCCGGGCACCGTCGTCGTTTACCTGCAGGAACGGGCGCCGTTCGCGATCTGGCAGAACCAGGGAAAGTTCGTGCTGGTGGATCGCGCCGGCCAGGTCGTTACCAACCAGGATATTTCGCAATTCCGCAACCTGCCGCTGATCGTCGGCAACGGCGCGCCGGCCGCCGCCGCCGTGCTGCTCGATGCGCTGACCGAGCGTCCGGCACTGGCCGGGAAGGTCGCGGCCTGCGTGCGCGTCGGCGAGCGCCGGTGGAACCTGCGCATGACCAACGGCATGGATGTGCTGCTGCCCGAGGGGCACGAGGCTGTGGCGCTGGATCGCCTGATGCAGTTGCAGCGCGACCACGCCGTGCTCGATCGGCCGCTGGCGGTCATCGATATGCGTCTGCCCGACCGTCTCGTGCTGCGTCCAAGGCCCGAGTCCAAGGAGCCGCTTGTAACGCCGCCCATACCGCCATCCGGATCCAATGCGACCACGGTCCCGGTGGTCGCGAAGAAAGCGACATAGGAGGAGAAACGCATGGCCGATAACCCCCGCCGCGTGCTTCCGCCTCCAGAAACCGGTCCGCCGGAGACGGAGCCGTCACGGCCACACCGCGCCGGTCCTTTCGGCGTCGTCGACATCGGCACGACGAAGGTCGCCTGCCTGATTGGCCGCGTCGAGAGCGACGGAACGCTGCGCGTGCTGGGTTTCGGCTGGCAGAAGGGCCGCGGGCTGAAGGGCGGCGACATCACCGATATCGATGCGGCCGAGAAAGCAATCCGCGCCTGCGTCGGGCAGGCCGAGGACATGGCCGATGTCAGGCTGCGCTCGGTCACGGTCAACCTGACCTGCGGCCAGCCGGAGTCGCGCCTGTTCAACGTGCAGTGGCCCGTCGGCGGCCGGGCCGTCGCCGAGGTCGACATCCGTGGCGTCGTCAGCGAAGGCCGCGACCGGGCCGAGGTGGACGGACGCGAGGCCATCCACGTGCTGCCGCAGAATTTTGCCGTCGACGCAACCGAGCAGGTCGCTGATCCACGCGGCCTGTTCTGCACGACATTGAACGCGCGCCTGCACATCATCGATGCCGCGGCGACGTCGTTGCGCACGCTGGAGGCCTGCATCGCGCGTTGCGACCTGGAAATCGAGGACCTCGTTTCGGCGCCGCTGGCCGCCGGCCTGTCCAGCCTGGTACGGGAAGAGCGCGAACTTGGCGCGACGGTCATCGACATGGGCGGCGGCACCACCAGCATGGCGGTCTATGCCGACAACCAGATCATGCACACCGCTCAACTTGGCATTGGCGGCCTGCACGTCACCAAGGACATTGCCATCGGCCTGTCAACGACCCTGGCCCATGCGGAACGATTGAAGACCCTGTACGGCAACGTTGAAGCCAGCCCGGATGACGATCGTGAACTGCTGCCGGTTCCTCTGATGGGGGAAGAAGACCACCAACTGGCGCGGGTACCGCGTAGTATGGTTGTCAATATCATTCGCCCGCGACTCGAGGAAACGTTCGAATACATCAAGGATCGACTTGATACGTCCGGCCTCGGACGTGCCGCCGGCAACCGCGTGGTGCTGACCGGTGGCGCATGCCAGTTGCCGGGCGTACGCGAAATGGCAACCCGCATGCTTGGCCGCCAGGTTCGTCTTGGCCGCCCGGCGACGCTGCGTGGTCTGCCAGAGCTTGCCTCTGGCCCAGCGTTCGCAACCGCCGCCGGCCTGCTTGCCTGGGCAGCCGGCGACGGACGAACGTTTCACGACATGAATCTGGACGGTGAGCCGCCGGTCGGTTTCTTCCGCCGCCTGGTCAATTTTTTGAAAGAACGTGTCTGACCTACACGCGAATCGAGTGCTTAGACGTAACAATAACCCGAAAGCCGACCCGTAACCCGGGGGAGAAAGCGAAATGACCCTTAACCTGACGATCCCGCAGATGAGCCATACCGACTTTACGCCCCGCATCACCGTCATCGGAGTCGGCGGTGGCGGCACCAACGCCGTCGACAACATGATTGCCGCCAACCTGCAAGGGGTGGAATTCGTTGTCGCCAACACCGATGCCCAGCAGCTGATGCACAGCCGGGCCGATCGGCGGATTCAGCTTGGCCCGCATATCACGCAGGGGCTCGGGGCAGGGGCCAAGCCGGAAATCGGCAAGGCCGCGGCCGAGGAAGCCTCGGACGAGTTGTATCGCCATCTGGACGGCGCGCATATGGTGTTCATCACCGCCGGCATGGGCGGCGGCACCGGCACCGGCGCGGCACCGGTGATTGCCCGGATGGCGCGGGAGAGAAACATCCTGACTGTTGGCGTGGTGACCAAGCCGTTTGGGTTCGAAGGCATCAGGCGGGCTCGTGCGGCAGACCAGGGCATCGAAGAACTCCAGCAGTATGTCGACACGCTGATCGTTATTCCGAATCAAAACCTGTTCAGAATGGCCAATGAGCGGACCACCTGGCGCGACGCCTTCAAGATGGCGGACCAGGTTCTGTACATGGGTGTCCGCGGCGTCACCGACCTGATGATGGTGCACGGGTTGGTCAACCTGGACTTCGCCGATATCCGCACGGTCATGGCGGAAATGGGCAAGGCGATGATGGGCACCGGCGAGGCCGAGGGCGAGAACCGCGCCATCAAGGCCGCCGAGGCTGCCATCAACAATCCGCTGCTGGAGGATACCAGCATGTCCGGCGCCCGCGGCCTGCTGATCAACATCACCGGCGGCGAGGACCTGACGCTGTTCGAGGTCGACGAGGCAGCGAACCGGATTCGCCAGGAGGTCGACGAGGAAGCCAACGTGATCTTCGGCTCGGCCGTGGATGAGAGCCTGGAAGGGCGCATCCGCGTGTCCGTCGTGGCGACCGGCATCGATTCGCAGAAGCTGGCGGAGCAGGCGCGGCCGAAGCTGGTTGCCGTGGGCGGTGGCGCCGCGCCGGCTCCGCAGCCGATCCTGGTGCGCAGTGCGGCTCCTGCGGCGGCACCCGTGCCGGGTGTTGCCCAGGCGAGCACGCCGTCTCCGTTGCGGCACGCTTCGCCGCCGCCCGAGACGATGGGCAACGCCGCCATGGCGCTGGACCCGCAGCCGATCCAGGTCGCGCCCCAGCCGCGTCCGCTTCGCCCGCCTCAGGCCCAGCCGCAGCCGATTGTCCAGCCGGCGTCCCGCGCCAGCCTGTTCGCGGATGGACCGCGGCCCGTCGCGGTGCCGAGTTCGCAGCCGCCGGCGTTCAATGCCGCTGACGGCAGCAAGACCAGCCTGTTCAATACGGTCACCGGCGCGTTCCGCCGGCGGGCGACGCCCTCCGTGGCGCCGATCGGCCAGGCGCAGCCGGTGCGCAGGGAACCGGCGATGGATGACTACCAGGCCGAACCGGCCCCGATGCCGGCCCGCGCGAACGCCGGCACCGAGGACCCGGGGATTGAGATTCCGGCCTTCCTGCGGCGGCAGACCTCGTAAGCTGGTCGATGGCGGGATCACGAACGCGGTCCCGCCATGTGCGTATAGGCGCTGACATCGCGGCGCCTGTTGCCCCACCGTCATGGCCCGGCGTGTCCCGGCCATCTACCCCCCAACCGTTGAAGCGCAGATGGCCGGGACACGCCCGGCCATGACGGTGAGGGAGAAGCCCTTGCTCCGCCGGACGCCCTGTCCTGATAGCCATGGGACTAGCCCTGCCATGACGGTGACGCAACGGCGGGTTGTCAGGACGCGAATTTGCACGACCATCCTTGTTCCTCCCGGTCCCGAACTCAGGTGCAGGCAACATGGTCCGACAGCCTAGCCCGCTTCCCTCCGTCGATGCTCTGCTGCGGGCGCCGGAAACCCAGGTATTGCTGATCCGGTTCGGCCGGACGGCTGTCACCGCCGCGCTGCGGGATTGCCTGTCCGCCCATCGCAGGCTTCTTCCGGCGGCGGTGCCAGCCGCGCGGATCATCGACGAAGCGGCGGACCAGCTGTCGGCCCGGTTCGCCCGGTCCCAGCGCCTGGTCTTCAACATGACCGGCACGGTCCTGCACACCAACCTGGGGCGGGCGCTTCTGCCGCCGGAAGCAGCCGAAGCGGCCGCCGAGGCCATGCGCAATGCGACAAACCTCGAATTCGACCTCGCCTCGGGCCGGCGAGGGGAGCGGGATGACCACGTCGCCGGCCTGCTGCGCGCGCTGACCGGTGCCGAGGCGGCAACCGTCGTGAACAACAACGCCGCAGCGGTCATGCTGGTGCTGAACACGCTCGCTCTCGGGAAGGAGGTCCCGGTTTCACGCGGCGAGCTGATCGAGATCGGCGGGGCCTTCCGGGTGCCCGACATCATGGCTCGATCAGGCGCGATCCTGCGGGAAGTTGGCACGACGAATCGCACCCACGCGCGCGACTACGCTGCCGCCATTGGTCCCGCGACGGGAGCGCTGATGCGCGTGCATCAGGCCAATTTTGCCATTGTCGGATTTACCGCCTCGGTTCCCGCCGAGACGTTGGGCGCCCTTGCTCATGACGCTGGCTTGCCGCTGATCGAGGACCTGGGCAGCGGCAGCCTGGTGGATCTCGCGCAGTGGGGCCTGCCGCACGAGCGGACCCCGCGCGAGTCGCTGACTGCTGGTGTCGGTGTCGTCACCTTTTCTGGTGATAAATTATTGGGAGGTCCGCAGGCGGGGTTGATTGTCGGTCACGAAGAAGTGATATCCTCGATCAACCGCAATCCCTTGAAGCGAGCATTGCGACTCGACAAAGGGCGATTGGCTGCGTTGGAAATTGTCCTGCGGATGTATCTCGATCCGCAGCGACTCGCCGAACGGCTGCCGGCGCTGCGTCTGCTGACACGCTCGGAAGCCGAGGTCCGGGCGACGGCGGAGCGGATTTGTCCGGTCGTCGCCGAGCGGTGGCCTGACCGGGCGGTTGAGGTCCGGACCTGCCGCAGCCAGATCGGTTCAGGGGCGTTACCGATCGACATGCTACCTTCCGCGGCCGTCGCGATCGGCGGCAAATCTCTGGAAGAATTAGCAAATTTCCTCAGGAGTCTGCCGCGGCCGATCATCGGCCGCATCGCGCAGGGGCGTCTGTTCCTGGATTGCCGTTGTCTTGAACCCGGCGATGAAGCCGCTTTCATTGCCCAGTTGCGGTAATGCGCCGATAGTGACCCCGGAGGAGACGCGACCCCGGTGGGTCGGCCGGACTTCAAACCCGGTTGGGGCTGCCGAGCGGTCCCGGGCAGGTTCGACTCCTGCTCTCTTCCGCCATCACGAAAATGTGAGTTTCGCTCCGTCTATGTGGCATAAGGACCACAGTGTGGCTTGTCGATGCGTCAGCCCCTCGCTATCGCATAACCGGATGGTTATAGTTGGCACAGCGAAAGAGTGGGCCGGTGACGATTCCTCCGACCTGTTTCGCCGTGAATGGGAAATTGAGGAGAGGCTTAATGAAGTTCCGCAACGCATTGGTGGCCGCCACGGTGCTGGCGCTGCCGTTCGCGGCGAACGCTCAACCGATCACTGGCCTGTACGTCGGCGGCGGAGCCGGCGTGAACATCATGCAGAACCAGAATGCGAAGCCCAGCCGCGTGTCGCCGAGCACCACGCTGAATGCGCAGCTTGGCCCTGTTGCTGTCGCCAGCGTGGGTTACGGGCTTGGCAACGGGTTTCGGGCCGAGTTGGAAGGTGACTATCGCTACAACACCTTCAGCGGCTCCAACCAGGGCGGCCAGGAGCAGAAGTTCGGCGCGATGGTCAACGTGCTGTATGACTTCGTTGGCCTGGTTCCGTTTGTCCAGCCGTATGTCGGCGCCGGCGTTGGCTACCAGTGGGCGCAGGAGCGAAACCTGTATGGCTCCAACGGTGTTGGCAGATTCACCAGCAGCGGGACCCAAACCTCGGGCAGTTGGGCGTATCAGGCGATCATCGGTGCCTCCATGCCGATCGTCGGTGTGCCTGGCCTTGCGCTGACGGCCGATTATCGTTTCATGGGCATGCCGCAGGACCGCAAGTACAACGGCACGTTTGCTGCTGGTGGCGCTACTGCGCCTGGCTCGATCAAGCTGGGCAGCGACTACAACCACGCCATCCTGGTTGGTGTTCGCTATAACTTCGGTCAGGCCGCGCCGGCGCCTGAGGCTCCGCCCGCGGCTGCGGTCGCACCCTCGCCGGTGTCGCGTTCGTATCTGGTGTTCTTCGACTGGGACCGGGCCAATCTGACCGACCGCGCCCGCCAGATCGTCGCGGAGGCCGCGGCGAACTCGACCAAGGTGCAGTACACCCGGCTTGAGGTGAACGGCTACACCGATACCTCGGGCACGCCGAAGTACAACATGGGCCTGTCGGTGCGCCGCGCCCTGGCGGTTGCCGCGGAACTGGTCAAGGACGGCGTGCCAAAGAGCGCGATCGCGATCCAAGGCTTCGGTGAGACGCATCTGCTGGTGCCGACCGGCCCAGGCGTGCGTGAGCCGCAGAACCGGCGCGTCGAAATCATCATCAAGTAGATCACGGCCAACCGGCTGTAACGAAGGGGGCGTCCGCAGACGCCCCTTTTTCGTTGCTTTGCGTTTCGCCAGACCAAACGTCGGCGACGCAACCTCGGACCCAACCATCTTGCAATACCATCATAGTTGTTATATGACAACATATGGCCCGTGCCATTGGTCCGCTTCGCCGGGTTGAAGAAAAGGAGAAACGAATGACATTCCGCAATACACTGGCGGCAGCGACGTTCCTGGCGCTGCCGCTTGCGGCGCAGGCACAGCCGGTCGATGGCTTGTACATGTCGCTGGGCGCTGGCGTGAACATCATGCAGCAGGTGCCGGTCAACTCCATCGCCACGGTTGGGCAAACGTCCAACACCAACCTGAACACCAATCTCGGCGCTGTCGGCGTCATCGCCGGCGGTTGGGGATTCGGCAACGGCCTGCGTGCGGAACTCGAATTCGACTATCGCAACAACGGCATGGACAAAGTTACCCAGCCGTCCGGCAGCATCGGGCTGAAGGGGTCTGAGCAGAAGTTCGGCCCGATGGTGAACGTGCTGTACGATTTCACCACGATTTCGTCGATGTTTACGCCGTACGTCGGCGCGGGCGTCGGCTATCAATGGGTTAACGACAACGTCCAGTTCCCGGCTTCCAATAGTTCGAGTTCGTTCGACAGCACCAAGGCCGCCTTCGCCTACCAGGGTATTGTCGGTGCGGCCATGCCCATCCCTGTCGTGCCCGGGCTGTCGGCAACTGCCGAATACCGCTTCATGGGGTTGACGGGCCGTAACTATAACGGCGTGAAGCTCGGAAACGACTTCAACCACGCGATCCTCGTCGGCCTGCGCTACGCGTTTGGCGCGCCCGCTGCTGCGGCGCCCGAGGCTCCGCCGCCTGCCGCGGTTGCGCCCTCGCCGGTGTCGCGTTCGTACCTGGTGTTCTTCGACTGGGACAAGGCGACCCTGACCGACCGCGCCCGCCAGATCGTTGCGGAAGCCGCGGCGAACTCGACCAAGGTGCAGTACACCCGGCTTGAGGTGAACGGCTACACCGACACCTCGGGCACGGCGAAGTACAACATGGGCCTGTCGGTGCGCCGCGCCCGGGCGGTTGCCGCGGAACTGGTCAAGGACGGCGTGCCAAAGAGCGCGATCGCGATCCAGGGCTTCGGCGAGACGCATCTGCTGGTGCCGACCGGCCCAGGCGTGCGTGAGCCGCAGAATCGGCGCGTTGAAATCATCATCAAGTAAATCACGGCCACCCGGCTGTAACGAAGAGGGCGCCCACGGGCGCCCTTTTTGTTGCGGGACCGTCGAGGTCCGGTGTTCAGAACGAACCGCAGGCCGGTTCCACCGTCATGCCGACCAGTTGTTGCCGGAATCTGGACTGATACTCATTCCGGATGCGGTTGACAGCGGCCAGACTGAGGGGCGTCACCGGCAGGGCAACAATCAGCAGCTTGCTGGCTTCCTTGATCGTTCGGCGCGTCGTCGGATCCATCCAGGCACCGGATGCATCCACGACCGTATAGCCGTTCGGCAGATTGACGGTGACGCTGTCGTCGAGAAACTGCTGCCACTCCGCTTGCGTCAGGTCGCCGCGTCGCGGAATCGATTTGCCAAAGAAAAGATTAAAGACCAGCATGGGCTGCCCCGTGCCCGGGGCGCAGGACGGTGCCGTGGGCGCCGCACAGGACGCAAGCCCGGCAGCAAGTCCGGCGATGCACAGTCGATGGAGCACCGACGCCCAGGCCGTGCCAGGCCGGAACCGCCGCACGGCGGAGCGTCTATCCGAACACCCGCCTGCCGCGCTTCCAGGTTCCCAGCACGACTCCTTCCAGGGCCCGCCCATCGAATGGGGTATTTTGGGCCTTGCCCGGCAAGCTGCCGGCTTCGACCTTCCAGATGCGATCCGGTTCGAACAGGCACAAATCCGCCACCGCGCCCCTGGCGATGCGTCCGGCTGAAATCCCCAGAAGCGCCGCCGGCTTTGCCGTCAGAAGCTCGATCGCAGCCGGCAGCGGGATTGTCCCGTTGTGCACGTGCGCCAGCGTCACCGCGAGCAGCGTCGCCAGGCCGGAGCCGCCGGCCGACGCCAGCGCGAACGGCAGGCGTTTGTCGTCAACGTCCCTTGGCTGATGGTCCGACGCCACCGCATCGACCGTTCCATCGGCCAGCGCCGCCGCCACGGCCTTGCGGTCATGCTCCTTGCGCAACGGCGGCGACAGCTTGGCATAGGTGCGGAATTCGCCGATGGAGGTCTCGTTCAGGTCGAAATACGGTGGCGCCGTATCGCAGGTGACAGCGAGGCCGGCGTCCTTGGCCTGGCGGATCAGCGCCACCGCCTCGCCGGTCGAGACATGCGCGAAATGCACCGCGCCGCCGGTCAACTGGACCAGCTTGATGTCGCGGGCGACCATCATCGCTTCCGCCGCGGCCGGAATGCCCGGCAGGCCGAGCCGGGTTGCCTGCTCGCTTTCCGTGGCGGACCCGCCGGCGGCAAGCGACGGCTCCTCGGGGTGCTGCACGATCCGGGCGCCGAACCCGCGGGCATAGGACAAGGCGAGGCGCATCATGCGGGCCGGGCCAATGGCGCGCGAGCCGTCGGTGAAGGCGACCGCCCCGGCTTCCCGCAACAGCCCAAGCTCGGCAAGCTCCTCGCCGCGGCAGCCTTTGGTGACGGCGCCGTAGGGCAGGATGGTCAGGCTGCCGGTTTCCTCGCCCCGGGTCCGCAGCAGATGCACCAGCGCCGGATCGTCGATCGCCGGCTGCGTATCGGGCAGGGCGGCCAGGGTGGTAATGCCGCCGGCTGCCGCCGCCTGCGCGGCCGAGGCGATGGTTTCGCGGTATTCAAAGCCCGGCTCACCGAGCGCCGCCCGCATGTCGACCAGCCCCGGGCACAGGATGGCGCCGGTCGCCTCGATCCGCGTGGCACCATCCGGACGGCCCAGCGCGGGGCCGAAATCAGCGATCAGCCCGTCCCGCACCAGCAGGTCGCCAACGAGATCGACTCCGGCGCCCAGGATGCGGACGCCGGAGAACAGCGTATCAGGGTTCATTCCGACCTTGGCCCCGCGACAGGATATCCAGCACCGCCATTCGGACGGCCACGCCCATTTCGACCTGTTCCTTGATGACGCTGTGCGCCGGGTCATCGGCCACCGCGCTGTCGATCTCGACGCCGCGGTTCATCGGACCGGGATGCATCACGATGGCATCCGGCCGGGCGCGGGCCAGCTTCTCGTGGTCCAGGCCGTAGAAGCGGAAATACTCCCGCGCGCTGGGCACCAGGCCACGCGCCATCCGTTCGCGCTGCAGCCGCAGCGTCATGACGACGTCCACACCGTCGAGGCCGGCGGCCATGTCGTGGAACACGCTGACGCCCAGGTCCGCGACTCCGGCCGGGATCAGCGTCGGCGGCCCGACGACCCGGACCTGGCAGCCCATGGTCGTCAGCAGATGGATATTGGAGCGGGCCACCCGCGAATGGGTGACGTCGCCACAGATCGCCACGGTCAGCCCGGCGATCCGCCCCTTGCGCCGCTTGATCGTCAGGGCATCGAGCAGCGCCTGGGTCGGGTGTTCGTGCGTCCCGTCACCGGCGTTGATCACCGCCGCATCGACGATCTGCGCCAGCAGGTTCGGCGCCCCGGACTGGTCGTGCCGCACCACCAGCAGGTCGCAGTGCATCGCGTTCAGGGTGGCGGCGGTGTCGATCAACGTCTCGCCCTTGTTCACCGACGAGGTCGAGACCGACATGTTGATGACATCGGCCCCCAGCCGTTTGCCGGCAAGCTCGAAGCTGGTCCGCGTGCGGGTGCTGTCCTCGAAGAACAGGTTGATCAGCGTGCGCCCGCGCAGCAGGTCACGCTGCGTCTTGCCCGAGCGGTTGAGCAGCACGTAGCTTTCGGCGAGGTCGAGCAATTGGCTGATCGCGGGCGGTTCCAGCCCTTCGATCGCCAGGAGATGTTTCTTTCGGTAGAACACCGGCCTTGGTTGCAGCAACCGGCGCGGGCCGTCAACAGCATTACAGCAGACCGCAGGCCGGTTGGGACAGGGCGACGGCGCACCCGCATCGTCATGGCCCGGCTCGTCCGGGCCATGACGATGAGGACAGGCCACCTGTGCATCCCAACCGGCCTGCGGTCTGCTGTAGAGCCACAGCGCGAAATTCGACGGTGCAACCGAAGGTCGTCGCCCCATCGCCGCTCTATCGTCATGGCCGGGCCTGTCCCCATGGCTATCAGGGCAGGGTGACGGTTGGAGAAGGATTTGGCGCCCGGACCGTTGCCTCACCGTCGTGGCCGGGCGTGTCCCGGCCATCTGCGCTTCGACGGTGGGGGGGGTAGATGGCCGGGACACGCCCTACGGGATGCACAGATTTCGGAAACGGTCCGCTGCAGCCGCGGCTCCGTACTGTCATCGCCGGTGCTGGTTTCACCGACGGCAATCAAGCGAACACAGAGTTGCACGGCGTTCGCACGGAGTTCCGCAGAGAAAGGGGATACGGCGCTTCGCGCGCAGCGCATGAAATCCTCGGACGCTGCCACGGGGGCGACCCTGTTGCGGGCGCCCCGGAAGACTCTGCGGAACTCCGTGCAAACACCGTGCAACTCCGTGTTCGCTTGATTGCGGTGGCCAACCCGCCCCCGCCCCATCCCAATGGGCAGGATGCCCCACACCGGATGTGCGGACCACACCACGGCGACCCGGCCCGGCGTCTCCTCGGCCGGTCGCTTGCCAGCCAAACGCGTCTCCGCGAAAGAGCGGCAGCGTTCCCAGGCATTGGGCGAGCTCCTGGTTTTGCGGTTGTTTCCGGGATGTGTGCATGCGGTAGGGACACGCCCGGCCATGACGATAGGGAGACGACCACGCCCTGTTCCCCGTTATGTGAGCGCGTATGGGGACACCCCCGGCCGCGACGGTGGGGCGACGGGCCAAAGGGACAACGGGCCGGGCTGCAAAAGAAATGGCGGCCCGAAGGCCGCCATTTCAGTCTCTGACGAATCTGTCCGCCCGGGCCTTAACCGGGTTGTGGCGCCGGTGTGGCCCCCGGAGGTGTCGGCACCGGCCGTCCCGTTGTCGGCACCGAGGCACGGCGCGACTCGGGCGCAGGCTCATCGACGATCTTGCGGATGATCGGCTCGCCCCGCAGCACTGTCCGGATTTCGTCGCCGCTCAGCGTCTCATACTCCAGCAGGCCGCGGGCAAGGCGGTGCAGTTCCTCGATGTTCTCGGTGAGCAGCCGCCGCGCCTTGGCATAGGCCCGGTCGATGATGCCCTTGATCTCGGCATCGATCTCCCGCGCCGTCGCCTCGGACACGTTCTTGTTCTGCGTCACGGAGTGACCCAGGAACACCTCCTGGCTGTTGTCGCCGTAGGCGATCATGCCGAGCTTGTCGGACATGCCCCACTCGGTGATCATCCGTCGCGCCTGGTCGGTCGCCATCTTGATGTCGCCCGACGCGCCGTTCGACACCTTGTCCGGCCCGAAGATGATCTCCTCCGCCGCGCGTCCGCCCATCGCCATCGTCAGTTCCGACAACAGCTTGGACTTCGACTTGGAGTAGCGGTCACCCTCCGGTAGGCTCATGACCAGGCCCAGCGCACGGCCGCGCGGGATGATCGTCGCCTTGTGGACCGGGTCGCATTCCGGCTCGTGCATGGCGCACAGGGCGTGGCCGGCCTCGTGATAGGCGGTCATGCGCTTCTCGGCCTCGGACATCACCAGCGACTTGCGCTCGGTGCCCATCATGACCTTGTCCTTGGCGGCCTCGAACTCGGCCATGGCGACGACCCGCTTGCCCAGCCGTGCCGCCAGCAGCGCGCCCTCGTTCACCAGGTTCGCCAGATCGGCCCCGGAGAACCCCGGCGTGCCGCGGGCGATCACCTTCGGATCGACGTCGGAGGCCAGCGGCACCTTGCGCATGTGCACGCGCAGGATCTTCTCCCGCCCGTTCACGTCCGGATTCGGCACCACCACCTGCCGGTCGAAGCGGCCGGGACGCAGCAGCGCCGGGTCCAGTACGTCCGGACGGTTGGTGGCGGCGATCAGGATGACGCCTTCGTTCGACTCGAAGCCGTCCATCTCGACCAGCATCTGGTTCAGCGTCTGCTCACGCTCATCGTTGCCGCCGCCGAGGCCGGCGCCGCGATGGCGGCCGACGGCGTCGATTTCGTCGATGAAGATGATGCACGGCGCGTTCTTCTTGCCCTGCTCGAACATGTCGCGGACGCGCGAGGCACCCACGCCGACGAACATCTCGACGAAGTCGGAGCCCGAGATGGTGAAGAACGGCACGTTCGCCTCACCCGCGATGGCGCGAGCCAGCAGCGTCTTGCCGGTGCCGGGCGGGCCGACCAGCAGCACGCCCTTGGGGATCTTGCCGCCGAGCCGCTGGAACTTCTGCGGATCCTTCAGGAATTCAACGATTTCCTGCAGTTCGCCCTTGGCCTCGTCGATGCCGGCGACGTCCTCAAACGTCACGCGCCCCTGTTTCTCCGTCAGCATGCGCGCCCGGGATTTGCCGAAGCCCATGGCCCGGCCGCCGCCCGACTGCATCTGCCGCATGAAGAACACCCAGACGCCGATCAGCAGCAGCATCGGGAACCACGACAGCAGGTAGTGCAGCAACGGATTGACGTCGCTGTCTTCCGGCTTGGCGATCACCCGGACGTTCTTGTCGGTCAGGGTCTTGACCAGGGTCGGATCTTCCGGTGTGTAGGTCTGGAAGGTTCGCCCATCGTTCAACTGGCCGGAGACGGTCCGTCCCTGTATCACCACATCGCGCACACGGCCGGAGTTCACTTCCGTGATGAAGTCCGAATAGGCGATCTGTGTTGAGTTGGTATGGGTCACTCCGGGCTGGAACAGATTGAATAGCACCACGAGCAGCAGGGCTATGATCACCCACAGCGCGAGGTTCCGGCCGAAATTGCTCATATGATTTTGCTCACGTTCACAGTCCGTCAGAGGCATCGACCACCCGCCCGGGGGCGATTGGCCGTGCAACACAGCCATTACATAGTGTGCGGGATCGAAAGCTACATCCCCGCGATAACAGAATGGTTCACCAAGCCGAAGCGAATCACAACCCTGAAGGCATTTTTGATGCCGGTTGATTCGGTCCCGCTGCATCCGCTGGCACAAAGCGGGAACCGGCAACGGGGGTGACCGGAACGAACGGCACGGCTATCTGAACGTCATCCTCACGGATTCCATACCCTAAATGCGGTACCGCTGCCACAATTTTACCGAGCCTGATGGCCGGCAGGGTGCGCAGCACGATCGACGGCAGGTTGGAGCGCGCGCGGAACCTTGCGGCGTCGGCGCCAAGCTTGCCGATTGTCGCGCCCGCAAGCGAGCCTTTTGTGACGATCAGCCGGAAGCGGTTGTCCCAGACAGCGCCCGGTGTCGCGTCAATCGGCGGGGCGATCGCCGCCTCCTCGCGCACGACCAGCCAGCCGGGACCAAGCCGTCCGGCCGGCAAAATCCGCACGCCGCCCAAGGTTGCCGGCTTCGGCTCAGCGGCCAGCGGTGCGATCTGGGCGGGCGAGGGCGGATAGGCTGCGCCGCCGATGGTCTGCACAAGGTTGGACAAGGCGGCCTCGCTGATGCGGCCGGGCGACAGCAGCGCAAAGCCTTCAGGATGAATGGCCGCACGCTCCGCCAGTTCGGCGGCGGTTTCGGCTTCCTCGTCCGCGCGCAGCCGGCCGACGCCCGAGATTGCCTGCGTCAGCGCCAGGAGGGTCGGTTCGGACAACGTCCCGGTGAACAGTTGCCGCAGCCTGGGACGCTGCGCCCGCAGGTCACGGTTGGACGGATCCTCGATCCAGCCGATGCCGCGCTCGGTCAGGTAGTGCCGCAGCAGCTTCGGCGGAAAGGCCAGCAGCGGGCGCAGCAGACGCAGGCCATCCACCTCCCGGGACGCGGCCATGCCAGCGAGGCCGTGGGTGCCGCTGTTGCGGAGAATCCGCATTGCCACCGTCTCTGCCTGATCCGCGGCATGATGACCCAGCAGCAGGTCGCGGCATCCGGCCTCCCGGCACGCTTCGAACAGCACCTGATAGCGTGCAAGCCGCGCCCGCTCCGCCAGGGCCGGCCCCCGCGCCAGCGTCGTCAGGGTCAGCAGACGGGCCGGGATGCCAAGGCGTGTCACCCGTTCGACCGTGACCACCGCCTCGGCCGCCGATTCCGAACGCAGGCCGTGATCGACCACCAGGGCGCACAGCCGACGCTGCCGCGAATCCGCCCAGCCCTTGGCCAGCACGGCCAGGGCCGTACTGTCGGCGCCGCCGGAAGCCGCAACGGCGAGCGCCGGTTCAGGCGCATATGGCCCCAGCCTGTCCATCGCCGCGGCAAACGCGGCTTCCAGGCAAGCCGCGGCGTCCGTCACGAACAGGCTACCGGCAGCCGGCCCGCTGTGCCGTCGAGGCCATTCTGGCCCGAACCTCCGCGTGTGGCTGCGGGAACTCGGCCCGCAGACGGTTCAACGTGTCGCACGCTGCCTTCTTCTCGTTGATCGCCGTGAGCGATTCCGCCAGCCCGAGCAGGGCGTCCTGCGCGTGGGCGCCCTTGCGGGAACGATTATAGGCATCGTCGTAGGCGATTGCCGCCTGGGCATACTGCCGCTGGCCGGATAACGACCGGGCGAGCAGAAGCTGGGCATCATAAGCGCGTGGCGACGTGCGATTGGCCAGCACCTCGCGCGCGTCGGCCTCCGCCGCCGCATAGTCCCGGCGGGCAAGCGCTGCGTTGCCTTCCTGCAAGGTCAGTTCCGGCGTGCGCTTCACCGGACGCTGCGGCGGGTTCGGCGCCGGAGGGGGCGGTGCTGCCGGTGCCTCGGAGCGCGCTGCGGGGCCCGGTTCGGCGGATCGTGGCGTCCCACCAGCCGCCGCGCCCGCACCGCCCTGGCCGACCTGGAAGGCCAGGTCGTCGATACGCTTGCCGAGGTCCGCGCCCTGCCGCTGCAATTCGTTCTGCGTCTCATCGATGCGGCCGCGGAGCTCGCGCACCTGCTCCTCCAGCGCATCGACCCGCGTCAGAAGCTGGGCGACGAGATCGCCGCTGGCCGAGGACTGCGGCGGGGGCGCATAGGCCGGCGCACCGCCAGCGGCCGCGCCGCCACCTTGGGCCACCTGACCCTCCAGCCCCCTCAGTTCCTGGCGAAGCTGGTAGATCTCGTTCTGCAGCGCGATGCCCTCGCGACTGTCGATCTGGGCTATGGCCGGTGCCCGGATGACCGGGCTGACCAGCAGAAGCGAGGCCGCGACAAGACCTGCACCAACGGACCGCATACAGACTTCCTCATGAGGATGACGAGACAGCTTCCGTAGCATATTGCCGCGGCAGTTTGGTGGCGGAACCGATACGATGCTGCCGGCGGCCTGCGGGTTTTTCAGGCGGTTGGCAGATGACGCGCAATATACGGGGGCAAATTGAATGCGCCGGTATGAATTTCCGGAGTCCAATACTGCGTCATCCCTGAAATCCCGGCCTGCTCGGCGCGTGCCCTGATCACGTCCACCGGCGTCATGGCCAGCGATGCATCCTTCGCCGCCCAGCCCAGGGTCATGAACCCGCCAACATAGGTCGGCACGGCAGCGACATAAGCGGTGACATGCGGGAAGAACCGGCGCCGGCGCGCGCTGGTATCGCGCAGTTCGTCCGCCTGCATGAACGGCACGCCGCACTGGTTCACGACCAGGCCGCGGCCGGTCAGGATGCGCGCGCAGTTGCGATAGAAATCGTCGGTGAACAGCACTTCGCCGACGCCGATGGGGTCGGTGGAATCGACGATGATGACGTCGAACGAGGCGTCAGGCGCCCGCTTCACGTAGTCGATGCCGTCGCCGACGATGACCTCGGCCCGCTTGTCGCTCCAGGCGTCGCCGGCGATCCCCGGCAGGAATTCCTTCGACAGGCGAATGACCTCGCCGTCGATCTCGACCATCACGGCGCGCTTGACATATGGATGCTGCAGGACGCGCCGCAGCACGCCGCCGTCACCGGCGCCGATGATCAGCACCCGCTCGGCCGCGCCATGCGCCAGCAGCGGCACGTGGGTCAGCATCTCCTGGTAGACGAACTCGTCCGCTTCGGTGATCTGGATGACGCCGTCGAGCACCATGACCCGGCCATGCGTCGCGCTTTCGAAGATGACGATGTCCTGGAATTCGCTCTTCACACGCGCCAGTTCGCGCACGACCAGGAAACGCTGGCCCCATGCCGGGTAAAGCGTTTCGTTAATCCAACTATCCGTGGCCATAGCCCTCGCTCCATGCGTCAACGGCCCGGGCCTGCGCCCGAGCCGTTACTGATCCGGTGCGCCAGCCGCCGATCAGGCGATCAGGCCGCGCCGCTGTTCACCGAGATTGACGGATTGCGGCGCGAAGGCGGCCTTCAGCGCCGGCAGGCTATGGTACGGATTACAGGCGCCACACATGAAGATGTCGATGGCGGCAAAGTCACGCTCCGGCCATGTATGGATGGAGATATGGCTCTCCGCCAGGACGAGCACGCCGCTGACGCCGCCGTTTGGCGAGAAGTGATGGAAATGGCCGTGCAGAATCGTCGCGCCGGCCGCCTCGGCGGCTTCGCGCAGCGCGCGGTCGATATGCGCCGGGTCGCCCAGGTTTGAAGCACCCCACAGATCAACCAGCAGATGCGTTCCGGCGAACTTAACGCCGTCCTTCTGCACGAAGTAGTCCTTCTGGACCTCGATATCCTGACCTTCCGTGAGATTCCGCTCAGCGTCGGAATAAGACTGGTTGCTGCTCGGAAGTTCCGAGACCATCCCCAGTGGGCTGAGTGCGTTCATCGCGTACCCCTTCCTACCAGTAGACGGCCTGTTGGACCGTACGCGCTGCGGCGCGCCTACGGTCCCCTGGGGCCAAGGCCGCGCAACATGATGACTAGGCCCCCCGGGTGCAAGCCCATTTTTTGTTCCAGGGGCGATTATTCCGCATAGCGGCCACGCAACACCCTGATGTCATGTGTCATATGTCAGCGTGTCAGGGGCCGCCTTGCAGCGCTTTTAATTTCTCCGGCAGCGACGCGGCCAGGTTCA
Organism: Rhodopila globiformis; assembly: GCF_002937115.1. GTDB lineage: Bacteria > Pseudomonadota > Alphaproteobacteria > Acetobacterales > Acetobacteraceae > Rhodopila > Rhodopila globiformis. The sequence continues at coordinate 51,459 of NZ_NHRY01000266.1, read as the reverse complement.
CCTCCCGCTTCGACCGTCCGATGTCGCCCTCTGTCCGGATCGGCTCGGCGGTCAGCAGGCGGAACATGTCGCCCAGCGGTCCGGCGCCGACCCGGCTCGCGTACTTCTCGCGCAGCGCCGTGAGTCCGGGCTCATCCCCGCCCCGCTCGGTCGCGGTCGCCAGGCGCAGCAGCGTGCGTGTCGCGGCTTCGTCGAGCGCGCCCTCCGGCGGCACCGCCAGCGCGGCGTACGCCAGCCAGGCCTGCTCGGCGTCGGCCCAGTCCTTGGCGTTTTCCAGAATTTGCGCCCGTGCGGCGGTTGCCTTCGGCGTTTTCATGTCGGCCAGGATCGCCGCCGCACCGCTCGGGTTACCCTGTCGTGCCACGGCGTTGGCGCGTAGCACGGCACGCTGCTCGACCAGATCCGGCGGCAGATTGCTACCCTCGGATGCATCGAGTGTCGTCAGGACACCGGCATCGTCGTTCTGCCGCGCTTCCAGCGCCGCAAGCCTGGCACCCACGCGCGCCTTCGCGACATCCGACTTCGCCGATTGCATCAACTTTTCCAGCAGCGGCTTCGCGCGTTCCGGCAGATCCAGTGCCAGCAGCCGATCGGCCAGGGGCTCGGCGAGGGCCTCCTGATCCTTCGGGTCGGCCATCAGATCGGCGTTCTCGTCCAGCATGGCGACAAAATCGAGCGCATTCATCTTCTGCGACGCCGGATCCCGTATCATGCCGGCGAACATGTCCTTCAGCCGCTGATGCACAGCGGCCGCCTGGTCCGGGAAATCCGTCTCGGCCTGCCGCAGCATGGCCAGCCCCTCGCGCCAGGCGCCGGACTGTCCGCGCAGGTCCGCAATCCGTTCCCGCAGGTTCAGTTCCCGCTCACCGCCCCGCCAGGCATAAAGCAGCTTGTCCAGCGCATCGGCGGCGTGCGCCGTGTCGATCCTGTGCGCCGCCAGGCGCAGCTCCACGGCCCGTATCGCGGCGCGGGCATGGTCGAACTGGTCAGGACCGTTGGCCAGCGCGTCGAGCATGGCCAGGGCACGATCCGTGTCACCTTCAGCCTGCACCCGCAGAGCCCGGGCATAGGCCAGCTTGGGGTCATCCGGCCGCAGGTCGAGCAGGCGCGCCGCCGCGGCGACCTCGCCGCCCTTAAGCATCGTCTCCAGGATCAGCGGCAGGATACGGTCCCGGATGGCCGGCGGATATTGCAGTGCCAGAGGCGCGGTCGAGGCAAAGACCGACGCCGCGGCGGGCGAGCCGGGATCCTGCATGGCCTGCCGTACCGCGCGCCACAAGGCGATTTCGTCCGTTCCGGTCAGCCGCGGGTCGTCCAGCCCCTGGGCCTCGTCAGGTCGCCCGGCCAGCAATGCGGCGATTGCGGTCAGGGCCTCGGTGTCAGCCGATGCCGCCTCACGCGGGTCCTGATCGGCCGCGACCTGCAGCACTCCCTGCGCCTCGGCTTCCATACCCAGGGACATCATGGTTTCGGCCGCGGTCCGCCGTTTCGGCCCGCGTGCCATTGGCGGGGCCATGGCCGCATTGAATGTCTGCTCGTCCAGCTGCCGCAGCAAAGCGTCCGGCGGCATCATCGAGAAGCGCAGGCGCCGGGTCAGGTTGTCCGCATCCGCCGGCCCGTCCGCCCCGCTTTCGGGCGAGGACAGCGCGAGGCCGCCTGAGTCGGTCTCCAGGCTGAACCCGCCCGGCGTGGTCTTCAGCACCAGCCTGTCTGACAGCGGCTCGATCACAACGCCCTGCAAGGTTGGCCGCAGGATGAACTCGGTCGTCCGGCGGAAATTCACGACTGCTTGTCCGGCGCGGCGTTGTGTGCCGACGAGCAAGGTGGCGCCTGTCACCGGGTCCGCCATGCTGACGACGTCGCTCGCCTGTCCAGCCGGAAAATTCAGGTGTCCTGCCACGTTGACGGCGGGAATGGATTGCGGTCTGGCGGGGACCGTCAGCGCGGCAACCCGCCATCCCTGCGGCGTCGCCGACAGTCCAACCGAGACAGAGGAAGAGTGCGGCAACCCGATCAGGGTGCCGGCGGCAAGAGGCTGCGCGAAGGCCTGCCCGAAGACCGGATCACCTTTCAGTTCGGCCAGGTCGATCGGCTGCCGTTCATCGAACACCAGATAGGTGACATCCTGTTCGCGGAACGCCGCCGCCCCGGTTGAGGTGCTGAACGGCAGCAGAATGACCGAGCCGGCCTGGTTTCCGGGCAGTTGGTCGCGCCGCGCGACCAGCCGTTTCGATGCGTCCGTTGCGGGTGCCGGGTCCCGGACCGTTGCCGGCTGCCGCGCCACTCCGGGTGCCGCCGGTTCGGGCGCAGGTGGCGCCGCCGGCACCTGCGGGGGTGTCTGCACAGGCGTAGTGCCTGTGGAGCCGGCCGTTGGGCCGCTTGGCTGGTCCTTGGCAACCGGCGGCGCCAGCGCTGCCTGCGCGACCTGGCGCCCGCCCAGTTCCGGGGATCTGGTCATGGACGAGAATACAGGTGGATGTTCCTCGGCGTTCCCGGGGGCGTTCCCGGGGGCGTTCCCGGGGGTGTTCCCGGGGGCTTTCCCAGGGGCGGATCCACCGTGGCCCTTATGCGCATGCCTGGCGGCCTGTGCGTGGCCAGGTCCCATCACATCGATCACAAAACGATCCCCGATGCGGCCCGGCCGGATCGTGCAGCCGCTTCGGATGGTCAGCTCGATAGCCTGGTCCCCGGTTCTGATCGAGACCACGTTTCGCGGCGGCGGCGGCGGCCTGCCGAGGGCGACGGGCGAAAGGAAGCGGACGACAACACGGTCACCGGCCTGGTCGATGCGGTAAGCCGCCCTGGCATCCGTGTCGATAACGATGCGGCCGAAACCGGGATGATCGCCGGCCCGGATCATGGTTATGGCGTCCGGCTGCGCCATTGCGGCAGGTCCGCCGGAGGCTGCCGCCAGGACAGCAAGCATCGCGGCGGCCACATGGCCTCGTAACGGCCCTCGCAGTCTCATTCAAAGCTGGCCATCAGCTTGTCGATGTCCGACTGATCCATGGCGTGAGCTGGAAGCTGTGGCCCGTTCAGGAGATCGGGCTCGGCCGGCGTGGCAGGTTTGTGCGCCTCGCGCTCCAGTCCCTCGGTGGACGAGCCGAACGTGCTGATGATCTGCGCGACCTTGGCTTCGATGGTCTTGAGGGTCGTTACGACCTTGGTAATGCGCTGCCCGGTAATGTCCTGGAAGCTGCACGCCTCGTAGATGCGGGTCGTCGCAGTCTGGAGCTTCGCCGCTGGATCGCCGCTGATGGTCGCCGACACCTCGTCGAGCGTCTCACAGCTCTCCAGGATCGAATGCGTCGCCTGGGCGGTATGATCCACGATGGCATCCAGCTCGTCCGTGGCGAACGGGATATCGCGATCCGTGATGTCGTCCACCCGCAGTGTCGCGATTTCCGCCTTTGCGGTTGCGATGGTGCGCCCGAGCTCCTCGACTTCCCGCAGCAGCTTTGCTTCCTTCACCGTCAGGTCGTCACTGATCGTCGTCAACACGGCGCGCACTACCTCCGTAAACATTTCCGGCTCGACTTCAGGCTGCTGTGCCCGGATCGCGGCCAGCCTCGCCTTCAGCGCTTCGATCCTGGCTTGGCCCGTGTCGTCGGTGGGATCAGGCATGGCTGAGCACTTTCTCGATCTTGTCCTTCAGCGTTTCGGCGTTGAACGGCTTGACGATGTAGTTCGACACGCCGGCCGCCTTGGCCGCGACGACGTTCTCGGCCTTGCTTTCCGCCGTGATCATGATGAACGGCATGGCCTTCAGGCGGTTGTCGGCCCGGACTTCCTGCAGCAGTTGCAGGCCCGTCATCGGCTGCATGTTCCAGTCGCTGATCACCAGGCCGAAATTGCCGCCGCGCAGCTTCGACAGCGCTTCCGCGCCGTCCGTCGCTTCCTCGACATTGTTGAATTCGATCTGCTTCAGCAGGTTGCGGATGATCCGCAACATGGTCTTGTAGTCGTCCACGATCAGCACGTTCATGGACTTGTCGATTGCCATTTTCGCTTTCTCCTCTCGCAGTCGCCTTCAGCCACCCGAAGCCTTTTCGCCGGCGGAACCGGGCGCCGGCTCCGCGCCATCTGCGGCATTGTTTCGACCGGTTCGCATCTGAGCCAGTTCCGCGGTCACCTCACGCGCCCTTTCCGGGGCCATGGCCGCCATGATGGCTGCCGCCTTGGCGTCCTTCATCCGGTCGACCACCTGGAGCAGCACCGGCATCGACAGGTCATTGAAGATCACCGCCGCGTCCCTTGGCTTCATCGCTTCGTACAGCTTGACGAGGCCTTGCCAGCCGGCGTCCTCCTTCTGCTTCTGGGCGGCGTCCAGGCCTTCCAGTTGCTTCTGCAGCGCTTGCAGTTCAGCGACACGCGCTGCGACCTTCGCTTCTGCCGCCGCCAGGACGGATTCCCGTTCCGCCAGCGCTTCGGCCCGCGCGTCCAGTTCCTTCCGCCGCTGCCGCAGGTCCAGCAGAATGGCCTTCTCGCTCTCGCTGATCGGCGGATCTGCCGGTGCCGCAGCCTGGGGAGACGGGGTCTGGTCCGCCGCGGGCCCGGCCGTCGGCCTGGCGGCGCCTTTGGCGCTGTCCGTTTCCGCTCCCACCGCGCTGGCAATCGCCATCATCGCCCGGTCGGGCCGGTGATCCGCGGTCAACGCCGCTTCCAGAATGTCGCCGCTCTTGACCAGCAGCAGCGCCGCAAGCGTCGTGATGGTCATCGGCAGCAGGCGTGGGGCAGGAATCTTCAGCATCATCGGGCCATCCGCAATGCCTGGAGAATGTCCCGCTCGACCTGGCTGTGGCTGGCTGGTGGCGCTGGGTCATCGCCTCTGGCGGGCTTTTGCGCCAACGGCCGCGCTTCCCGCACCAATGCCTCCAGCCGATCGGCGAGGCGGTCTCCGCGTTCTGTCAGGAATGCAAGATCATCCTTGAGCGAAACGGACTTCGCGAACTGGGTCTCCAGCTGCCGCCCGGCACCGTCGGCCGCGGAACGGAGCCGCTGGATGCCGCTTTCCGCCTGCTGGGTACTGGCCGCAAAGCCCGTCACCAGCTTCTCGAGCGAGGCCCGGTCGCGTCTCAGCCTGACCAGGGCGCGCTCGAGCCTGATCGCGTGAAACAACGTCACGACCAGCAACCCGACCAGGACAAGTTCCAAAGCCCATTCCATGTCCACGACTGTGGCAGGCAAACGTTAACAAATGGTGAGCGTGCCGGCGTGTCCGCATCTTTTCTTGCCCGGTACGGCCCGCCGGAAATGCCGACCCCCATTGGATGGGACAGAAGGCACTCCGGCTTTTGTCCCGGCCACCATCGGCGAGGATGGGGACTGAAGCCGGGGCGGGCGGTGGCAGTGCCTCCCGCGGAACCGTCCGTGCTTGCTCATTCTTCCTTGATTTTCAACACGGAGAAGACGGAGGGCGCACGAAGCGCCACGGAGACCGGACCATGCTGGCTATGCGGGACCGGACACGCCGCATCCCTGAACTGGCGATCAAAGCGCATCGCAGCAGCGGCTGGCCTGTTCGAGGCGATTTATGCTTTGTACCTTTCGCACGGCCTGCGCCGTGTCATTGGCTGACTCGTTCACACCCTTCGTGGTCCTCGGTGGTCCTTCGGGTTCTCCTATGAAATTGCGGACCCGCAGGCGCCAATGGCAGGGCGGAGCCAGGTCGTCTCCCTATCGTCATGGCCGGGTGTGTCCCGGCCATCTGCGCACAGGCGGCGGGGGTGGATGGCCGGGACACGCCCGGCCATGACGGTGAGAGAACGGGTCTCGCCCATTTTCCGCCATCGCGGCGCCGGAGCCGCCGGCTGGCCAACTCCGTGTTAAAAATCGGTCGCCAATCCAGGCTCCGCCGCTGCCTTGACACGTCCGGGACCACAGTGCCGCTCGTTGCAAGGGTTGAGGGAATGGCGGCGGTGTCTTCGGCGGCCGGTACTAGCCGCGATCCGGCTGGTGCGCGCGGGACAGCTCGTTCTCGATCTTGACCGCGACGTGGTTGTTCTTCTGGCCGACCCGGCCCTCGAACAAGGCGATCGAGCCGCACCGGACGGTCACGATCCCGCCCGGGACAGTATTGAGCAGAAGCTGATGACCCGGCTTCAAGGCAATCACGTCAGACAAACGCATGACATGCTCATCCAGCACGACAGACAGCTCGACTTCGGTGTTCCAGAGCTGCTCGGCGAGATGGGTTTCCCAGATCGAATCGCGGCCGAATTTTTCGCCCATGAACTGCTGCAGCAGCAGTTCGCGCACGGGTTCGAGCGTCGCGTATGGCAGCAGCAGTTCCACGCGGCCGCCGCGATCCTCCATGTCGATGCGCAGTCGCGCCAGGATGGCCGCGTTCGACAGGCGGCTGATCGTGGCGAAGCGTGGATTGACCTCCAGCCGCTCGAACCGGAAGGTCACCGGACAGAGCGGATCGAAGCTGGTGGACAGGTCGGTCAGCACCACCTGGATCAGCCGCTCGACCAGCGTGCGCTCGATCGTGGTATAGGGGCGGCCCTCGATCCGCATGGCGGCGGTGCCGCGCCGGCCGCCCAGCAGCACGTCGACGATCGAGTAGATCATCGCTGAATCGATGACCATCAGGCCCTGGTTGTCCCACTCCTCGGCCTTGAACACCGCCAGCATGGCCGGCAGCGGGATCGAGTTCAGGTAGTCGCCGAACCGCAGCGAGATGATGTTGTCGATGCCGACTTCGACGTTGTCCGAGGTGAAGTTGCGCAGGCTGGTGGACATGATGCGGACCAGCCGGTCGAATACGATCTCCAGCATCGGCAGGCGCTCGTAGGAGACGAGGCCGGACTGGATGATCTTCTGCATGCCCGTCCGGTCTTCGCCGGAAGCCGGGCCGTTGTCGAAGCCAAGCAGGCTGTCGATTTCCGCCTGGTTCAGCACGCGCGCGGCCTGGGCGCTGTCCACCGCAGGCTCGGTGCCGGTCTCCGCGCCCCAGGCGGCGGCAAGATCCTCGTCGGACTGCTGGGGCGTATCGCTCATTGGATGATCATCTGGGTGAACAGGACATCGCTGATCCTGGCCGGCGCCACCGCGACGTTGGCGCGGGCCAGCAGTTCCTCGCGCAGCCGGTAGGTTCCGGCCGAGCCGCGCAGTTCGTCCGGCCGCATCTCCCGGAGATAGGTCTGCATGAGGTCCTGCAGCCGCGGCATCACTGCCTTGACCTTGGCGACGTCATCGGGCTTTGGCACTTCCACCCGCACAACGACCTTGATGTAGCTCGCGCGATGCGTGCCGCTGTTCAGGTTGGCAACCATTTCCGGCACATCGACATAGGTCGGCGGAGGAGGCGGCTCCTCCACATGCGCCTTCGGCTTGTCCATGCCAAGCAGGTGCGGCAGGACGCCGCTGAACCACAGGCCAGCGAGGGCCAGGACCAGGACAACCGGAATGGCGATCAGGATCAGCTTGCGCTTGCCGGACGCCTGTTTGGGCTGTTCGGCGACATCTTCCGCGGCGGGCTCTTCCGGGGCACTCATGCAGGACAGGATGCCAGACAACCGTTAACGAATGGTTGACGGACATTCCGGTGTCGGATCACCCAGGACGGGTCTATTGTGCCGGGCGGCAGGATTTGCCGGGTCAAAGCGGCATCCGCTGCTGAACCGCACGCTGCGGCCCGCGGATTGGCGCGCGTTTCCGGCCGCCGCGGCTCTGGCACGGCGCTTGCGGACGACGCGCGTATGGACATCACGACCGCACTCGCTGCCTCACGGCTGGTCGCGCAGCAACGCGCGATGGACGTCACCGCGAACAACCTGGCCAACGCCAGTACGCCGGGCTTCCGGGCCGAGCGCGTCCAGTTCAGCGCCTGGATCGACCGCCAGCCGTCCGGGTCAACCGTGCCGGGCGACCGCACCGTCGCCTATACCCAGGACCGCGCAACCTGGCGGGAGCAGCAGCCGGGCACGATCACACACACCGGCAACCCCTTCGACCTTGCGCTGAGCAGCGACGGCTACTTCACCGTCAATACCAAGGCCGGTCCACGGCTGACCCGCGACGGGCGGTTCGGACCAATGCCGAACGGCATGCTGGCGGACGGCAGGGGCAATCCCGTGCTCGATGTCGCCGGCAAGCCGATCCGGCTTTCGCCGACGGATACGCGGATCACCATCGCCAGTGACGGCTCCATCAGCTCGGAAAACGGACCGGTCGGCAAGATCGGCGTCGTGCGGCCGAACGATCCGATGAAGATGCGGGCCGAGGGAGCAACCAACTTCGTGTCCGACAGCCCGACCTCTCCGGTCGCGTCGCCCGGCATCGTGCAGGGCGCGGTCGAGGACTCCAATGTCCAGCCGGTGATGGAGGTCACGCGGATGACGAACGACCTGCGTGAGTTCGAGTTCGTCACGCAGCTTGTCCAGGCGGAAAGCGACCGCCAGCAGACCATGATCGACAAGCTGCTGCCGCCGGGTTCGTAAGGCCGGCATTTTTGGATCAACAGGAGGTTGATGCATGCGTTCGCTCGATATCGCCGGCACCGGGATGCAGGCCCAGCAGACCAATGTCGAAGTCATTTCCAACAACATGGCCAACATGACCACCACGGGCTTCAAGCGCTCGCGGGCTGAATTCCAGGACCTGATCTACCAGAACCTGCGCCGCGTCGGCTCTGACAGTTCCGACAGCGGGACGATCGTGCCGTCCGGCGCCCAGGTCGGGCTCGGGGTCAAGACGGCGGCCATCTACCGGATCAACGAGCAGGGCAACCTGCAGCAAACCTCCAACTCCCTGGACCTGGCGATCCAGGGCAATGGTTACTTCCAGATTACGTTGCCCAGTGGCCAGACAGCCTATACGCGGGACGGAACCTTCGCGCTCGGGGCAGACGGCACGATCGTCACGGCGGACGGCTATACGGTTCAGCCCGGGCTGCAGATTCCCACGGGGGCAACCGGGGTGACGATCAATACCTCCGGCCAGGTGCAGGCGACGATTGCCGGCCAGACGGCGCCGCAGACCATCGGGCAGCTTCAGCTTGCGGTGTTTCCCAATGAAGCCGGTCTCGACGCGCAGGGCGGGAACCTGTTCATGCAGACCGCGGCCTCGGGCTCGCCGGTCACCGGCAACCCTGGTTCGCCGGGCTTCGGCTCGGTCATGCAGGGGTTCGTCGAGACCTCCAACGTCAACGTGGTGACCGAGATCACCAACCTGATCACCGCCCAGCGCGCCTATGAGATGAACAGCAAGGTGATCACCACCAGCGACGAGATGCTGTCCACCCTGACCAATCTGCGGTAATCCGATGCGCTTCCTGGCGGCATTGTTCGCCGTGGCGCTGTCGATCGAGGCGCACGCGGCATCCTTGCGGACCATGACGACGCTGCACGGTCCCAACGTCTATCTCCGCGATCTGTTCGACAACGCCGGGCGCTATGCCGATCGGCTGCTGGGACCGGGACCGGCGCCGGGCGGACGGATCGTGGTCCAGGCGCCGCAACTGGATGCGATTGCGCGCCAGTATGACGTTCACTGGCGCTCGATCTCCGAAGGGGATCGCGCCGTGCTGGAGTGGCCCGGCCAGCCACTGTCGAAAGACATTGTCCTGGACGCGCTGCGGGCTGAGATAAAGGCGACCGGCGAGGCGGGCGAGTTCGATATCGACATGCCGGATTTCGTGCCGCCGGTCATTCCTGCCGAGGCAACGCCTGTCCCGACGGTGTCGCAACTCGACCTCGACAGCAACACCGGTCGCTTTTCGGCAATGCTGGTGGTGACCGGGAAGGCGATGAACCGGGTGCAAATGCCGCTCAGTGGCCGCGTTGCAGAAGTGGTCGAGGCGCCGGTCTGCGCCACCCGCCTGCTGCCGGAGACGGTCATCCGTGCCGGCGATCTCAGGATGGGGCGGATCAGGAAGACCTTGCTGCAGTATGAAATTGCCCGTTCGATCGACAGGATTGTCGGCATGCAGCTTCGCCGACCGGTTGCCGCCGGCATGCCGATCCGCCTGGAGGATCTGGTCCGGCCTGTGCTGGTTCAACGCGGCGGGGTCGTTCGCCTGGAACTGCAGGCGGCCGACCTGTTCATTTCGAGCCAGGCGGTGGCGCTGGAGGCCGGCGCGGCCGGCGACATTATCCGCGTGCAGCCGAAGAGCTCGAGCGCAGCGGTCACGGCCCAGGTGACCGCCCCCGACCAGGTGAGCGTGATCATCCAGCCGGCCAGGCTGAGCAGCCGGAATGCGGCCCTGCAATGAACATCCGGCGGCTTCTTCCCTGCGTCCTTTCCGTCATGCTGCTGAGCGGTTGCGGCCTTCTCACCCGCCTGTCCGAGGTCGGGCGGGATCCGGCGATGACGCCGACGGCGGACCCCACCAAGGACCCGTCATGGCGCCCGGTCTCCATGCCGATGCCCAGGCGGGAGCCCACGCCGAACGAGCCGAACGCGCTCTGGCGGTCCGGGTCACGCGCCTTCTTCAAGGACCAGCGCGCCGCGCAGGTGGGCGATATCGTCACGGTGGTGGTCAACATGAACGATGCCGCCAACCTGAAGAACGTCACGTCCGCCAACCGGACCAGCACCGAGTCCGCCGGATTGCCGAATTTCTTCGGACTCGAGGCCATGATCCCGAAAACGGTCACGGCGTCGAGCCTGGTCTCCGCGAGCAGCGCCAACAACAACACCGGGACCGGCCAGATCCAGCGCACGGAGGCGGTGACGCTGCGGCTGGCAGGCGTCGTCACGCAGGTCCTGCCCAACGGCAACCTTGTCGTCGCCGCCCATCAGGAATTCATGGTCAACGGTGAATTGCGGGATCTTCGGATTACCGGGGTCGTCCGCCCGCAGGACATCGCATCCGACAACACGGTGACGCACGATCGCATGGCGGAAGCGCGCATTTCCTATGGCGGTCGAGGGCAATTGACGGATCTGCAGCGTGCCCGCTGGGGCGAGCAGATGCTGGATATTTTGATGCCGTTCTAGAATGTCCCGGCTCTGATTGCAGTGCCGGAAGAATGACCGCTGGTCCGGCTGACCCCGGCGCAGGGGTGGACCTGACCTCGATTCCGGCTTTTGACAACGAAACCCGGGAAGCCACAGGTCGTGGCGAGGCACACGCTGCCTCCCCCCAACGGTTCGGCAGGAACATGGAACGGAGGCAGCGTGCCGGCGAAGCTTACCTCGCCGGAGCGGTCGCGGCCGGTGCTTCGGTAGCCGGCGCCATCTCGGTCGGCGCGGCAGCGGCCGGCGCCGGTGCGGCCGCTCTCGACTTCCTGGTTCTGACGTGTACGACCTGGCCACGGATCTCGCCGCCCGGATGAGCGGCGGTATGGATGTTGACGTAGATCCTGCCGGACCGCAGCTCCTTGAGCTGCTGCTCGGTCAGGGTGATCGAACCGCTGACGGGACTTGCGGGATTCGAGCCGTCGATGGGCGCGATCACACCGGCGGTCTGCCGGCGCGTCGCCGGGCCATGAAAATGAGCACCGGTGACAGGGCCGCTCAGGCCTTCAAAAGTCAGTGTGTACTTCAGTTCCTTCGTTGCCGAATCGACCGTGGCTTCGAGTTTGCCCGATCCCTTGGTTTGCACCTTCGGCACCTCGTTGCGGCCAGACAGGGTAGCCGTGTAGCTCATCGTCGCGGCGGAGGCGGACGCGACGAAGGCCGCCGCAACCGCGGCCGCCAGAACAACTCTCAGAAGCATGGTGGTCTCCCGTATGAAAAGGGAACACCGGCCGCGAAGCCGGAGCAATGACGGCTTGTCCGCAGCCGTCACTGAAGTCACGGTATCCCACGAAATGAAGGAATCTGTCATGCCTTTGCCGATTGGCCCGAAGGTCGATCCGACACCGCGTCCGCTGCCCGCGCGCGTTCCGATCCGCGGGCAGTACGCTTCGCTTGAGCCTTTGCACCGGCGCCATGCCGCGGAACTCTGGCGGTCCGCCCAGGGCGCGGACGAAACCTGGACCTACCTCGGAGCTGGTCCGTTCGCCTCCGCCGAGGCCATGGCGCGGCAGGTCATGGACCTCGCCGCGACCCATGACCCGATGCTGTGGGCGGTGCGTCCCGTCACCACAGGCGTGGTGGCAGGCTGGCTCGCGCTGATGGACATCCAGCCGAAGAACGCATCGATCGAGATCGGCAACATCTGGTTCAGCCCCGGCCTGCAGCGCACGCGCGCCGCGACCGAGGCCATGTTCCTGTTGCTGAAGCTGGCCGCGGACGACCTGGGCTACCGCCGCATGGTATGGAAATGCAATGCGTTGAATGCGCCATCCAAACGCGCGGCCGAACGTTTGGGCTTCACCTATGAAGGACGACACCGGATGCACATGATCGTCAAAGGACGCCAGCGCGACACCGACTGGTACAGTCTTGTCGGGGAGGAGTGGCCGCCCTGCCGCGACGCGCTGCTGGCCTGGCTCGATCCCTCCAACTTCGCCGCCGACGGCACGGCCCTGCGCGGCCTGGCGGACCTGCGGAGCCAGCGCGCATGATCGGAACCAGCCTGCTGCCGTGGCGCCGGCCTCGCCTGAACGTGATCATCCTGCACGGCATCATCGCGCCTCGGCCGGGGATGCTGAATGCCGACTCGGCCCGGCCGCTGATCGAAAAAGCCTTTGCTTCGGCGGGCCGCCGGCCAGTCATCCTCGACATCGAAAGCCCCGGCGGATCGCCGGTGCAGTCCGAGCTGATCGCCGGCATGATCCGCTCCCACGCCGAACGCACCGGAGTGCGCGTTCATGCGGTGATTCGGGAGATGGGGGCGTCCGGCGGCTACTGGCTCGCCTGCGCGGGCGACGAGATCCACGCCAGCCCCATGAGCATCGTCGGCTCCATCGGCGTCGTCGGCGGCGGCTTCGGCTTTCCCGGCCTGCTGCACCGGTTCGGCATCGAGCGCCGGATCTACACCGCCGGCCGCAACAAGGTGCGGCTCGATCCGTTCAGTCCGGAAAAGCCCGAGGATGTCGCCTTCGTCAAGGATCTGATGGAGAAGCTGCACGTCCGCTTCAAGGACTGGGTGCGCAGTCGGCGTGGCGCGCGCCTGAAGGCGGATGACGACACCCTGTTCGACGGCGGCTTCATGCTTGGCGAGCAGGCGCTGGAACTCGGCCTGATCGACGGGTTCTCGACGGTGGACGATCTGGTGCGCCAGCTTGGCGGCGACCGCGCGCGTCCGCGCCGGATCGCGCCGAAACGGTCGCGGCTGCTGGGGCGCCTGCCGCGCCTGACCCTGGACGCGCTGCTGGATGCGCTGGAAGATCGGAGCTGGCGGATCACGCTGCGCTAAAAGACACACAGGAGGAGACACATGCGTGCTGCGGTATTCCGGAAAGGCTCGATCGTCGTCGATACGCTCCCGGATCCGAAGCCGGTGGAAGGACAGGTGCTGGTACGTACGGTCGCCTGCGGGATCTGCGGATCGGATCTGCACGCCGCCAAACACACGCATCAGTTTGTGAATTTGGCACAGCGCGCCGGCAACCGCTGGTCGATGGATGCGGACCGGGACGTGGTCTTCGGACACGAATTCTGCTGTGAGGTGGTGGAGTACGGGCCGCGCACGCCGCCGCGCCTCGCGCCCGGCACGCTGGTCTGCTCGATGCCGATGACGCTCGCCGGCGAAACGGTGCAGGGGATCGGCTACTCCAACGACATTGCCGGTGGGTTCGCGCAATACATGCCGCTGGCCGATCGGCTTGTGTTGGCCGTGCCGAACGGCCTGCCGGCGTCCAGCGCCGCGCTGACCGAGCCGATAGCGGTCGGCTGGCACGCCGTGCAGCACGCGCGGCTGACGGCGGAGGACGTGCCTCTGGTCGTCGGCTGCGGCCCGGTCGGGCTGGCGGTGATCGCCGGGCTGGCGATCCGGAACATCCATCCCATCATCGCCGCCGATTTTTCACCCACGCGGCGCGCCCTGGCGCTGAAGATGGGCGCCGATATCGTCATCGACCCCGCGCAGAACTCGCCCTATGAAACCTGGCTGCAGGCGGCGAAGCCCGAGGGCTATGACGGCGGCCGCTACGCCCAGTTGTTCGGGCTCAGCCCGAAGCTGCGTCCGGCGGTGATTTTTGAATGCGTCGGTGTGCCCGGCGTGATTCAGCAGATCATCGAGGGCGCGCCCCCGTCGGCCCGGGTCGTCGTTGTGGGCGTCTGCATGGAAACCGACCGGTTCGAGCCGTTCTTCGGCATCGTCAAGCAGCTGAATGTCCAGTTCGTGCTCGCCTACACGCCGCAGGAGTTTGCCGAGAGCCTGCACCATATCGCCGAGGGCAGGGTGGACGTGACGCCGCTGATCACCGGGACGGTCGGGCTGGAGGGGGTGGACAATGCCTTCGCGGACCTGGCGAATCCGGAACGTCACGCCAAAGTGCTGGTTGATCCCTGGCAGTAAGGGGAAGTCGCCGTCGTTCTCTCTCCGGCACGGCCGGGACACGCCCCATGCGTGTCAGAATGAGCGAACTGGCGGAGCAAGGGCTTCTCCCCATCGTCATGGCCGGGCGTGTCCCCATATGTAGCAGGATAACCGGCATGGCGGAGCAAGGGCTTCTCCCTCACCGTCATGGCCGGGCGGCAGTCCCGGCCATCCGCGCTTCGACGGCGGGGGGGTGGATGGCCGGGACACGCCCGGCCATGACGGTGAGAGAACGGCCGCGGCACCAAATCCTCCTTCAGCCGCCGTCTTATCCTGCTACATATGGGGGCACGCCCGGCTATGACGATGGGGAGACGACCTTGCTCGGACGGGCCCTTGGCGCTCATGTGCATGGGAGCTGTGACAACCAGTGCCACGACACGCCACCGTCGATCAGCACGCACGCGGCGGAGTTCAGTCCTGACTGGGTGCAACCTCCGCAATGAACGTGACATCACCGGTCGCGACATCCGGATCACCGGGCCCATCCATCGCGACGATATGCCCGTTTCCCTGCAACGCGATCCACACCGTATCCAGCTTCGCCGCATGCTCGGCTTCCGCAATTACGTCCTTCGGCACCTTCGGCCATAACGTTTCATTCAGAACCTTGATTCGATCCATATCACCCTCCCGGTCTACGGCATGGTAACGCATCGGGTCTCGCAGCGGTTCAAGCCACCCGTCATCGGACCACCTTCACCAGCGGCAGCGATGCCAGCAGCCTCCGCTCATCGCCGCGGAAATCATCCATCACCCGGGACTCCCGGTCGAACACCATCGTTGCGCGGGTGGCGGATGAAAACGGCGGCCATTTCGGAATGGCGCCGTTGTCGGGACTCCCGTTTCTGGCGAAGGCAATCCAGGTGGCGCTCATCTGGTCAGCCAGAATCTGTGGTTCCGGCCCGGTTCCCACCAGTGACGCCGATCTGGCGACATTGTCGAAGACCAGGGGCACATCGAGCAAATGCGGCGATCCCCATTTGCCGCCATCGACCGGCGTCTTCCAGTCCAGCTCATATAGCCAGACCGGCGCCCCACCCTGGGCCGCCTTGCGCTCCGCCTGCGCCCAGGCCTGCTGCCGCACGCGCCGATCGGCGGTGATGGCAAAATACAGGCCGGACGGCGAGGCGGACGGCATGATGCGGCGGAATCCGGCCACAATCACGGGGATTTCCTTCTCCGGTATCCACGCGCCGAGGCGCCTGGTCAGCGTCGCCTCATCCATGTGGAAATCCTCGGGCGCATGCGATGCCAGCAGCGTTGTCGTCTCGGTTCCCGTGGTGCCTACGATCATCGGGATCGCGGCCGACACGGCCGGCGCGTCCGGCTGCCACGGTCCCTTCGGCAGCACGATGCCATCGACCACCGGGCTGTAGTTCGGCTTCGGGCCGGGCGCCTGCATCACCGTCTTCAGGCCGGCCACCAGCTTGTCCGGCGGCAGCCGCGCCAGGCGTTGCAATTCCGTTGGCTTCACATCCACCGCCGACAGGAACGCCAGCGCATGTTTCGTCGCCTCGGCCGGCGTCAGCCCCTCCAGGTGCGAGCCGCTCTGCACGATCGCCTTGTGGAACAGCCCGCGCGCCTGCGGCATGGCGAGCAGCGTGCTGACCTTCGCGCCGCCGCCCGACTGGCCGAAGATCGTGACGTTGGCGGGGTCGCCGCCGAACGCCATGATGTTCTCGTGCACCCAGTGCAAGGCGGCAATCAGGTCGAGCATGCCGGCATTGCCCGACTCCGCATACTCGCTGCTGCCGAGCCGTCCCAGGTACAGGAAGCCGAACACGTTCAGCCGGTGATTGACCGTCACCACCACGACATCGCCGCGCTGGCACAGGCGTGTGCCGTCGTACACGTTGCGCGACCCGGAGCCGGCGGAAAACCCGCCGCCGTGCAGCCAGACCATCACCGGCCGCTTCCGCTGGTCGTACAGCGCCGGGGTCCAGACGTTCAGCACAAGGCAATCCTCGCTGGCTTCCTTGTCGGTCGTCCAGGATGCCGCATAGCTGGCGCGCGCGGCGGGAAGCTGCGGACACATCGGCCCATAAGCGATCGCGTCGCGCACGCCCGTCCAGTTCTTCGCCGGTTTCGGTGGGTGGAAGCGGTTCAGGCCGGCGGTGCTCGCGGCGTAGGGAATGCCCTTGAACACCTTGATCCCGTCCTCGAGCGCGCCGCGCACCTTGCCGCGATGCGTCTCCGTAACGATATTCGGGGGCGGCGCCGGCTTTTTTCCTTTCATCGCCGGTGCCCCAAGGACCGGACCGGCAGACAGGGCGGCAGCCGCCAGACCCAGAAGGCGTCGCCGCCCGGCCGGCATCAGCCGCGGCCGATCCAGGGCATCTTCGTCGCCATGATGGTGACGAACTGCACGTTCGATTCCAGCGGCAGGTTCGCCATGAACGCCACCTGCTGGCCGACATGGTTGACGTCCATCCGCGGCTCCACCGCGATCTGTCCGTTCGGCTGCAACTGGCCCTCGGTGGACTTCGCCGTCATCGGCGTGGCGGCGTTGCCGATGTCGATCTGGCCGCAGCAGATGTCGTATTGCCGCCCGTCCAGCGCGATCGTCTTGGTCAGGCCGGTGACCGCATGCTTGGTCGAGGTGTAGGCGACGGACCCCGGCCGCGGGTTGTGGGCCGAGATCGAGCCGTTGTTGATGATCCGCCCGCCGCGCGGCTGCTGGTCGCGCATCATCCGGAAGGCCGCGTTGGCGCAGAGGAACATGGCGTCGAGGTTGATCGCGCAGACCTTGCGCCACATCTCGAAGGTGAAATCGCCGAAATTGGTCTGCGGCACGTTGCCGCCGGCGTTGTTGAACAGCATGTCCAGCCGGCCGAAGGTCGATTTCACCTTGGCGAACAGGGCGTCGACCTGCGCCGGATCAGTGACGTCCGTCGGCACCACCAGCGAGTTGTCGCTGGTTGCCAGGGCGGCGGTCTCCTCCAGCGCGTCCTGGCGGCGGCCGACCAGCGCGACCGACCAGCCTCCGTCCAGCAGCGCCAGGGCCGAGGCGCGCCCGATCCCGCTGCCGGCTCCGGTGATGATGGCGATCCGATCTGTCATTGGTTTCCTCTCCCCGTGTGAATCGGCGGCATATTGGACCGCGGTTGCCGCAGGGGAAAGATGCTGCAAGGTTGCGTCCGGGAGGAACGCCGATGACCCGCTTTGCCGCGATCGGTCTTGACCACCGCCATGTCTATGACATGACCGCCGGCCTTCTCGCCGCCGGCGCCGCGTGCGCCGGGCATGATCCGGAAACGACGGACCCGCGCGTGCTGGTCGGTTTCCGCAAGCGCTTTCCCGACGTGCCGGCGATCGAACGGGAGCGGCTGCTGGATGACCCGTCGATCGATTTCGTCGTACTGGCCGCGGTGCCGCGCGACCGGGCGGCGCTAGCGATCGAGGCGATGCGGCGCGGCAAGGACGTGATGGTGGACAAGCCCGGCGTGACGACGGCGGATCAGCTTGCCGCCGTGGAAGCGGCCGTGCGGGAAACCGGCCGGATCTGGTCGATCTGTCTGGGCCGGCTGACCTCGCCGGCGGTGCAGGCGGCGCTGGCCGTGGTCCGGTCCGGCGAGATCGGCCGCCTGGTCAGCCTGACCAGCCTGGCGCCGCATCGCCTGAACCGCGCGCTGCGCCCGGCCTGGTTCTTCGAGCGTGCGGCCTACGGCGGCATCATCAACGACATCGGCACGCACTCGATCGACCAGTTCCTCGCCTTCGCCGAGGCCAAGGGGGCGATGATGGACGCGACGATCCTGTCCAGCACCATCGGCGCCTTCGGCACCGAACCGCCGGGTTTCGAGGACTTCGCCGCGATCACCCTGCGCAGCGACACGATGCTCGGCTCGATCCGGCTCGACTGGTTCACGCCGGACGGGATGCCCGACTGGGGCGACGGGCGGCTGTTCCTCGTCGGCACCGACGGCACGCTGGAACTGCGCAAGAACCTGGATATCGAGGGCAGGGCAGGCGGCGAGCACATGTTCGTCGCCAACCGGCAGCGCACCCGCTACCAGGACTGCAGCGGGGTGCCGGTGACCTATTACCGGGACTTCCTGGACGACGTCCGCGACCGGGCCGGCCGGGTGTCCGAGGACGGCCGCGCCTTCTCGGTCTGCCGGCTGGCGCTGCGCTGCCAGCAGGAGGCAACACGATTCGCGCCGGTCAGGCGTCCCTGACGACGATCTCGGTCAGCCCCATGGCCAGCACGCGCCGCAGGTCGGGTTCCGCCAGCGCGATGCAGCCTTCGGTCGGCGCATAGTCGGGTTGGGCGATGTGGAGGAAGATCGCCGAGCCGCGGCCCGGCTGCACCGGCGAATCGTTCCATCCCAGCACGCCGATGATGTCGTACACCCTGTCCTCCCGCCACAACGCCTCGGCACTGGCGCCGATCGGCAGCCGGACCGGGCGGTTGTAGTCAGGATACCCGGGATCGTCGCACCAGCCATCATCCGGAGCGAGGAGCTGGACTGCGACGGCGCAGTGCGGCGCAAGGCCGCGATCGGGCCGGTACAGCACTTTCCGCAACGGCAGCACGCCAACCGGAGTCGCGCCGTCGCCCTCGTGCTTGTCCGCGCGCACGCCGCCGCGGCCGAGCGCCGCCCGGAAGGTTTCCGCATGGATCGTCAGCCAGCCGCCAGGAACAACAATGGCACGCATGAACGTCTCCGTCAGAGGAACGTGATGTGACCCGCGGATCGCTCTTTGCGCAAGCGTCCGCGGTTGCGCGTCCGGCGGCGGGCCTTACGCTGGTGCCATCACAATCTGGGGGAACACCATGGCCCGAGTCCCGTATCTGGAATCGTCCGACCTTGCGCCCGAGGACCAGGACCTGCTCAAGCGGCCGATCTGGCTGTTCAAGGCGCTGGTGAACTCACCTCAGGCGGCGCGGGCGTTCTCCGGCCTGGGCAGCTACATCCGCTATGGCAGCAAGCTCGATCCGCGGCTGCGGGAACTGGCCATCCTGCAGGTCGGCTGGCTGGCGCGGTCGCCCTATGAATGGTCGCACCATGTCAAGATCGGCCATGATTTCGGCGTCAGCGATGACGACATCCACGCGCTGATCGACGACACGGCCGGCAAGCCGACGCACCTCGACGAGCTGACCAAGGCCGTGCTGAGAGGGGCACGCGAGATGACAGCCGACGGGGCCATGGCCGAGACGACATTCGCGGCGCTGCGGGCCGAGCTGGGGAACGAGCAGGTGGTGGACCTGACGCTGACCATCGGCTTTTACAACGCGGTGGTCCGGGTGCTGGCAACGCTGCAGATCGACGTGGAGCCGGACTACAGGCCGTATCTGGAGCAGTTCCCGCTGCCTGCTTGAAGCGGACGTGGATCCGCCGGCGCGTGGCCGGTGGTCACGCTGCCTTGTCGCGCTGTTCCATAACACGTTCCCGCACATCAAGGATTTCTATACCAACTACGTTTCCGGCCGTATCGAAATCCAGCAGTATGCCGGGAGCAACCTCTTTCGTGGTCGCGGATGCTGTTCCCTCAGGGGCAAACCAGACGAACATCGCATCGGCCTCCGGATCATAACTCGTGCGCATCATGGTCGGGCATCTCTATCTGGGTGAGCGGTAATGACAATCATATCAGATCCCTCTTGCCGAAAGACAACCCGCAGGATCCGGCCGCCGAAATCAGTAATGGCTTTATAAGCACGCATCCGATCGGCATGACGCGGGTCAGTTTCAACCCAATCCGGCGTCTGAAGCGTCGCCTCTACCCACGCAATGGCGATATTCCGCGCTTGGATGGCTTCCGCCGCATGTCTGGTCAGTCGGATCATTGCCGTTGAGGAGGTATGTGCCCTGGCAACACTTTCCTGCGCCAAAGCTGTGGCGGTTTGAGCTTGGCGATGAGGGCGGATTGAGGCGGTTGAGATGCGGATCACGGGCGTCAGCCTCCTGAACGTCAGGTGTAGTTGCCGCCCGGCGAAACCCCAAGCCGGTTTGGTATCGAAGCCCTGATAGGTGTACTGGTCGAATGCAGTCAAGAAGATTCGAAAGGCTGCATGGCCAGACAGCCTGCGAGTCCCGGAACCTGGCCGAATAATGCTGCATGGTCAGGCGCGACCCTCCTGGCGGAGCCTGTTTTACTCGAATTGCTCCTCCTTTATCGCAGCGAGCCGGGAACTACCTCCACCCTTGACTGTCGGCAGGCGCGGGTCGTGGGCATCCTCCAACGACCGTTCCTCCATGGAAGTCGTGGGCGCCGTGTTCCTCTATCAGGTATCATGATAAGCCATTGATCGATAAACACTATCCATTCAAATAGGCTCGGCAAACTCATTCCATTCCAATACCATACTTGGCGTGAGACTCGTCGAGTGCAAACACGATGTCTCGAGGCAATTTGCCTGCGTGAAAAACTTCAATCTGCCGACTGAATTGCATTCGATGGTGCTCTGCCTCCTGGTGCGATGAAAAACCGTTTGTGAGCTTGTTCTGATCGTGCACTTCAGATCGCGCCTTCTTCCATAATGGGTCGATGAATGAGAGGGGTGTAGAACCTACCCAGGCGGTACGCCTGCTTCAAGCTGGGCCGTGATCTGGCGTGTATCCCATCCGACCGGCTTCCTACAAATTCCGATTCGCCCGCGCCACCACCGCCTCGAACAGCACCTGGCACCCGGCCTCCGCCTGCCCCGGCTCGATGCTTTCCTCCTCGTTGTGCGACAGTCCGTCCCTGCACGGCGTGAAGATCATCGCCGTCGGCACGTGCCGGGCGACATACACCGCGTCATGTCCGGCGCCGGAGACGATCTCCCGCGTGCTGTAGCCGAGTTTCGCCGCGCCCTGCCGCACCAGATCGACGCAGGACGGGTCGAACAGCTGCGCGGGGATCTTGAACAGCGTCGTCAATTCCAGCTTCACCCCGCATGCATCCGCGATCGACTGCGCCGCCGGCGGGAATTCCTGGTCCAGCTTATCGACCTCGGCGTCACTCGGATGGCGGAACTCGACCGAAAAACGCACCTCGCCGGGCACCACGTTGCGGCTGTTGGGGGAGACCAGCAACTGCCCGACCGTGCCGCGCCCATCCTCGCCGCGCGCCCGCATCATCCGGTCCACGAGGTCGATGATCCGGGCCGCGCAGACCAGGGCGTCCTTGCGCGCCGAGGGCGGCGTCGTGCCGGCGTGGCTGTCCCGGCCGATGGTCACCGCGTCGTACCAGACCATCGCCTGCGCCCCGGTGACAATGCCGATCGGCTTGTCTTCCCGCTCCAGGATCGGCCCCTGCTCGATGTGCAGCTCGAAATAGGCATCCGCCCGGAACGGCTTCGCCGGCTCGGTGCCGCGGTAGCCGATGGCATCCAGCGCGCTGCCGACCGTCGTGCCTTCGACGTCCGTCAGCGCACAGGCCTTGTCGAGCGTGAAGATCCCCGACCACACGCCCGAGCCCATCAGGCTGTGGCCGAAGCGGGAGCCTTCCTCGTCCGTCCAGTTGATCAGCTCCAGCGGCGCCTCGGTGACGATGCCCAGGTCGTTCAGGCTGCGCATCACCTCCAGCCCGCCCAGCACCCCCAGCGCGCCGTCGAATTTTCCGCCGCTCGGCTGGCTGTCGAGGTGGCTGCCGAACAGCACGGGCGCCCGGTTGGGATCGCGCCCCGGGCGGCGGGCGAACATGTTGCCGATGGCATCCACCCGCACTGTCAGGCCGAGCGCCTCGCACTCCGCCCGGAACCTGTCCCGCCCGCGCTTGTCGGTTTCGCTGAGGGTCAGGCGGCGCACGCCACCCTTGGGGGTGGCGCCGATCTCCGCGAAGCTCATCAGGCTGTCCCAGAGGCGCCTGCCGTCGATGCGTTGGTTCGTCTGTGCCATGCGGGCATCTTGCCCAGGCCCCGGCTTCCCGCAAGCCTGCGCCGGATGACATTCCCGACGATCAACCGCCCCGGCGACCTTGGCCGATCCGAGGTTCGGGAGGCCCGCGCCGCCTGCCCCGCCGCCGGGCGATGACGATGGGGAACGACATTGCTTTGCGAGCGGGCTTTTCCTGATGCACATGGGGCGCCGCCTGATCCTGCTCCTACGCATGTCCGCCGCGGCAACCGTGCAATATGCGGCGCGAAAGCGGACGGGACTGGCCCTGGCGGCATTTGGACAGTATCAAACGCCAACTTGACCGTGATGCCCTGGAGTATCGGCAGTGACCCGCCTTGTCCCCGTTGTTCTCGCCCTGCTGAGCTTCACCGGCTGTACGCTGATCGACCAGCGCACCTTTGCCCCGTCGCCCGAGGCCAAGGCGCAGCCGGCTCCCCCGCCGCCGCCCGTGGTGATCGACCGGCGGACCGCGCTGGTCACCATC
The DNA here is from genome assembly GCF_002937115.1 of Rhodopila globiformis. Lineage (GTDB taxonomy): Bacteria > Pseudomonadota > Alphaproteobacteria > Acetobacterales > Acetobacteraceae > Rhodopila > Rhodopila globiformis. Next base: position 28,766 of record NZ_NHRY01000266.1, on the reverse strand, counting down.
GACTACACCATCCCGTCGCCCGACTACGCGCAGCTTCTGCATGCCGCGGTGCGCGCCGCCGAGTCCCGCGATCCGGAGGTGCAGTACGACGTCATCTCGGTCCTGAAGGATACAAGCGACGCCTCGCTGGGGCAGGAGCGCGCCACCGACGTCATGCGCGCCATCATGCGCGACCACGTGCCGGCGTCCCGCATCCATCTGGGCCTGCGCACCGACCCGGACCTGGCCGCCAGCCAGGTCCGTGTCTACGTCCGCTGACGACGACAGCGCCCGGCCGGATCCCGCGCCGAGGGCACCGCCCTGGTGCTGCACACCGCCCGCACCTGCGGCACCCGGGGCCTGCCCTGGCCGCAGGCGAAATACCTGCTGACCATGGCGCCGTCGTTTTCCATGCGCGCCTGCTGCCGACAGCCAGCGTTGCGAGGCAGGCGCGGCTTTGTTGGACCGGATCGACGCATGTCCTGACCCTTGCCGACTCATATCGATTCTGGCGCTTTCCCCGGCCGGAGGCTACGCTTCCACGCCGCGTTCCGACTCTGCGGCCTCGTGACACGACGGAGATGCTCAAATGCTGAACAGATCCATCCTACCGGGCCGTCGCAACGGTCTTCTGGGCGCCGTGGCGACCCTGGCCATCCTGCTGGGCGGCGCGGCCATGCCCGCGAGCGCGCAGATCCATATTGCCGTGGCCGGCCCAATGACCGGGGAATACGCGGCGTTCGGCGCGCAGCTGAAGGCGGGCGCCGAACAGGCGGTCGCGGACCTGAACAAGGCCGGCGGCGTGCTGGGCCAGCAGCTTGTGTTGGATACCGGCGACGACGCGTGCGACCCGAAGCAGGCGGTCTCGGTCGCCAACCAGCTTGCCTCCAAGGGCGTGAAGATGGTGGACGGGCATTTCTGCTCCGGCAGTTCGATCCCGGCCAGCAAGGTCTATTCCGAGGAAGGAATCCTGCAGATCTCGCCGGGTTCGACCAACCCCAAGTACACCGACGAGGGAAGCTGGAACACCTTCCGCGTCTGCGGCCGGGATGACAACCAGGGCAAGGTCGCCGGCGACTACCTGGCGACTCATTTCAAAGACGAGAAGATCGCCATCCTGAACGACAACTCCGCCTACGGCAGGGGCCTGGCGGATGAAACCATGAAGGCGCTGCACGCCAAGGGTGGCAAGGAGGTCCTGGCAACTGCCTATACACCAGGTGAAAAGGATTACTCCTCCCTCGTCAGCCGGCTGAAGCTGGCAGGCGTGACCGTGATCTATGTCGGCGGCTATCATACCGAGGCCGGCCTGATCATCCGCCAGGCCAAGGAGCAGGGTATGAAGGCCACCCTGGTCGGCGGCGATGCGCTGGTGACGAATGAGTTCTGGAACATCGCCGGCGATGCCGGCACCGGCACTCTGATGACCTTTCCGCCCGACCCGCGCCTGATGAAGAGCGCCGCCGACGTGGTGAAGGAGTTCAAGGCGAAGAACGTCGATCCGGAAGGCTACGTGCTGTATTCCTACGCCGCGGTCCAGGTCTGGGCGGACGCGGCCAAAAAGATCAAGAGCATCAACCCGAGAAAGGTCGCCGCGGCGCTCAAGGCAAGCGGCGACTGGCCGTCCGTCCTGGGCCCGATCAGCTTCGACAAGAAGGGCGACACGACCGGCGGCGGCTATGTGTTCTTCGTCTGGAAGAACGGCACCTACGCGCAGATGTAATCAAAGCGGCCCTACCATCGACCGCTTTCGTTCGGCAGGGCCGTTGGAGTGTTATACCAAGCGCCCGAAATTCTGACACTTCGGCACCGGCCTCTCATCGTCATGCCGGGCGCAGGCCCGGCATCCACGCCTTGTGCTGAAATCAGCGCAGAACAGCGTGGATGGTGGCCCTTCGGCCGCCATGACGGGAAGAGGCTGCCTGCCCCATTCCACGTTATTCTAACGCCAATGCGGCCTGCGCTGGCCATGCCGGGTGGGATCGTCTGTGCCGACGTGTCAGAATTTCGGGCGGTTGGTATTATCGGTTGCGCGCGGGCGCCCTGCCAACCCCGTGCGTATGGCAGGCATCTCTTCGGGCCGCTGGCATCACCACTCCGCCCGGGAATTCACGGGCGGGCGCCGCATCCCGATCGCAACCGATTGGGAACAAGCTTCCTGCCGCGGTTGATCATGGAATGATCAACTTTCGTAATGCTGCCTCCCAGCGGGGGAGTCGCAATACCGATATGGCCGAGAGAAAGCCAAACCAATCAATCTGTTATAACTGTAGCGTTCTCTTTGACGCCTGCAGTCACTTCTGCTACAGATCGAGTTGTCCGTTAGATCGGGCCTGGCCCTCCAGCCTGGCTGTCCAGGCACTGCAATCCACCGCAGACAAGGATCCACCTGATGGCTATGAGTGCACACCCCGCCGTGGTTCTCGCGCTGGGCAGCCTTCTCGCGTTTGCCGGACTCCAACCGGCCAGGGCTGCAGACGCGCAACCTGCCGGTGCCACGAACGAGCGCACCGTGATCAAGATGCCGCCCGATATGCGCGCCGAATTTCTTGACCACATGAGCCACCACATGGCTGCACTCAATGACGTCATTACCGCTGTTGCCAGTGGCAATTTCCAGCACGCGGCCCAGGTCGCCCGCGATAAGCTGGAGGTCGGCGCCGGCAAGGGGTTTGGCCGCTATCTGCCAATCAAATTCCGTGAAATGGGCTTGGCCATGCATCGTGCCGCCGGCGAATTCGCCACTGCGGCCGAAGCGGCCTCGGTACCCCCCAGCGCCGAAAACTGGAAGGTTGTTTCCGGCAAACTCGGGGAGATCTCGGCCCGGTGCCAGGCCTGCCATGCGACTTTCCGGGTCGAGTAAGCCTGGCACGCGAATAAATCGGCGAGAGGCGAAGCTCAACCACCAGTCTTTCGAAATACAGCAGACCGCAGCTCGGTTGGGACGGGACGACGTCGCGTGTTCATCGTCATGGCGGGCGCAGGCCCATAGGCGCTAAAATAGAGGCACAGCCGGCGCCACCGCTCTGTCGTCATGGCGGCCGCAGGGCCGCCATCCACGCCTTTCTGCCGCTTCAACACCGCCAGGCGAGGATGCCGGGCCTGTGCCCGGCATGACGGGATAGCAACGACAGCCGCTATTTCAACACCTATAGGGCGCAGGCCCGCCATCCACGCCTTTTGCCGATTTCAGCACCGCAAGACGTGGATGGCGGCCCTGCGGCCGCCATGACGACGGGACAGGCCGTCCGTGCGTCCCAACCGACCTGCGGCTTGCTGTGGCTTCGCCCGCTGATTTGCACGGACACCCGCAGTCCGGTGTCTCTGTCGGGCGGCTTGATTCGCGGATACCGTTGTCCCGGCAGGGGACTGCATCATGGAACAGGCGCGACGGCGTGGTTCATGATCCGGATCGGGAGCACGCACACTTCGTTCCGCTTGAGGGAATCCGGCACTCGTCCTGTGGCGTGACCCTGGCTTGCCGCCGACCGGCCCAAACGCCGTATCGTTTCACGGCGTCATTGAAACCTTGTGGTAGCCACGGCCGTAGTAGATCAGGCCTTCATGCGCCGTCCCGGTCCGCACTGCCTCCACCGAGCAGAAGAACACGTCGTGTGTGCCGACCTCGACGATCTGGTTGATGCGGCAGTCGAAGACAACAACGGCCTGGTCCAGCACCGGCGCGCCGGTTTCCAGCGTGCGCCAGGCGTAGCCGTCGAACCGTTCGTTCATCGTGTGCTGGGTCATGCCCGCAAAGATCGGTGACAGCCCCTCCTGCGCCGGCGTCAGCGTGTTCACGCACAGCACGCCGTTCTGCCGCATGGCCGGATAAGAGTCGTTCGTCCGGTTGGCGCACACCAGCAGGGTAGGCGGCGCATCGGTGACGCTGGTGACCGCGCTGGCGGTGAAGCCGGCCCGGCCGCCAGGCCCATCCGTGGTGACGACATTCACCGCGGCGCCCAGGCGGGCCATCGCCTCACGGTAAGCTTGCTTCTCCACAGGCACGACGTGCATCCTCCGCTTGTCCGTTCGGATTATGCAGCAGGTCCCCTCGCATGGCCAGACGACGTCCAGGAAAGCCACGGCCCGAAGCGGCCGATATCCCGGCCTTGTTCAGGCGCGGCATGTGCTGCGCCATCCTGCTTCTGCCCTTGTTGCTTGCACCGGCGAGAGCCCAGCAGGCTGTACCGCTGCCGCCCGGCAGCCGGATTACCATCCGGGTCTACGCCCTCGGCCTGATCCCGATGGACGGCCGGTTCGATCGCTTCCACGGCTGGTTGCGGTATGATCCGGCCAACCCGAAGGCATGCCAGGTCAGCGTGGAGATCGAGGCGGCCAGCCTGCAAACATCCCTCAGCATCGCCCGGGACACCGCCCTCGGCCCGCAGTTCATGGACGTGGCGCAGTTTCCCGAAATGGCCTTCCAGGGCGCCTGCCAGGGCGACGCCGTCGATGGCGACCTGCTGCTGCACGGCCAGACGCATCCCTTCAGCCTCACGCGCGAACCGAGCCGCGCCGGCGGAACCCTGGTGGCCAGCGGCCGTTTGCGCCGCGCGGACTGGGGGATCACCGCGCGCCGGTTCACCGTGGGATCGACGATCCGCATCCGGGTGGAAATCCCCATGAACGGGTCGCACACCTGATGCGCCTGCCACTCGCCCTGGTGCCGCTGCGCAACGGCACCTTCCGCAGCCTGTGGACCGCCAGCGTCATCGGCTGGCTGGGAACCTGGCTGCAGAACACCGGCGCCGGCTGGCTGATGACCACGCTGGCGCCCGAGCCGTTCATCGTCGCCATGGTGCAGGCGGCGACGATCATGCCGGTGTTCCTGCTCGCCCTGCCGGGCGGCGCGCTGGCCGACATCGTCGATCGCCGGGTCTATCTGCTCGGGACCCAGGCCTGGACCATCACGGCGGCCGGCCTGCTGGCGACCCTGACGGTGCTGCACCTGATGAGCGCCGGCTGGCTGCTGGCGCTGACCTTTGCCATCGGCATCGGCACGGCCCTGACCAACCCGGCCTGGGGCGCCATGGTGCCGGAGCTCGTCCCGCGCGAGGACCTGGTGCAGGCCATTGCCCTGAACGGCATCGGCTTCAACCTGACCCGCGCCGTCGGCCCCGCCATAGCCGGGTTGCTGATCGTCATTGGCGGCGCCAGCCTCGCGTTCTCGATGTACGCGCTGTCGATCGTCGCCGTGATAGCGGCGGTGGCCGTGTGGAAGCGCGAGCGCCGCTTCACCGGCCTGCCGCGTGAGCATTTCCTGTCGGCGATCCGCGCCGGCGTGCGCTTCGTCCGCAACACGCCGGCCGTCCGGGCGGCGATGGTGCGCACGGCGGCCTACGCGCTTCCGGCCTCCGCGCCGTGGGCGCTGCTGCCGCTGTTCGTCCGCCGTGACCTGGGCCTCGGCCCGGGCATGTACGGCCTGATCCTGGGCATGATGGGCATCGGCGGCGTGACCTCCGGCATGCTGCTGCCGATGGTGCGCGGCAGGCTGTCGCGCGGGGCGACAGTAATGGGCTGCACCGTGCTGTCGTGCCTTGGCATGGCCGTCGTCGGCGCGTCGCGCCACTGGATCCCGGTGTCGCTGGGCATGCTGCTGTTCGGCCTGGGATGGACGTCGGCCTTCGCCACCATCCAGGCGGCGGCGCAGCTTGTCTGTCCCTCCTGGGTGCGGGCCCGCGCCTTGTCGATCTACCAGCTTGCCCAGAACGGCGCGCTGACCATCGGCTCGTTCTGCTGGGGCTGGGTTGGCGGTTCCATCGGCCTGGCCGACACCTTCCTGGCCGCCGCGATCGTCGGCCTGGTACTGATGCTGGTCGTCCGCTTCTTCAGTATCGAAGCGATCGTGCGGGAGCCGGCGCCCGCCGCCGCCGAACCGGCGCCAAGGCCCGAAGCGCCGGCGCCGGAGCTGGCGCCGCTGCTGCGCAGCATCCGCGGGCGGATCATGGAGATGGCCTATTACCGCGTCGATCCGCTGCAACGCTCGGATTTCCTGCGCCTGATGAACGAGGTCCATCAGATCCGCGGCCGGGCCGGCGCCGTGTTCTGGCAGGTTTACGAGGACGTCGCGCATCCCGAGGAATGGGTCGAGGTCTGGACCGTGGAGAGCTGGACCGACCATCTGCGCGAAGCGATGCGCCTGTCCGATGAGGACAAGCGGGTGCTGACCGCGCTGGCGGTCTTTCAGTACGACGCTCACCGGCCCACCCGCTACCTGGCGGTGGATCCGCATGAACATCTCCTGGCGCACCAGCCTCCGCCCCCCAGGCCGGAGCGGTTGTCAATCGGCCCGGCCGGCGAGGCCCAGGCCTGAGTTCCTTGAGGGGCAAGCGGCAGCGCCGGCGCCACGACGACGGAAGATGAGTGGACCGTCCATTGCCCCATCGTCATGGCCGGGTTTGTCCCGGCCATCTACCCCCCGCCGTTGAAGCGCGGGTGGCCGGGACAAGCCCGCCCCCTATCGCCCGACCCCTATCGATGGAGATACGACCTTGCGCCGTATGCATATTGGCGCTGGCGGATTTCACTTCGTATACGTGATAGTTTGTTTCGCCATCCTGCTGCGCACGGATGTCTTGCACTCCGACGTCTTGCCGGCGGCCCTGCCTGCCGGATCGGCACAAATGTAACTGAAAGCCCTGCCCGGATCACCGCAGTTGTGATCACAACCGCCGCCAGCCCGCTCCGTTCATGCTTTGCCGGATTAATACGTCCGGCATTGATGAAGGAGGAATTCAATGGCTCAGCAACCACACTCCGGAAACCCCGGCAATTTTGCCGAAGACCGGGAGAAGGCCTCGCGAGCCGGATCAATCGGCGGCCAGCATAGTTCCGGGAACTTTGCCCACGACCGCGAGCGTGCATCCGAGGCAGGCCGGAAAGGCGGCCAGGCCAGCCATGGCGGTCATTCGCAGTCCAGCGAACACCGCTCCGAGCCGGGCTCATCGCAGGGCGGCGGCGCGGAACATAATCCCGGCAACTTTGCGGAAGATCGCGAAAAGGCGTCCGCAGCGGGCGCAAAGGGCGGCCATGCCAGCCATAGCGGCTCAGGCGGCAGCCACTCCGGGTCCGAGAGTGCCGAGCATCGGCCAGGCAACTTCGCCGAGGATCGTGAAAAGGCATCCGAGGCAGGACGCAAAGGCGGCCATGCCTCTCACTGACGCCGGTCCATCCAGGAGGTCGATATGAGCGATCATGCAGACGACGTATCAGCGCTACGGCTGGCGCGAGCGACTTTTGCCAGTCCCGATCAAATGCAGGATGCGGTCAGCAAATTGGCCATGTCGGGCTTCGACCGTGCGGACATGAGCCTGCCGACGGAAAACGTCGCCTCGGGTCATGGCGGCAGCCTCGCCGAGGCGTCGAAGCCTGCTTCGACGGAGGAGGACGCCCGGCAGGCGCGAATTCTCGGCGCCAGCACGGCTGGTTCGGCTGCCGCCCTGGCCGCGGCCGGGATCACGATCGCGACCGGAGGTGCTGCGGCTCCCGCCGTTGCGGCTGCCGTGCTTGCCGGTGGCGCGGTCGGCGGCGCGACCTTCGCAGTACACGAAGCAGCCGACAAGAACGAACAGCATACCCGTGAGGCTCAGGCTGCCGCCGGCGACCTGGTGCTGACGGTGCATGCGAAAACGCCGGAGAAGCAGCAGGAAGCCGCGTCGATCCTGCGGGACGCCGGCGCCACGAATGTCGAAACAATCGGATAGGAGGCCGTAATGGCCGCAGCGAAAGGCTCTGACGAACTGATCCTGAGTTTCGTCCAGGACATTTATTACGCGGAACGGCAGATTCTGAAGACCCTGCCGAAAATGGCGAAGGCCGCGGCAAGCTCCGAACTCAAGGAGGCCTTCACCCAGCATCGCGAGGAAACCCAGGGACAGGTGGAGCGCCTGCAGAAGGTCTTCGAGGCGCTTGGCAAGCGGGCTCGTGGAGTCACCTGCGAGGCGATCAACGGCCTGATCGAGGAAGGCGAGGAAGTCATTGAGGACTTCCCCGAAGGCAGTGTCCGCGACGCCGGCCTTGCCGCCTGCGCGCAGGCGATCGAGCACTACGAGATGGCCCGCTATGGCGCCCTGATTGCCTGGGCCAAAAGCGCGGGCCGGACGGAAGTCGCTTCGCTTCTCGAGGAAACGCTGGCTGAGGAAAAGAAGGCTGATGCTCTGCTGAACCAGTTGGCCAACAAGAGCATCAATCCGCAGGCTTTCAAGCGAGTTGCGTAATGGTTATGCCGGCGCCGCATGATCTTCCCTGATCATCGAGGCGCCTTTTTCGCCGATCATGATCGTCGGCGCGTTGGTGTTGCCGGTGGTCAGCGTCGGCATGATCGATGCGTCGATGACGCGCAGCCCCTGCAATCCGTGGACCCGCAGCCGTGTATCCACCACGGCGTTAGGGCCTTCGCCCATGCGGCACGTCCCGACAGGATGATATATCGTGGTGCCGTAGCGACGGGCGTAATCCAGCAGCCCGTCCTCGGTATCGATGTGGGAACCTGGAAGCGTCTCGACGATGCTGTGCTGGGCAATCGGAGGCGCTGCGAAGATCGTCCGGGTAAACCGCATGCCGGCAAGCAGCACCCGGCCGTCGGCCGGATCGGAAAGATAATTCGGCGTAATGATCGGCGGTCTGGCCGGATCCGGGCTGGCTGCCATGATCGTACCGCGGCTGTCCGGGCGGACCGGGCAGATCGCGACGGTCATGCCATCTTCCTGCTCCAGCGCGCCGAAGCGGCTTGCGTCATAGCTTGCCGGGGTAAACAGGAGTTGCAGATCGGGACTCGCTTTTTCCGGCGATGACCGGCAGAACACCTGCGCCGACGTCACGCCGAACGTCAGCGCGCCGCGCCCCTCGGCGGCGAACCGCACCACCTCGCGCACGAGGCGGAGGCCACGCCCCAGCTTGTTGATCGAGATCGATCCCCTCACCCGGTGAGAGATGCGCGCGACGTAATGATCCTGCAGGTTCGCGCCCACGCCACGCAGGTCGTGCACCACCGGCACGCCGATGGACTGCAGGTGAGCGGCCGGCCCGACGCCGGAAATCTGCAGCAGATGCGGCGAGTTCACCGTGCCGCCGCACAGGATGACCTCCTTGTGCGCCTTGGCAACGATGTCCTGGCCGCGCTGGCGGAAGGCAACGCCCGTGCACCGCTTGCCGTCGAACAGCAACTTCGTCGCCAGCGCCTCGGTTTCCACCCGCAGGTTCGGACGTCCCCGCGCTTGCTTCAGGAATGTCTGCGCCGTCGACCCCCGCCAGCGGCCGATCCGGGTCATCTGCGAGTAGCCAACGCCTTCCTGCTCGCGGCCGTTCAGGTCCCGGCTGAATTTGTAGCCGACCTGCTGCGCGGCTTCGATGAAGCGGTGGGTCAGCGGCAGGATCGTGCGGTAGTCCTCGACCTTCAGCGGCCCGTCCTTGCCGCGGTATTCGGGATCGGCGCCCTGCTTGTAATCCTCCGACTTGCGGAAATACGGCAGCACATCGTCGAAGCTCCAGCCGCGGCAGCCCATCTGCGCCCAGCCGTCGTAATCGGCCGGATTGCCGCGCACATACAGCATGCCGTTGATCGAACTCGACCCGCCCAGCGTCTTGCCGCGCGGCCAATGGATGCGCCGTCCCGCGCTGCCTTCGGTGCCCTCGGCGCTGTAGTTCCAGTTGACCGTGGGATGATGCAGCAGCTTCAGGACGCCGGCCGGGATGTGGATCCACAGCAGAGAGTCCCTGGGGCCGGCCTCCAGCAGGATCACCTTCGCCCCGGTTTCGCTCAACCGCGCTGCGACCGCGCATCCGGCGGAGCCGGCGCCAACCACGATGTAGTCCGTTTCCATCGCCTTAGCTTTCGTTCACCAGCGGCAGCTGTTCGCCCGCGAAGAACCGCCGTGGATTGTCATGCAGGATGGCGTCGATCTCATGGTCCGACAGGCCGCGTTCCTTCAGCATCGGCACGAAGTCGGTGAACAGGTAGGTATACGGCGGCGGCCATTTTCCCTCGGCGCGCAGCGCATCGATCCGAGCCTGTTCCTCGGTGCTGAGTTGCCGGGGGAATTTCCCCAGCCAGCCGCAATGACGATCCTGGCTCATCATGATCTGCGCGCGATGGCCCGAACGCACGAGGCGAACCAGGTTGTCGGCGCGGACCTCGTCCGGCTGGAAGCGCAGAATGCCGATCCGGTCGAAGCCGATATAGGATCCGCCATCGACGATCCGCCGGTGATAGGCCGGATCGGCATTGCCGCAGCAATGGCCGATCAGGCAACGATGCGCCGGCACGCCGCCTTTGGCAAAGGCTTCCTGCTGGTCCGGGCCGGCCTGGCCATCTTGCGTATGTGTAATGATAGGCACGCCGGTTGCCCGCTGCGCGATGCAGGCCGCCTCCAGGAATTTATGTTCCAGAGGCGTGATGACCGGCGCGCCGGTCGCCGCCTTGATCGCACCGGCCTTCACCCCGGTCGAGCCGATGCCGTGGCTGATTTCGCGAATATACAGCTCCGCGATTTCCTCCACCGTCCGCGCCCGCCAGTAAACCGGCAGTCCCATCTCCTCGAAATAGAAGCCCGTGGTGCAGACCACGTTCATCTCGGATTTCTCGGCAATCTCCTTCATCAGCGCGGCATCGCGGCCCAGTTCGATCGGGCAGGGATCGACGAATGTCCGTACGCCATGCTCGGTGCGCAACTGGCGCAGGCGCCGGACGGCTTCCGCAACGAAAGCCGGGCGATCGAACGCCGCCGCCGGGTCGAACTCGGCACCCGGAAATGCAATGAACAGATGCTCGTGCATCAAGGTCCGGCCGAGTTGATCAAGGCTGACAGGTCCGGTGACCGTTTGGACGTGCATGGATCGTTCCCCCTATAGCGTGCCGGTAATCTCTTGCCAGAGCTGGCGTTCCTCGCCTCTTGGATCGTTGTCGACACGGCATTCGGTATCCAGGGCCAACGTCGCGCGCCGATCGGCGTCGTATGCCGGCCAGGGCGGGATGGCCGGGTGATCCGGCCGCCCGGTCCGGGCGAAGGCGGCCCAGACGGACGACATCGTATCCGCCAGCGCCTGGGCCTCCGGACTGCCGCCGGTCGCGTTGGTCAGGTCCAGCGTGTTGAAGGTGAACGGCACATCCATGGCATGCGGCGCGCCCAGCCTGCCGCCCAGCACCGGCGTCTGCCATTCGAATGAATACATCCACACCGGCCCCCGGCACAGCGCCGCCCGCCGCTGCGCCAGCACCAATGAGCGGATGCGGAAATTGCAGTCCGTGGTGACGGCGATCAGCCGCTCGGCCGGGTTCAGGCCGGGATACACGCAGTGATACAGGTCCAGCACTCGCTCGGTATCCGGCCCGGCAATGGCCGCCACAAGCTGCCTCAGTTCCGCTTCGGTCAGCGTGCGGTTCCAGACCTGGTCCACCACCGCGAGGAAATTCGCCGTCTCGTGCCGCATGTCGCCGACGATCAGCGGCACATCGGCGGAAACCGCGGAGGCCTCGGGATGGAACGGCTGCGCCGGCACGATCTGGCCATCCACCAGAGGTCCGAACGGATAACGGTCGAACAGGGGCGCCGGCGATGGCCCGAGCGCCCGCTGCGCCGGCTCGATCGCCGCCAGAAGGTCGCCGGCCGGCATGGCCTGCAAGGCCGGGATGGAGCGCGAGCCGAGGTGCCGCAGGACACATTCGGTCAATGCCAGCGCACGCTCGCGGGTGCGCAAGCGCACCGCGGCGCCGCTCTGGATGATGGCGCGGTGGAACAACCCCTTCGCGGCCGGCATCGCCAGCAGCGTGCTGACCTTCGCCCCGCCGCCCGACTCGCCAAAGATCGTAACGCAACCGGGATCACCGCCGAATTCGGCGATATTGTCCCGCACCCACGCGAGTGCCGTGACCATGTCCAGCGTGCCGGCATTGCCGGAGGCGGCGAACGCCTCCCCACCGGCGACCGACAGATCCAGATGGCCGAAAATGTTCAGCCTCTGGTTGACTGTCACCACCACGACATCGTTCCGCAGCGCCAGGCGGCTGCCGCGAAGCCGTGGCGCATTGGCGTTGCCGTAGGCAAAGGCGCCGCCGTGGAGCCACACCATCACCGGCCGCTTCGCCGCCGCATCAACACCCGGCGTCCACACGGTCAGCGTCAGGCAGTCCTCGGTTTCCGGCGAAGCATCCGGCGCGCCGGAGAAATCCTCGAGTTCCGGCCGCGTCGCCGGCCGCAAGCCCGCCTGCGGCGCATGTCCGGTGAACGCCGTGCAGTCGCGCACGCCGCTCCACGGCTCAGGGGCCCGCGGGCCGCGGAACCGTTCGGCCGTGCCATAGGGAATGGTCTTGAACACAAGGACGCCTTCGACGACCGTGCCCAGCACCTTGCCGGCTGTCGTGCTCACCACGGTGTTCATCGCGGTTCCTCCCCGTTTTCCGGCGATCATGCCGGAGGACGGGGCGGGAAGGGAAGGGCAGCAGTCTAATCCAGCGTGAATCCGGGCCCGGGCCGATCGGCGAACCGGCGCATGGCGGAGAAGACCTGTTCCAGATCGTCCGAAGGAAGTTCGATACCGAAATGCTCGTGCAGCGCATCACGCAGCGCCGCTCGGTTACGAAGCATGGTCCGTTCCGCCTCGTTGTCCAAATCGCGCACCGTCACATCGCCGTTGAAGAACGTCCTGCGGCACGAGGGGCCGGGGCGGGCGGCCATGACATTCTCGGTGAACAGCCCACCGGGCCGGGTGCTGGTGAACCGGTTTCCGACTTCATGGTCGACAGGATAGGTTGGCACCAAAGCGAAGCGGTACAGGTTTTCCCACACGTCCCCCAGACATGCCTGCAGCAGGATTTCCCCGTTCATCCGTTGCAGACGAAACCACTCGTGCTCCGTCGGCTGTGCCGCGTCGCTGTCCAGCCGCAGCGGGCGCGTCGGGGTCAGGTTGCCGAATCCGACATCGGCGAGATACGCCCCCTCCGGCAAATCGATGCACAGGAGCATATGGGTCCGGGGCGTTATAGCGTCCGCTGTGGTGCCGCGGACGACCCGGGCCATCAGGCTGGTCACCCGGAAGCCAAGCCGTTCCAGCGCCGCGCGCAGCAACGTATTCTGCTCGAAGCAGTATCCGCCGCGCGGGCGGTCGACCAGCTTCGCCTGGATCGATCCGATATCCAGGCGTATCGGCCGGCCGAGGATGACGTCGAGGTTCTCGAACGGAATCGAAGCCGCATGCCGCGCAACGACCGTTTGCAACAGGTCCAGGTCTGGCGCGCCCGCCGCGGTCAGGCCAATCCGCCGGCGGTAGCGGTCCAGATCAAGCGTGTCGTTTGCCATGCGGGGGCACCTGATAAAGCGGGCGATACGATCCGATCTCCGGTACACTACGCAGGTGTGGCCGGCTTGCGAAGGTCGCCGCCTCGGTCTCCTGGCCATCAAGCAGAGGAACAGCCTGACTGATGCTCAAGCAACCGCAGACATACCTCGACTTCCAGGACCCGCAGGCGCGGCCGCGCCATACCGGCATCGCATCGTTCTTCCGCGCGCCGATCAGCCAGCAACTGGATGGGGTGGATATCGGCCTCATCGGCGTGCCGTTCGACGGCGGCGTGACCCATCGCTCCGGCACCCGCCATGGCCCGCGTGCGGTGCGCGATCAGTCCACCCTGCTGCGCCGCATCAACGCCGCCACGCAGGTCACGCCCTTTGCCACCGCCCGGGTGCGGGACCTTGGCGATTGCTGGATCGAGCAGCCATACGAGCTCGTCACCGCGCTGAAGGAGATCGAAACCTTCTACCGCGCCGTCACCGCCGCCGGCGTCGTCCCGCTTTCCGTCGGGGGCGATCACTCCATCAGCTTCCCCATCCTCCGCGCCGTGGCGGCCAGCGGCCCGGTCGGCATGGTCCACGTCGATGCCCATTGCGATACCGGCGACGACTACATGGGCTCGCGCTTCCACCACGGCGCGCCGTTCCGCCGGGCGGTGGAAGAAAACCTGCTCGACCCGAAGCGCGTCATCCAGATCGGCGTCCGCGGCACCACCAACGACCCGGACATGTGGGGCTTCAGCCAGCGCAGCGGCATGCGCGTCCTGCCAATGGACGAATTCGACGACCGCGGCTGGCGCCATGCCGCCGAGGAGGCCCGCCGCGTCGTCGGCAACGGCCCGGCCTACCTGTCGTTCGACATCGACAGCCTGGACCCGAGCCACGCCCCCGGCACCGGGACACCCGAAGCCGGCGGAATCACCGCCTTGCAGGCGCTGCGCCTGCTGCGCGACCTGCGCGGCATCGACTTCATCGGCGGCGATCTTGTGGAGGTCTCACCGCCCTTCGACGTCGGCACGCTGACTTCGTTCAACGCCGCATCGATCCTGTTCGAAATCCTGTGCCTGTTGGTCGAGGCCCGGGAAAAGCGCCAGCCGCTGCGATAAGCCGCGGCGGATCAGCAACGGCCGTCGCTCTTTCGTCATGGCCGGAGGCCCGTTGCCTCACCGTCATGGCCGGGCGTGTCCCGGCCATCTACCCCGCGCCGTCGAAGCGCAGATGGCCGGGACACGCCCAGCCATGACGGTGAGGCAACATCTCGGCTGCCACCACCCGCCATCCCCTCAAACCCTCCTGGGCCGCCTGATGCTCGCCAGCAGGGCCGGAATGAATATCAGGCTGGCCAGCAACGTGCATCCCAGGCTGATCAGCAGCAGTTTGCCCATGCTGGCGGTGCCGGGATGGGCTGACAAGGCGAGCGACCCGAACGCCGTCCCGGTCGTCAGCGCCGAGAACAGGATCGCCCGCGCCGTCGCGCTGCCCAGCGGATGCCGCTCGCCGGCGCGCCAGTTCATCACGAAGTAGATGTTGAACGACACCCCGACGCCCAGCAGCAACGGCAGGGCGATGATGTTGGCATAGTTCAGCGGCAGCGGCAGCAGCACAATCACCAGCAGGGTCAGCAACGCCGACATGATCAGCGGCGCCATCACCAGGGCCGCGTCCAGCACCCGCCGGAGCAGCCCAAGCAGGATGGCCGCAATCGCGATGACCGCATAGATGGCGGCCGAGCGGAAGGCGCCGACAATCGTGTGGCTGGTTGCGACAATGGTCACCGCGGCGCCGCCGGCATCGGGCGCGATCGAGGTGACCTGGCGCACGAACTCGGCCAGGCCCTTCGGCGTATGCGCCTCCGGCTTCGGGTTGACCTGCACCCGTGCCTGTCCGTCCGGCGTCATCCAGTCCCTGGCGAAGCTCGCCGGGATGCTGCTCAACGTCACCGGCTCGGCGCTGAGCGCGGTTCGCAGCCGGTTCAGCTGGTCAGGCAGGAAGCGTGTCAGCGCCTTGTTGGCCGCCATCAGCACCGCATCCGGCGCGGTTTCCATCCGCCGCAGATCCTCGGCGATCGAGGCCAGGGGACTGTCCTTCGGCAGCTTGGGCAAGGCCGGCTCGATCTCGCTCAGCGCCGCCTTGGCGGCCATCCGGATCTGGTCCGGCGTGACCGGCGCGGCCGGCGTGCGCGGCGCGAGCGTGGGCGCCAGGATGTTGTTGGCGTCCGCGATCACCGCCAGCTTCTGCGATTGGTCCTTTGGCACGAAGCTGTCGATGCTGATCACGCTGGCGACCGTGGGCAGCTTCTCCAGCTTGTCGCCCACCACCGCCGCGGCCTGGGGGTTCGGCGCCAGCACGTCGGCGGTATAGGGATTGGTGATCGGGTTGTTGATCAGGTCGCGCAGCGTCCGCATCGCCTCGGTATTCGGGTTCTTCGTCGCCAGCGGATCCGAGTCGAACCGCAGGAACGGCGAAACCGAGACGGCCGCAACCGCCAACACGCCGAAGACGCCCAGGATCGGCCACCGTCGCCGGACGATGACCGGATCGACCCGCTTGGCCCAGGCGAAACCGACCTCCGCCGCCTCGCCTCGCGGACGGAACAGGGTAATGGCGGCCGGCAGGAAGCCGAGCGTGCAAACGAAGGCAATCAACATGCCGATCCCGGCAATCAGGCCGAGTTCCGCCACGCCGGAGAAATCGGTGGGGACGAACGCCAGGAATCCCGCGGCCGTGGCCAGCGAGGCGATCAGGATCTGCACGCCAACACGCCGCGCGGTTTCACGCATCGCGCCGGGGGGATCCCCGACCTCGAACCGGTACTCGCGATAGCGGACCGAGAACTGGATCGCGAAATCGACGGCGATGCCGACGAACAGCACGCCGAAGCCCACCGATACCAGGTTCAACGTGCCGACGGCGGCCGAGGCGAACAGCACCGTCAGGAACAGACCGAGGATCAGCGTCATCAGGATCGGGATGATCAGCCGCCAGGTATGCACCGCCAGGAACAGCCACAGGGTGATCAGGACCAGGCTGCCGATCAGGCCGGTGACGGCGCCTTCCGCGACGGAGGCGAATTCCTCGTCGGCAAGGGCAACCTGGCCGGTGATCCGGACCCGGGCATCGCCGGATTGGACGAACGGCAGATCGGCGATGATCTTGCGCATCGCCTCGGTCGCCGCGCCGCCCGGCTGCAGCGCGCCATAATCCTGCCTGGCCTGGACCAGGACGAATCGATAGGGGCCGGCCAGTTCGCTCAGGCTGCCGCCCAGCAGTCCCTGCCACGACAAGGGCTTCGGATGACCGTCCAGGGCATCCACCATCGCGGTGTTGAACGCTTTCATCGGCTGCCGATAGGGGGACAGGTCGGCATCGCCGTGGGTCACGCCCATGCCCAGCAGCGACAGCGCCGAGAACAGGCCGCGCGCCGACGGATCCGCCACCAACTGCCCCAGGAAGGGCTGCGCGTCGATGGTCTGGTCCATCAGGTCGGACAGGTCCTTGGTCGGCAGGAACAGCAACCCTTCCTTATTCAGGAAAGGGCTGGAATCGGGGCGGCGGACCGAAGGGAAATCGACCGGATCAGCCTGCAGTCGCTTCGCGAGCTCATTGGCGGTCGCGTCCGCTTCCTCGGGGATGGGCGCGTTCACCACGGCAACCAGCAGGTTCTGGAACTGCGGGAAGTCCTTGTTCATCTCGATCGCCCGCTGCCGCCAGGGCAGCTTGTCGGAGAACATCACATCGGTGTCGGTGCTGACACCCAGATGCGTTGCGGCAAACCAGCCGGAGAAGGCCGCCAGGACGATGCCGGCCAGCATGACAGGGAGGGCGTGGCGGCGGCTGAAATCAACCAGACCGACGAGCAGGCGGATAAGCATCAATGAGAATGCCTACGATGGTGGGGCGTATGACGATGGGGCGGCCCTGATAGTCGGTTCGCTCCGGGTGGTCCATCACAAAGCTGATCAACCAAGACTTGAGCTCTGTGTCCGCGACCGCTATAGGCCGCCGTTCGCGTGGCCGGTCGGTATCGGTCGCGCCTGCAAGGACATATGGAATGAAGCCGGGCATCCACCCAGAGTACCACGAAATCACCGTCATCATGACCGACGGGACGCAGTTCAAGACGCGTTCCTGCATGGGCAAGGCCGGCGACACGCTGCGCCTGGACATCGACCCGAAGTCCCACCCGGCCTGGACCGGCGTGCAGCGCATCCTGGACACCGGCGGACAGGTGGCCAAGTTCAACAAGAAGTTCGCGGGGCTTGGAATCAAGAAGTAGCGGTCTGGTGGGGACCCGGTGCATCCCGTTCAAACGGAAGCTCCTCCTCGCCGTGCCACCTGAGGACCTCACATACACGTGAGGTCAAGCGGCATCAGGTGGGCAGGCCGATCCGCCTGGGCTCATTTTCCTATCGTCGTGACCTGGCTTGCGCATAGGCGCAAACTTAGGCGGCCGGGCGCGATGCACCGCCCCGTCGTCATGGCGGCCGCAGGGCCGTCATCCACGCCTTACGGTGCTGATATCGGCAAAAGGCGTGGATGGTGGGCCTGAGCCCACCATGACGGGGTAGCAACGGCCGTGCCCCTGGCCGCCTAAGTTAGCGCCTATGCGGACAAGCCGGGCCATGACAATGAGGGAGCGCCGTCGCCCTGTCTCAATCGACCTGTGGTCTGCTGTAGCGCCTGCGCGGTTTGTTCGAGCCATGATGGTGGGCGCTACGGCCGCGGCGGATTGTCTCCGGGATCCGTGCATGCGGTCGGAACAAGCCCTTGCATCCGCCATGCCGACAGAGCCAACGCGCCGCCGGTCCTGCGCCACTGGTTTCGTCAGCGATTTCCTCGGACCTACTGCCATGGCCCTCTTGAAGGGCCTGTTATGCCTTCCTATCTCGGTCGCGTCGGGAATGCCCAATGGGGTTCCCGGGACTGAACGCCGAAGGGCTTGCCCGTGCCGGGAAGCCCAGGATCAAGACCTTGCTTAGCAGGAGGTTTGTTATGACAACCGTCGATTTCGCTCCGCTATTCCGTACGGCCATCGGCTTTGATCGGCTTGCCCGTCTGGTCGATACTGCCGCTGCCGGGCAGGATGCGCAGAGCTATCCCCCGTACAACATCGAAAAGACCGGTGATGACACGTACCGCCTGACCATGGCGGTTGCCGGTTTCCGCCCCGAAGAGCTTGACCTGACGGTCAAGGAGAACACGTTGGTCGTGTCCGGCCGCATGTCGCCGGAGGCCCAGAAGTCCGAAGTCCTGTATCGCGGGATCGCTGGACGGGCGTTTGAGCGGCGCTTCGTGCTCGCGGATCACATCGTCGTGGAGGGCGCGGACATGGAACACGGGCTGCTTCATGTTGGCCTGAAGCGTGTCGTGCCCGAGGCGCTGAAGCCGCGGAAGATCGCAATCGGCAACGCCGCGCCGGCAGCCATCGCCAACGACTCGCGGGATGCCGCCAAGGCGGCATAATCAGCCGCCGGCATTGGATGCTGAGGATGGCGGAGGCCGGACACCGGCCTCCGCTTTTTGTTGCCGCGACTCGCCTGGCCTAGGGGCGCCTGAAGAACGCGTCCGCGGCGCTACGGTGGCTGTGCTTGCGGCTTATGTCGCTTTCGACCCGCGCGATCTCGAGTTTCAATTCCTCGATATACGCTCGCAGTTCATCGATCCCCAGCGTGTCCAGTGGCAACGGCTCGAGCCGGCGGCGTTTCGGAGGCGGGGCGTCTTCATCCTGTGCCATTGCAGTTTCTCCATCGTCTTGCCGGGCGGAGCCATCGCCTTGGGCTGGTTCGCTTTATGTAAATTAATAGTACCAAAGTTGCTTGACCCACCCCGGCCGGATTGTCATATCCGAATGCTAGCCGCGGTTATGAACTGTCTTTTGTGCTGGTCGTCCCACCAAAGACATCCTCAGAGTTAATGAACGTCCGCCGGCGACCCAGAGAGTGTGGAACCATGACCCTGCCGCTGATGCCGAAGGCCACCGCCGTGTGGCTGATTGAGAAAACCGCCCTGACCTTCACGCAGATCGCGGATTTCTGCGGCATGCATCCACTGGAAGTGCAGGCCATCGCCGATGGCGAGGTGGCGCAGGGCATTGTTGGCTACGACCCGGTCGCCAACGCCCAGGTCACGCTGGAGGACATACGCCGGTGTGAAGCCGATCCGAACGCGCGCCTGAAGCTGCTGATCGGAACCTTGCCGACGCCCAAGCGGCTGCGCGGCGCCCGCTATACCCCGGTGGCCAAGCGCAACGACCGGCCGGACGCAATCGCATTCCTGCTGCGCAATTTCCCTCAGCTTTCGGAAGCGCAGGTCGGCAAGCTGCTCGGCACGACCAAGGACACCATCCAGAAGGTGCGGGAGCGGACGCACTGGAACAGCGCCAACATCAAGCCGCGTGATCCGGTCATTCTGGGACTGTGCAGCCAGACCGACCTGAATGCCGCGGTCGCCCTGGCGAACGAGCGTCTGGAACGGGAAGGCCGGACTGTGCCGGTACCGCCACCGCCGGAGGCGGACGAGGCCGCCTGACGGCGTGGCGGGGTCATCTGTATCGTGTCCGCTCAGCTGGCGCTGGCTCGCAGCCGTTCCATTTCCTCCTTCAACCGCAATTTCTCGAGTTTGAGCCGCGTGAGTACCTGCGTATCGGGGGACGGGCGCTGGTCCTCCTCGTCAATGCGCGTTTCCAGCGACGCATGGCGTTCCTTGAGAGCGTCGAGGCGCGTATTCAGGCTCATGAGCTTCATACCTCCGTTAAGAACCGGTTGGCTTGCCGTCACTAACAAGGTAGCAACGACGCCGTACTGTAACGCCGTTGCGAGCCATCTGACCAGATGCAACTTGTTTCCAGAAGTCGGGTCAATGTCTTCTATCGTAGGTTGTGAAACATGCTGAGCGATAGGGATTCGCTTCTTCGTAAGCTGCACGGGCTGCGTAGTGAGCATCGTGATCTCGACACGGTCATTGCACGGCTCGCTGATCAGGGTGCGTCGGACCAACTGCACCTCCAACGTTTGAAAAAACGCAAATTAATGCTGCGTGATGAGATCGCCTGGCTGGAAAGCCGGCTGATCCCCGACAGCATCGCCTGACATGACAGTCTCCGTGTCCGGGAAGCCGGTCGTGGGAATCATCATGGGAAGCCAGTCGGACTGGCCGACCATGGGGCATGCCGCCGACATGCTCACCCGCCTGGACGTGCCGCATGAGGTCCGGATCGTGTCGGCGCACCGCACGCCTGAACGGCTGCGGGAGTATGCATCGACCGCACGGGACCGTGGCCTGAAAGTGGTCATCGCCGGCGCGGGCGGGGCGGCGCATCTGCCGGGCATGTGCGCGTCATGGACGCCGCTGCCGGTGCTGGGCGTGCCGGTGGAGACGCATGCGCTGAAAGGCATGGACAGCCTGCTGTCGATCGTCCAGATGCCGGCGGGCATTCCGGTCGGGACACTCGCCATCGGCCGGACCGGCGCGGTGAACGCGGCGCTGCTTGCCGCCGCCATGCTGGCCACCCAGGACCCGGGCCTCGCCGCGCGGCTGGACAGGCTGCGCGCCGAACAGACCGCCGCCGTCGCCTCGGCACCCGAGCCGGCGCCTGATCGCGCATGACCGCTTTTCCGCTTCCGCCCAACGCCACCATTGGCCTGGTGGGCGGTGGGCAGCTTGGCCGCATGTCGGCGATGGCCGCCGCCCGGCTGGGTTATCGCTGCCACATCCTGACGCGGGAGGTGGACAGCCCGGCAGCGCAGGTTTCCCATGCCGTGACGATCAGCAACTACCGCGACCCCGTGTCGCTGCGCGCCTTCGCCATGGCGGTCGACGTCATCAGCTTCGAATTCGAGAACGTCAGCGCCGAGGGGCTTGATCTTCTCGCATCCATGCGGCCGGTCCGGCCGTCGCCTGCGGTGCTGCGGATCAGCCAGGACCGGGTGGACGAAAAGACCTTCCTGAACGACGCCGGCATCGCGACCGCGCCCTGGGCGCCCGTCGGCTCGCGGCAGGAACTGGATCAGGCGGCGCAGCGTCTCGGGCTGCCCGCGGTGCTGAAGACCACCCGCCTGGGCTACGACGGCAAGGGCCAGGCGATGCTGCGCGCGCCCGAGGACCTCGACCCGGCGTGGGAGCGGCTGAGCCCGAAGCCCCTGGTGCTCGAGGGTTTTGTCGATTTCGCCCAGGAAATCAGCGTCGTGGCGGCCCGCGGCGCGGACGGCGCGGTGGCTGCCTTCGACACCGTCGAGAACCGCCATCGCAACCACATCCTGGACCTGACGCTGGCGCCGGCGCGCGTGCCGGAAACCGTGGACGCGGCGGCCCAGGCCATTGCCCACCGGGTGGCGGAGGCTCTCGACCTCGTCGGCCTGCTGGCGGTGGAGATGTTCGTCGATGCCGGTGGCAGGGTCCTGGTCAATGAAATCGCGCCACGCCCGCACAACTCCGGGCACTGGACGATCGATGCCTGTCCGGCGAGCCAGTTCGAGCTGCACATCCGCGCCATCGCCGGGTTGCCCTTGCCGGCGGCGCGGCGGCATTCCGACGCCGTGATGAAGAACCTGATCGGCCCGGAAGGGATGGCGCTGTGGCCTGCCGCCCTGGAGGAGCCGGGGCTGATCCCGCACCTCTATGGCAAGGCGGACGCGTTACCAGGCCGCAAGATGGGCCATGTGACCCGCCTGTTTCCGCGCGGTGCGCTGCCGGGGGATCTTGGCGTCGCCGCGGCCCTGGGCAGCCTGGGCGAAGCCTGACCGCTCGCGACCGGACAGGTCCCGGCCGTCGCGCGACTGCAGGTGGCCGCGGCGATAGGGAGACGACCCTGCCACCCGCGGACCGCCTTCCCACCCACGCGGACCGCATACCGCCCACTGGAGCCCTCGCTTTCGCCGCAGGTCCCTCTTCCGCTTTGCACGGTGTCGCCTTATGGAGCCTCCATGGCAGACATCGCCGACCTGTCGTTTGATCGTCCTGCACTGGCCCTTCAGGCGGAAATCCTCTCCCGCCCGATGACGACCGCGCGCCGCATGGCCGACGCCCTGCGCGCCCTGGCGATCGATGCGACGGAGCAGGCCAGGTCCGGGCATCCGGGCCTGCCGATGGGCATGGCCGATGTGGCGACCGCGCTTTGGACCCGGTTCCACAAATTCGACGCCGCCGATCCGCGCTGGCCCGACCGCGACCGGTTCGTGCTCTCCGCCGGTCACGGCTCAATGCTGCTGTATGCGCTGATCTATCTGACCGGCCATGACGGCATGGCGATCGACGACATCCGCAGCTTCCGGCAACTGCACGCGCCGGCGGCGGGCCATCCCGAATACGGCGAGCATCCGGCGATCGAGACCACGACCGGTCCGCTGGGGCAGGGCCTCGCGACTGCCGTGGGCATGGCGATCGCGGAACGCAATATGGCGGCCCGCTTCGGCAAGTCGCTGGTGGACCATCGCACCTGGGTGATTGCCTCCGACGGCGACCTCATGGAGGGGATCAGTCACGAAGCGGCGGCGCTGGCCGGCCATCTGGGCCTGTCGAAGCTGACCGTCCTGTATGACGACAACCATGTGTCGATCGACGGGGACACCGCGCTGGCCAGTTCGGAGGACACGCTGAAGCGGTTCTCCGCCTATGGCTGGGCGACCAAGCGGGTGGACGGCCACGATCCGGCACAGATCAATGCCGCCCTGTCCTTCGCCGTACGGTCGAAAAAACCCACCCTGATCGCCTGCCGCACCGTCATCGGCCTGGGCGCGCCGACCAAGGCCGGGACCAATGCCGTGCATGGCGCGCCGTTGGGGCCGGCCGAGGCAGCCGGCGCCAGGCAACTCCTGGGCTGGCACGAGCCGCCATTTTCCACGCCGCCCGACCTCAAGGAGCGCTGGCACGCCGTGGGCGCACGAGGGGCCGTATCGCGGCGATCCTGGCTGAAGCGGCTGGCCCGGCACAACCAGCGCGCCGAGTTCGAGCGGGTCACGGCCGGCCGCCTGCCCGACAACTGGCACGAAGCGATGGCGGCATTGAAGCAGGCGGTCGCCGACGAGCGGCCCCGGATCGCCACGCGTGCCGCCAGCCAGCGAGCCCTCGAGGCGCTGGCGCCGGCGACCCCGGAGCTCGTCGGCGGCTCCGCCGATTTGACGGGGTCGAACCTGACCTTGGTCAAGGGCATGTCCGCGATCGCCAACGGCAACTACGGCGGCCGGTATATCCATTACGGCATCCGCGAGCACGGGATGGCCGCCGCGGCGAACGGCATGGCGCTGCATGGCGGCATCATTCCCTATGTCGGCACCTTCTTCGTCTTCACCGACTACCTGCGCCCGGCGCTGCGCCTGGCCGCGATCATGCGCCAGCGTGTGATCTACGTGCTGACCCACGACTCCATCGGCCTCGGCGAGGACGGGCCCACCCACCAGCCGATTGAGCATCTCGCCAGCCTGCGGGCGATGCCCAACCTGCATGTGCTGCGTCCGGCCGACGCGCTGGAGACCGCCGAGTGCTGGGAACTGGCCATGCGCCGCAGCGACGGCCCGAGCCTGCTGGTTCTGTCGCGGCAGGCGCTGCCGGCTGTTCGCATCGATGCCGCCGAGAACCGCTCGGCGCGTGGCGGCTATGTGCTGGCCGAGGCGGACGGCCCGCGCCAGGCCACGCTGATTGCCACCGGATCGGAAGTGCCGATCGGCATGGCCGCGCGGGAGAAGCTGGCGGGCGAGGGAATCGCCGTGGCGGTCGTCTCGTTGCCGTGTTGGGAACTGTTCGCGCAGCAGGACGCGACTTACCGCGCGCAGGTGCTGGGCGGCGCGCCGCGCATCGGAATCGAGGCGGCCGGCAGCTTCGGTTGGGAACAATGGCTGGGACCCGATGGCATTTTCATCGGCATGACCGGTTTTGGTGCATCGGCCGCTTATCAGGACCTCTATGCCCATTTCGGCATCACGCCGGACGCGGTCGTCGCCGCGGTTATGCGCCGGATCGGTTGAGCGGAACCCACCATCTGTTATAAAACGCACGTGAGATATAATTTGTGGCCCGGCGACCGTTGATCTCCGTCAACGACTGAGGTCATAAGACGCACGAGCGTAATATCGGGAAGTCTCGTAAAGGAAGCATGGTATGGCTGTAAAAGTGGCGATCAACGGGTTTGGTCGGATCGGACGTCTGGTGCTGCGCGCCATCGTCGAAAGCGGGCGCGACGACATCGTGCCCATCGCCATCAACGACCTCGGCAGCGTGGAGGCCAACGCCCATCTCTTCGCCTATGACAGCGTGCATGGCCGGTTCCCCGGCCAGATTGAGGTGTCGGGCGACAGCATCACCATCCGCCACAACGGCAAGGTCTATGGCCCGATCAAGGTTTCGGCCGAGCGCGACCCGACCAAGGTGCCCTACCAGGGCGTCGACGTCGCGATGGAGTGCACCGGCATCTTCACCAGCAAGGCCAAGGCCTCGGCGCTGCTGACCGCGGGCGCGCGCAAGGTGCTGATCTCCGCCCCGGGGGACGAGGTGGATGCCACGATCGTCTATGGCGTCAACCACAAGACGCTGACCAAGGACATGACGATCATCTCCAACGCGTCGTGCACCACCAACTGCCTCGCGCCGATGGCGAAGGTGCTGCATGAGCGCTATGGCATCCTGCGCGGCTACATGGTGACCATCCACGCCTACACCGGCGACCAGAACACCGTGGACACGCTGCACAAGGACCTGCGGCGCGCCCGTGCGGCGGCGGTTTCCACCATCCCGACCTCGACCGGCGCGGCGCGGGCCGTCGGCCTGGTGCTGCCGGAGTTGAAGGGCAAGCTGGACGGCACCGCCATCCGCGTGCCGACGCCGAACGTGTCGCTGGTGTCGCTGGACGTGAACCTGTCCAAGCGAGCCACAGTGTCCGAGATCAACGCCGCGATGCAGGATGCCTCGAAGGGCGAGATGGCCGGCATCCTGGACTACAACACGGCGCCGCTGGTCAGCGTGGATTTCAACCACTGCCCGGCTTCCTGCTCCTTCGATGCCACCCAGACCGCGGTCGTCGACAACGAGCTGGTGCGGGTGATGGGCTGGTACGACAACGAGTGGGGCTTCTCCAACCGGATGTCCGACACCGCCGCACTGTTCGGCAGCCTGTAAGCTGAGAGCTGCGCTGCCATGAGGTGATGTCGATTCTCTCATGGCAGCGCTGCACACGCGCGTCCGGTGTCCAAATGTCGGATTCGTAGTCAACAATGACTTGAACGCGCGGCCATGGTATAAGCCCTGGTTGCCTCGGAGGTTCAGTCGAAGGGCGCCATGTTTCGGTCGGTTCAGATCATGGGCTACCGGGGGTTCTCCCGCTATGAGATGGGAGACTTGGCGCGCGTCAATCTTCTTGTCGGCAAGAACAATAGCGGCAAGACCTCGGTCCTTGAGGCGCTCTACCTGCTCGGCGCCGGTGGTGACCCTGCTGCGCTCTGGCGCATCGCCAACCGGCGCGGAGAGCGGTTTGACGGCAGGCGCCCTGAAATCGATGTGTCTCATATGTTTATGGGCCATGAACTAAGCGTTGGGAGTTCCTTTTCTGTTGCAGGGACAAACGGTTCCCTGCCGCAATCGGTTGTTCTCACCATTGAGGACCGAGCCGAGCGGCCGGACCAAAACGAATTGAATTTGCTTGGCGACGAGTTTGAGTTGTCGCGGCGCCGTCTTCTAATAAGTATCGCTTCAACCGCATCGCCACGGCCACAGATATTACAGCTGAGCCGGCAAGGCGGCCTCGACCCGGAGATCACTCGTCGATTGCCTGGTTCTAGACAAGACGCTGAACCTAATGTCCATTTTATCTCAACCGACTCGCTTGCCGGAAACGAGCTGGTGCGCCATTGGGATCAGGTTCAGCTCACTCCGAATGAAGAACTCGTTCTGGGTGCATTGCGTTTCGTCGATCCGTCAATTGAACAGATTCGATCGTTTGGATCTGGTGCTGTCTATGGGCCAAGGGGCGGATTTATCGTCAAGCGTAAGGGGGAGGCCGTGCCGTTTCCGCTCGGCAGTCTCGGGGACGGCGCTTGGCGTATGCTGGCGATGGCGATTGTTCTGACGCAGTGCGCGGGCGGGATGTTGTTTGTCGACGAGATCGACACTGGCCTTCACTACACCGTCATGGCGGACATGTGGCGGATGATCTATTCCGCAGCCAAGCAGTTCGATGTGCAGGTGTTTGCCAGCACTCACAGCTATGATTGCGTCTACAGCCTTTCCACCATCTGTCGATCTGCCAAAACCGAAGATGCCGAGATAACAATTCAACGCATTGAGGCCGATCGGTCGACCGCCACACCTTTTTCCGGAGCGGAGATTCGTACCGCGGCGGAGCGGCAGATCGAAATTCGCTGACCATGTCGTCCGTAAAATCGAAGCAGTTGCTCGTCGAAGGCCAGGATGACAAATTCGCTGTCGTTGGACTTATGGAACATTACATTCCCTGGCCTGACAAACGGGATGATGCGCCCGTCTTCGTCGATGCGGTCGGCAGCGTAACCGAGATCCTGTCTGCCACCTACCTACGAACAAAACTGAAGGAAAGCAGCCTTCAGATTCTCGGCATCATGCTCGATGCGGACGACGCCCCAGCATCCAGATGGGAAAGTTTTCGCGCGATTTGCCGGCCGATGTTTCCCACGTTCCCCGCTGAACTGCCACCTGGTGGCCTGATCATTGAAAATGCAGGGGGCATTCGGTTGGGCTTCTGGCTGATGCCTGACTGTTCCTCGTCGGGAATGCTTGAAAGCTTTCTGCGACACCTCGTTCCGGTACCGGCTGAACCGCTGTGGCAACATGCCAGGACGTCGTTCGACGCCGCGCGGTCGCTCGGGGCCGCCTGCCGTGTTGTCCACTCGGATAAGGCCCGGGTCCACACCTGGCTGGCCTGGCAAGATCCGCCGGGGGAAAGTTTGGGACGTGCCCTGACACGCAAAACGCTCGATCCAAAGGCGCCGGCTGCGGCGGCATTCGTCTCATGGTTCAAACGCTTATACCGTCTTTAGGGGAGTTCTCATGTCCTTCCGTACACTTGACACCGTTGACGTCGCCGGGAAGCGCGTCCTGCTGCGCGCAGACCTGAATGTACCCGTGCGCGATGGCAAGATTACCGACCTGACCCGCATCGAGCGCCTGTCGCCCACCATCCGCGAACTCGCCGACAAGGGCGCCAAGGTCGTGGTCTGCAGCCACTTCGATCGCCCCAAGGGCAAGCGCGTGCCGGAAATGTCCCTCGCGCCCATGGCCGCCGCGCTGGGCGAGGTGCTGGGCCGCCGGGTCCGCTTCGTCGAGGACTGCACCGGCACCGCCGCCGAGCAGGCGGTCGATCTGCTGGCCCCGGGCGACATCCTGGTGCTGGAGAACACCCGCTTCCACGCCGGCGAGGAGAAGAACGATCCCGCCTTCTCCGCCGGCCTGGCGAAGCTGGCGGACATCTTCGTCAACGACGCCTTTTCCGCCGCCCACCGCGCGCATGCCAGCACGGAAGGGGTGGCGCACCTGTTGCCGTCCTATGCCGGGCGGCTGATGCAGGCGGAGCTTGAGGCGCTGGAGTCCGCCCTCGGTTCGCCGGTGCGGCCGGTCGCCGCCATTGTCGGCGGCGCCAAGGTTTCCACCAAGCTGGAACTGCTGGGCAACCTGGTGGCCAAGGTGAACGTGCTGGTCATCGGCGGCGCCATGGCCAACACCTTCCTCGCGGCACAGGGCAAGGATGTCGGCAAGTCGTTGCAGGAAGCCGACATGCATGCCACCGCGCGCGACATCCTGGCGAAGGCCGAGGCAGTCGGCTGCAGCATCGTCCTGCCGATCGATGCCGTGGTCGCGGCCGAGTTCAAGGCCAACCCGCCGACGGAAACCGTCTCGGTGGACGCCGTGCCCGGCAACATGATGATCCTGGACGTCGGCCCGGCCTCGGTCGCCGCGCTGATCCGGCAACTGCCGTCGCTGAAGACGCTGGTATGGAACGGCCCGCTTGGCGCGTTCGAAACCCCGCCCTTCGACGCCGCGACCGTCGCGCTGGCGCAGGCTGTCGCTGAAGCCACCCGGAAGGGGGACCTGCGCAGCGTCGCCGGCGGTGGCGACACGGTGTCGGCCTTGCGTCATGCCGGCGTGATCGACCAGCTTTCCTACGTATCCTCGGCCGGCGGCGCGTTCCTGGAGTGGCTGGAAGGCAAGACCCTGCCGGGTGTCGCGGTGCTGGAGGACTGAGCGCCTCCTGCTTTGAAAATACGGTTCCGCGGGGTCATCGCCCCGTCATCATGGCCGGGCGTGTCCCATGCGTATCAGGATGAGCGGCCCGGCGGAGCAAGGGCTTCTCCCTCACCGTCATGGCCGGGTGTGTCCCGGCCATCCACCCCGCGCCGTCGAAGCGCAGATGGCCGGGACATGCCCTACGGGATGCACACATCTCGGAAACGGTCCGCCGCTGCGTTTCCCTTTCGTCATGGCCCGGCTTGTCCGGGCCACCTATTCCAGCACTTGTGCCGCGACAGGTGGCCCGGACAAGCCGGGCCA
>NZ_NHRY01000265.1 GCF_002937115.1 Rhodopila globiformis | reverse complement strand
GAGATCTGGCCGTCATGGTGCGTCTCAAGACTCACAAAAGGGTTGCGGGATAGTCATGCCATGCCGAAGCTGGCGCAGGCGGCTGAATTCAGCTTCATCGACGCGGATCAGCCACAGGCTGTGGCTCAGCACCGGGACTTTGCGAGCAGTAACGACACGGCGCTGGATCCAAGTATAGATAGTACTGTATGGAATGCCGAGCCGCGCGACAAGCTCATTGATGGTCAACTCTCCGGGTTCGCGCTGCTTGAGCCGGGTGACCCAGCCCCGATGCGGGGCGATCGAGATGCCAATGCGATGCAGGAGCTGTCGCACCATATCAGCGGTAAAGGTGGCGCGGCGCTTGGGTGGCATCCACCCCTCCGCATTCAGGGTTTCTGCGATCATCGGCGCCTTGTGGCCGCTGGCATGCAGGTCCCCGATACGCTCCAGCAGGGCGGTGTGGTTGCTCATCTGCGTCAGGTGCGCGACCGGCCGCCGCAACTCGTGGTGCGTCTGCACGCCGCCCGCCCAATGGCATTCCACCGCAACCGCCTCGCTGTTGTCTTTCACCGTCACGATGATGCGCTCCAGCATCAGCCGGGCGATGGCCTGCCGATCGGCAGGCATTGTATCGACGGATGTCCAGATCGCGGGCATGTCCGACGCCAACTGCGCAATCGCCGCCCGCTCCTGGGGTGTCGGCGGCAACGGTTGTTCCGCCAGGAACTGCCGGTGCTCGGTCTGCAGGCGTAACTCATCGGCCAGCGTCGCTTCCCATCGCTGTTCCAGACTGCGGACCACGAGGCGGTTTTCCGGCTCGGCCGCATCGTACTGGCGCTGGGCGCGCTCGACGTCATAACGGGCCCGCTCCAGCCGCTGGCGCCACTGGCGATGCAGCGTGGCGCGTTCCAGCTCAAGATCCTCGGCGGCCTGCAGGCTGGCTTCCAGGGCGGCCGGGGCGAGCGTCTGCAGCATCAGATCGGCCACCAGCGCATTGAGCCTGGGCCCGCTCAGGGATTGGCAGAGCGGAGCGCCATAATTGACCGATGCGCGGGAACAGGCATAGCGCTGGAAGCGGCCACCGTTCGGGTACAGCGCCGCCATGCGCCGGCCGCAACGACCGCATGTCAGCAAGTCGGCCAGCAGCGCCGGACCGCCCCTGGGGGTGCCACGGTGGGCACTGCCGTTGGCCACGATCTGCTTTTGGTTCCGCTCGTAGGTGTCCCAGCTGATGTAGGCCGGGAGCCGTTCCTTGATCAGCACGTCCGGCTCGGCGCTCCACCGGCTGGATCCCTGCGCTGAGCGGGACTGGCTGGGCCGGCTTTTACGGCGTCCATAGGCATAGGCCCCGGCGTAGGTCGGGTTGCGCAGCATGTCGGTGAGCGTGTAACGATTGGGCGCGTGCCACGCCAGCTCGCCCTTGCCCGCTCCGGAACGAACCCGATGTGGCAACTTCAGCCCATGAGCCACAAGGTAGCTGAGAACCCCATTGATCGTGCCGTATCGTTCGAACGTATCGAACACCAGCTGAACGACGTCGCGCACGCGCTCATCGCTGTCCAGCACGATCTCGCCCCCAGGCCCGCGCACGTAGCCCCGTGGCGGCGTGAAGAACAGGTCGCCGCGCTGCGCCTTGGCGCGTCGCCCTTCATGCATGCGTGCCTTCAGCAGATGCAGTTCCGCCTCGCTCAACGTCCCCTTCAGCCCCAGCAGCATCCGGTCATTATACCAGCCTGCGTCGTACACGCCGTCACAATCAGCCAGCAACGTCTCCGACAGAGCGCAGATCTCCAGCAGCTGGTACCAGTCCCGGCAGGACCGGGCCAGCCGCGACATCTCAATGCCCAGCACCAGCCCGACGTGACCGAGCCCGACCTCGGCAACCAGCCGCTGAAAGCCGGGCCGATCGGCCGCGGAGGAGCCGGAGCGTCCGAGATCATCATCAATCACCTTCACCCGTTCGCGCGGCCAGCCGAGTTGCAGCGCGCGCTCGACCAGGGCGTATTGCAAGCGGGTCGACTCCTGGTGGTGTTCGAGTTGCCGCAGCGTCGACTGCCGGACGTAGACGATGGCCAGGCGATCGCGATGGTGCCCCTGCACCTTCTCCGACAGGAACATCGTGCCCTTCATTGTCAGATGGGAACCGGTCATGACCGCGATCCTCCGCAACGGGAGCGCGCGCCAGAGGGCGACGGAGAAGGTGACTGAGCAGGACCGCGATCCGCCGGCGTGTCGGCGCCGGCAGTTGTGCCCAGGTCATGGCCGTTGTCGGGCGTGCTCCCGTCATGGTGCCTCGCGACCCACGTCACCAAGGCGCGTAACGCGGCGCGACCCAACCGCGGCTGGGCGGTCACCGGGAATTGCTCTTCAGACGTCTTCAGGGGGGAAGATGGAAAATCTGATCAAGCTCCACAAGGGCCAGCTTGCCTCCGACCGCACCAGTTGCCGCGACCCGCTCGCCAACCAGGTGCGGCTGATTTTGCACACCGCCGCCTACTGGCTGCTGTTGTGCGTCCGTAACGCCATCCCCGGGCCGCAGCCGCTCGCCACCGCGGAGTTCAATACCCTGCGGCTGGGTCTGATCAAGATCGGCGCCTGTATCACCGAGACCGCCACCCGGGTCCGCATTGCCTTC
Organism: Rhodopila globiformis; assembly: GCF_002937115.1. GTDB lineage: Bacteria > Pseudomonadota > Alphaproteobacteria > Acetobacterales > Acetobacteraceae > Rhodopila > Rhodopila globiformis. The sequence goes on along the minus strand of NZ_NHRY01000265.1, from coordinate 8,131 downwards.
ACCAGCGCCTGCCCGGAGGCTGATTTGTTCGCTTCTCTGGTGCGTGGCTGTCTCCCTGCGGGACCCTGACCGAGGGGGTCTGTGCCCCGATCTCGCCACCTGCCGTTAACCGCCAACGCCTGCCACGTCCGTTCCTGTCTCGCGATGAAATAGGCGCCACGGATCATTGCGTCCTGCGCTCAGAAATGGTTACGCACACATCAACCGTGAATAAGATGGGCTAGATTGCCCCGGGCTCGGGCACGAGCATATCCAGCGCATGCGCGTCGTGCAGCTTGCCGTCCGAGACGTGAATGAAGCTCGGGATATTGCCGCGCAGGTCGAGCAGCGTGTACATCTTCACCGCCGCCTTGGTGGTGCGGAAATGCGCCCAAGGGAACAGTGACAGACACAGGTCGATGGTGGTCGAGTCCAGGGCGCAGGCCGTGTTGTTCAAGTCGCCGAGGAAGCTGTCGCTGGCATACAGGCGCCTGGCCTGGGCAATCAATCGGTGGGCGAATTCGGCATAGATGCGCCAATCGCGGGTCTCGTTGGCGTCGGCCAGGGTGGAACGGCGAACCGGTTCGCGCAGCCCCATGTGATAGAGCTTGGTCGATTGCGCCGACAGGCAGGCCTCGATATCGCGCAGGCTTTCTCGATAGGTGAGCTGGGCGAACGCCATCACCTGATAGTGCACGCGGCACGATAGCATTCGGATCGCCCGGTCGCCACCGTGGCGCGCGACGATCCGGTCGAACGTGCTCCACGGCAGGAAATCCATCAGTTGCGCGAACAGCGTCTTGCCGATGTTCATGGTCACCCCCTCCAACGCTCCAAGCATCGGAAAAGGTGAGGACAAAATCAAATCTGTCCCAGCAACGAACCCAGGAATGTCGCGTATCTTCAGATGGTTATCGGGGAACCAAGTCTAGCGAACCGGACAGCAGTGAGATCCGGTCCTTATTGCCTTGAGTGTCGGTCCGCGCGTTGCAACACGAACCGCCCGGCCGCGTCCGGGCTGCCGTGACCGCAGGTCGCCCCAATTCTTCTCTGCGTGCTCTGCGCCCCGCTCTGCGATCTCTGCGTCGAATCGCGGTGGCCGGGGCGCCCCCGGTGTTGCAGGCTGGGCAACTCACTGGCAACGCCGCTCTTGGTTGCGGCACCGCATTTTTCAACGCAGAGATCGCAGAGCGGGGCGCAGAGCACGCAGAGAAGGGATTCGGATCGCCTGCCGCCGCGATGGCCGTGGGTTGATCACCGTGCCTTGTTCATCATGGCCAAGATAATGAGCGCCGGATCTGCAACGCCAATGCGGCGCGGCCCGATACCCAAGATCCAATTCATTTGTTGCAAGTATTTTCATCACAGTCCCTCAGCCCACCCGCGCGCACCACGATGGATGATAATGGCCGGCGCCGTTGCCTTTCCGTCATGGCCGGGCGTGTCCCGGCCATCCACCCCCGTCGTCGCAGCGCAGATGGCCGGCACACGCACGGCCATGACGGTGAGGCGACAACTCTGCGGAACCGTATCTTCTCAGCAGCCCGGCATGGATCGGGACATCCCAAAGTCCATTCCGCCTGCAAGGGAAATCCATTCCGCCTGTAACGAAAGAACAGCCGGCTGTCCGTGGCCGGTATGAGTCGTGCGGTCATGCCGCGACGCGGCCCGGCGGCCATATCACCCGGTGGCACCATCCCGCCCCGGCAGCACGAACCGCCGGTACACCACCCCCAGGCCAATCAGCGCCAGCCCCAGCCCCAGGAACGACAGCACCCGCCACAACCCGGCCAGGTCCGACATGTCGACGGCGAACACCTTCACGCACACCAGCCCGACGACCCCCAGCGCGGTCAGCCGCAGCGCGCGCCGGCCGCTGCGGATGCCCAGGACCATCAGGCCGACGCCATACGCCAGCCAGGCGCCGGACCACAGCCAAAGTTCCGCCGCCTCGGCCGGCGTCTCCGGAAACGCCATCGCGGCGGGATGGAAGACCTGCCGGATCTGCAGCGTGATCCAGGCGAAGCCCGCCAGCACGGCATAGCCGCCCGCCAGCGTGCGCAGGTCCGGGCTGGGCAGCGCGCGGCATGCCAGCGCCGCCAGCCCCGCCGGCGCCAGATACGCGGCCAGCAAATCGGCTACGCCGGCCGGCGCGCCGGTCGCCATCGGGTTCGCGGCGATCAGCGCGGCGCCCCAGGCCAGGGCAATCCCGCCCAGAATCCGCCACGCCCAGTCCAGCACCACCCGCCCGGTGCGCCGCGCGAGATACAGGTACGCTGTCGCCTGCATGGCGACCGTCAGCAGGTGCAGCGCGGCCTCTGTGAGGCTCGCGGGCTGCGCCAGGTCGCCGCCGCCGCGCCAGTGGCGGATCTCCAGCGCGACGAACAGCGCGAGGAACGTCACCGCGCCCGCCTCCAACGTCGCCACCAGCCGATCGGCGGCGCGGCGGCGGAACAGGACCGAGGCGACGGCGAACGACGCGGCGGGCGCGGCGTAGCCGGCCAGCAGCCCGTTCACCAGCGGCAGCGTGCCGAAGGCGTAGCCCGGCACATACCAGTTCAGCACCGCCCGCGCCAGCACCACCATCGCCACCGCCAGCGCCACCGGCCGCAGCGCCGGCAGGTCCGCGCGGTCCTCGATCCAGGCCAGCGGCGGCAGGAACAGCGCCACCGCCAGGGTCAGCCAGTAGTCGTGCAGGATCATCGCGCAGCCCAGCGCCAGGGCGGCCACCGCGCCGGCGGCATGCACGCCCGCACGTTGCCGGCTGCCCTCGCGCATCGCCGCCGCGGCGGTGGCGGTCAGCGCGGCGCTCAGCGCCAGCGCGGCCAGCGCCCAGGTGGCGTCGGCCTGGAAGCGCATGATCCGGGCATAGGCGACGGCCAGCGTCAGCACCGGCACCGCGGCGACCAGGGCGGACCATGCCAACGGGGACAGGCCCAACGGGGACAGGGCCAACGGGGACGGCGCCCGCCGCTCCAGCCACAGCCCGGCGGCGGCATGGAACGCGGCGAACAGCGAGGCGGCGACCAGGAACGGCAGCAGCGCCGGTGGCGCCCAGGCGCCCGGCAGCACCGCCTGCACCGAGCCCTCGATGCGGATCGCTTCGCCCGTCGGCGCCCAGGCGGGCAGGGACCACAGCAGCAGCGTCAGCAGACCCAGCAGCGCGGCGACCCAGGGCAGGCGGGCCAGCCGCGGCTCGGCCGCCGCCTTCGCCACCGCAATCGGCGACAGCGCGAACAGCGCCAGCCGCGGCGCGATGCCGTCATCGAGGGCCAGCAGCAGCAACCCCGCCGCGCCCAGCGTGGCGAGCGGCACGAAGGCCAGCCGCCGCCCAATCGGCTGCGCCAGCGCCGCACGCGGCAGCAGCAGCAGGTTCAGCGCCGCCGCGGCGGGCACGAACGCCGCCGCGGCCCAGCGATCCGCCGCCGGCGGGAAGCCCGCGACGCACACCCACAGCGCGCCGGCCACCGTCGTCGCCCAGCCGAGCCAGGTCCAGCCGGTGCGGCGCACGACCAGCAGCGCGGCGGCGGAGACGACCAGCAGCCAGGCGAACAGTCCGGGCAGCGACGGCGTCTCGGTGGCGACCAGTGCCGGCGTGGCGAAGGCGCCGATCAGGCCGGTCGCGGCGGTCAAAGGGCCATAGCGCAGCGACGCGGCCAGCGCGATCAGCGACGCCGCCGCCATCGCCGCGAACGCCGCCGCCGGCGGCAGCAGGCCGAAGAACGGTCCCGCGCCATAGGCGGCGCCGAACAGGATGGCGGTGCCGCCGGCCGCCAGGCCGCCCGGCGCCTGGTCGCTGCCCAACGGGACGGCCAACGGGCCGCTCAGCGGCGGTCCCTCGTGCCGGTGCAGGAACTCGGCGGCGGCCAGCAGCGCCAGCCCCAGCAGGGCGGCCAGGCCGCAGCGGGCGGCGGGGCCGAGCAGTTCCTGCTCCACCGCATAGCGCACCAGGAAGACCCCGGCGAACAGCAGCGCCGCGGAGCCGAGCCAGATGCCCCAGCGAGTGGTGAGCATCGCCTCGAAGTCACCCGAAGGCGGTGGGGCAACGGCTGGTTCGGGCTCCGGCCCGGCCGGCTCGAGTTGCCTGGGTGGTGGGGCAGCGGCGGCCGGCTGGGGTCCCGGCATAGCCGCGGTGTCCGCCGATATCACCGGTTCGGGCAGCACCCGCCCGGCCGCCAGCATCGTCCGCAGGCACCGCAGTTCCCGGTGCGCCGACAGGGCGCTGAAGAAGCCGACGATGCCCAGCACCCAACCGGCGATCCAGGCGAAGCCGAACAGCAGAAACATTGGGTCAGGGGCCTTCCGGTCAGAGGTCAGGAACCAGGCAGGTGTTGCACCACCGGCGTGGGCATTATATCATTAATGACGTAATGATCGAGGTTGCCATGCCAACCGTCGTCACCATCAACCGCCCGGACGTCGTCGGCCTGATCGAGACGGCTGCCAACCGTCTCACAGGCGGAAACAAAACGGAAGCCGTTGCCCTGGCGATGCGCCACCTGCTGGAGCGGACCGCCCGGGCCGGCAGCCTGTTCGGCGCCCATCCCGGCTCGGTCCGGGTGCAGGAGGGCGTCGATCTGACCGCGCCGGTGCTGGAGGACGCATCGGACGCCGAAACCGGCGCCGAAGTCGAACGGTGACCGATACGCTGCTGCTGGACACCCACATCCTGTTGTGGCTGGACAGTGGCAGCGATCGGCTGCGTCCCACGACTCGGGAGCGGATCGACGCCTGTTGGCGGGGCGGCGGGACGATCCTGGTCAGCGCCGTCAGCGTCTGGGAAATCGCCGTCCTGGTCGATGCCGGCCGGATCGGCCTTGACCTGCCGGTGGCGGCCTGGATCGAGCGGTTCGCCACCCGCCCGGGAATCGACATCGTGCCACTGGGTTATCCGGCCGCGGCGCAGGCGTATCAACTGCATGACCTGGCGCATCGCGATCCGGGCGACCGCCTGCTGATCGCCACCGCCATCGAGCGGTGCTGTCCGCTGGTGACCTACGATGCGCGCATCGCGGCATTCGCCGGGACGTTCGGTGGGCAGTACGGATTCGCCGCGGTGGCGTAGCTGCTGCGCGTGCGCCGGAACGGCCGCGCCCTGCGCACCGTCATGGCAGCGCCGCGGCCGTTCTCTCTCCGTCATGGCCGGGCGTGTCCCCATAGGCGCTAACTTTGGCGACGGGACGCGGCGCATCGCCCCGTCGTCATGGCGGCCGCAGGGCCGCCATCCACGTCTTGCGGTGCCGATAGCGGCAGAAGGCGTGGATGGTGGGCCTGCGCCCCATTGGTGTTAAAATAGGGCTGGCTGTTGCCTCCTTGTCATGGCCCGGCTTGTCCGGGCCACCTGTCGCGGCACAGTGTTGGAATAGGTGGCCCGGACAAGCCGGGCCATGACGGAATGGCAAGCATCGTGCCGCCGCCACGCTATTTTAACGCCAATGGGGCCTGCGCCCACCATGACGTGGTGGCAACGGCCGTGCCAGCGGCCGCCTAAGTTAGCGCGTATGGGGCGTGTCCCGGCCATCCACCTCGCGCCGTCGAAGCGCGGGTGGCCGGGACACGCCCTACGGGATGCATAGATTTCGGAAACGGTCCGCTGCAGCTGTGGCTCATACTGTCATGGCCGGTGCTGGTTTCACCGGCGGCAATCAAGCGAACACGGAGTTGCACGGGGTTTGCACGGAGTTGCACGGAGGACATGGATATTGCGCTTCGCGCGAAGCGCCTGAAATCATCGGACGCGGTCACAGGGCCGGCCACAGGGGCGACCATCTGCGGGCGCCCCGGACAACTCCGTGAAACTCCGTGCAAACCCCGTGCAACTCCGTGTTCGCTTGATTGCGGTGGCCAACCCGCCCCCGCCCCATCCCGGTGGGCAGGACACCCCACGCCAGATGTGCGGATCACGCCACGACGATGCCATCCAGCGCCTACCCGGCCGGTTGCTTCTCAGCCAAACGCGCCTCCGTTCCCGGGCACCGGGCAAGACTGGTCTTGCCGTTGTTTCCAGGATGTGTGCATGCGGTAGGGACAAGCCGGGCCATGACGGTGAGGGATAAGCCCTTGCTCCGCCAGCCCGCTTATCCTGATATGCATGGGGCGTGTCCCTGCGGCATGCACACATCCCGGGAACAGCCTGGGACGCCTTGGCCGGATACTGCGCGACGCCTTCATGCTGATCCGGCGGCGCTACGGATCGGCACGAGGCGACCGAGGGCATGACAAGCCGCCGCCCCGGACAGTGACACGTGCCCCGGTGTCCTGGCGTCCTGGCGTTGTATCGGTGGAGCCAGTCGCACGGGCCAGCGGCGCAGCGCACCCATCACCGCCTGGCGCGGTTGCACGGTTCCTGTTCGACGCCAAGACGCCAAGATACCGGGGGTAGCCGTCGCCATCCGACCCCATGTCACGCGCCTGATCGCGGCAACCGGCGGCGTGCTGGCCATGACGATGGGGGAATGGTCCCGCCCATCGGGAAAGCATCTGATTTTAACGCCGTTTCTGAGATGTGTGCCTGTGGTGCGGCGTCGTGATGACGCCGTGGCGGGGCCGATCCAACCGATCGCCGTCCTGCCTGGATGGGCCTGGCTCAACGGCGAACCGGTCGCCCTGGCCATCGTCGCGGCCGCCACCGCGTTCGCCCGCCGGTCCTGCCTGCAGGACGCGGTTCCGGGAACGCTGCCAGGCGGCCGATCGGCTCCACCGATTGCCTCCCCCGATTGCCTCCACCGATTGACTCCACCGTTCCGCTTCGTCAGGTTTCGATCACCTACGAAAAGCCAAGAACACAGGGGGGGAGGCGTATGGCAGGCTGTCGCTGCAACCGCATGGCGCACGGGATGCATCCGTGACCAACCTGCTCGAGGCCAAGGGCCTCCACGCCGCCTATGGCGAGACCAAAGTCCTCCATGGCATCGACTTCGCCATCCGCCAGGGTGGTGTCACCGCCTTGCTCGGGGCCAACGGCGCCGGCAAGACCACTACGCTGCGCGCCATCTGCGGCATGGTCCGCACCCAGGGCAGCATCACCCTCGACGGCCGCCGGATCGACGGCATGGCGACCGAGGACATCGTCCGCCTCGGCGTCGCCCACGTCCCCGAAGGCCGCGGCACCTTCATGGAACTGACGGTCGAGGAGAACATGCGGCTGGGCGCCTACACCCGCCCGGCGGCCCAGGCGACCGCCGACTTCGGCCACATCTTCCGCTATTTCCCCCGCCTGCAGGAGCGCTTCAAACAGCAGGCCGGCACCCTGTCCGGCGGCGAGCAGCAGATGCTGGCCATCGCCCGCGCGCTGCTGCTGCGTCCTCGCCTGCTGCTGCTGGACGAACCCTCGTTCGGCCTCGCGCCGCTGATCGTGCAGGAGATCTTCCGCATCCTGAAGCGCATCCGCGAGGACGCCGGCGTGTCCATGCTGCTGGTCGAGCAGAACGCCGCCCTGGCGCTGGAATTCGCCGAGGACGCCTATGTGCTGGAGACCGGCGGCATCGTCATGGCCGGCTCGTCGGCGGAGATCGCCAGGGACGAGGGCATCCGCCGCTCGTACCTCGGTTACTGAGGAGCGGCAGCATGCAGGGTTTCATCCATCAGGTCATGTCCGGCATCGCCACCGGCGGCATCTATGCCAGCGTCGCGCTGGCGCTGGTGATGATCTACCAGGCGACCCACCACATCAATTTCGCGCAGGGGGAGATGGCGACGTTCTCCACCTACATCGCGCTGACGCTGATCAACATCGGCCTGCCGTACTGGATCGCGTTCGCCGCCACGGTGGTGATTTCCTTCGCCATCGGCGTGGCCATCGAGCGCGTGCTGATGCGACCGCTGGCCAACGCGCCGGTGCTGGCCTCGGTCGGCGTGTTCGTCGGCCTGCTGCTGGTCATCAACAGCATGAGCGGCTGGCTGTTCGACTACACCATCAAGCAGTTCCCGTCGCCGTTCCCCGACCGCTCGATGCTGGGCGGCTACCTGTCGGGGCATGAGCTCGGCTCGACGGCGGTGACGCTGATCGTGCTTGCATGCGTGTACCTGTTCTTTACCCGCACGCGGCTGGGGCTGGCGATGCGGGCGGCGGCGTTCAACCCGACCTCGTCCCGGCTGGTGGGCGTGCGGGTGGGATGGATGCTGGCGCTGGGCTGGGGCCTGGCGGCGGCGA
>NZ_NHRY01000264.1 GCF_002937115.1 Rhodopila globiformis | reverse complement strand
GTTGTTCGCAGCGGTCACGCCAACGGACCCCGGACGGCCCGGCAAATGGTCCTTGATCCGCTCCCACTGGTCGTCGCGCAAGGCATGTCGATGCATCGGTCAGCCTCTCCAAAGCTGACTGCCTATGCATCGAAGAACCGGGGCTGCTGGAATCGGGAAGCCGCTTGTTGATCAACGATTCCGCCGCACTGTTGCAGCCCAGACTCACTCGGCTGGCTCCAATTGACGACACGCCCTATATCGCTGCGTCGTGCATCGTTCTTCGTTGCCGGTAATTTTGCAGTTCCATCCGGCCATCCGGCTGGCTTATGCTTGTGGGGCATGCGTCTTTCGGGATAAGGCTCCACGAATGATCACAGCCTCCTTCCCGGCGTCGGGTATCGTTGCGGTTTGCCTGTACGCCTGACGATGTTGGCGCTGGCGACCCTTGGGCGACAAATCCGCAGCGGAGGGCGGCTTCACGCCCTCGTGGCCGTTGCTGCGGCCGGCCTGCTGCTGCTGCCCGGCCTGTGGCTCGTCCATGGCTTCGCCCGTTCGGGCGCTGCCGGCGTGCCATCGGCCGAACCGGCGCGCGCGGTGCAGCGCGCCGGCGAAACGGTGCGATCGACCCTCAAGGACGTCGAACTCGCCCAGCGCGGCTACCTGCTGACGGGCGATCCGGCTGATCTCAAGACCTATACAATGGCGCGGGCACGTCTGGACGCCGGCGTGGCGCGGCTTACGGGCGCGGCTGCCGCGGCGCCGGAATGGGCCACGATCGCGCGGCGCATCCGGTCGCTGGCGGCGGACGAGGCGGCGGCGCTGGACCACGCCATCGGCCTGTACCAATCCGGCCGGACGGATGCCGCCAGGACCATGGCGGTTCGCGGCGACGACCAGCGGACCGGGGATGCCATCGATGCCGAACTCGGCGCGCTGCGGGCCGACGCATCCGCCAGCACGGAGAACGCACGCCGCCAGGCCGCCATCCCGGCCCTTGCCGCACCGGCCGGCCTGGCCATCGGCGGCGCCTTGCTGCTCGGTTATCTGGCGCTGACACGGCGCCGGGCACGCCGTGCGGCGGACGCGCCCCTGCCCGGGTACACCAGTCTTGATCAGACGCTGGGTCTGCTGCCCGGGATTCTCCGCCACCCCGACGGCCGCATCATCGCCTGGGGCCCGGGCGCCGAGCGCCTGTACGGCTATCCGGCGGCCGAGGCCATCGGCGAAATCAGCCACGTCCTGCTGCGAACCACGTTCCCCGTGCCGCTCGCGGAGATCCAGGCGGCGCTGCGGCGTGACGGGCAATGGCGCGGCGAACTGGTGCATCGCCGCCGCGACGGCACGACGATCGCGGTGGTGACCAGTTGGACCCTGCGTCCCGCCGGCCGGCACGGCCCGGACCTCGTCGTCGAGATGTGCAACGACGTCACCGCCCTGTGGCAGGCCGAGGTGGCCGTGCGGGCGAGCGAGGAACGGCTGCGCGCCGCGACCGCGGCGGCCGGCGTCGGGCTTGTGCTGGTCAACCGCGCGCATCGCTACCGCTTCGCCAACGAGGCCTACGCCGACATCCTGGACCTGCCGTCGCCCGACATCGTCGGCCAGCGCGTCGCCGACGTGCTCACGCCCATGTATGCCGATCAGATCCGGCCACGGCTGGAGCGGGCGTTCGAGGGCGAGCGGGTGGTCTACGAGCTGGTCAAGCCGGCTGTGCCGGGCCGCCAGGGCGAGCGGCATTACACGGTGACCTATGAACTCAGCCGCATCGCCACCGATGAGCCCGTGGTCGTCGTGGTCATCACCGAGATCACCGGGCGGGTGGCGGCGATGCGGGCGCTGGAGGATCGCGAACGCACGCTGCAGCTGGCGCTGGAGGCGTCGGAGCTGGGCATCTGGCGCTGCGAGGCGGCGCAAACCGGCGCGGCGCCGGACTGGGACGCGCGCTGCAAGGCCATCTTCGGCTTTCCGCCGGATCAGCCCGTAACGGTCGAGTCCTGGAAGAACGCCGTTCCCGCTGAGCACTGGGACAGCGTGGAGGCGGCGCTGCACCGCGCCCTGTCGCCAGACGATCCACAGGACGACTGTGCCTGCGACTATCCGGTTGTGCACCGGGACGGCACCCGGCGATGGGTCGCCGCCGTCGGCCGGGCGTTCTTCCAGCCGGACCCGGGGGCGCCATCCGGCCGGCGGGTCGTGCGGATCATCGGCACCATGCGCGACGTCACCCGGGCCCGGCAGGAGGCGCAGGAGCGGCAAAGGAATAACGAATTGCTGCAGACCATCCTGACGACCGCGCCGGGGCTGATCTACGCCAAGGACCAGACGGGACGCTATCTCGTCGCCAACCCGCCGGTGCTGGCTCTGTTCGGCAAGACCCTGGCCGATATCCAGGGACGCACCGATCGGCAGATCTTCGGCGCATCGGCGGAGGCCGAGGCGCTGATGCAGGCCGATCGGCGGGTCATGGCGGCGGGCAACGCCGAGGTCATGGAGGAACTGTTCGGCGAGGATGACGGCCAGCCGCGGGTGTGGCTGTCAACCAAGACGCCGCTGCGCTGCATCGACGGGAGCATTGCCGGCACCGTCGGCGTGTCGCTGGAAATCACCGAACGCAAGCGGTTCGAGAGCCGGCTGCAACTGATGGTCCACGAACTGAACCACCGCGTGAAGAATACGCTGGCCACGGTCCAGGCGATCGCCGCGAACTCCCTGCGGGACGCCGACGGGCCGACGCGCCGGACGTTCGAGAGCCGTCTTCTGGCGCTGGCCGCCGCGCATGACGTGCTGACGCGCGAAAGCTGGACCGGGGCGAGCATGGATGAGGTCGTGGCGTCCGCCCTCGCGCCCTTCGGCGGCGCGGCGGGGGGACGTTTCCGGGTTGCTGGCCCGCCGGTCCGCCTGGTGCCGCGGGCAGCCCTGGCGCTGTCGATGGGCCTGCATGAACTGGCGACGAACGCCGCGAAATACGGCGCCCTGATGGGCGAGGCGGGAACGGTCACCATGCGCTGGCTGGTCTGTGACGGCTGTTTCCGCCTCGACTGGTCCGAGCAGGGCGGCCCGGCCGTGCTGCCGCCCGCGCGCCGCGGGTTCGGCACCCGGCTGGTCGAACGCGGCATCGCCCGCGACCTGGGCGGCACGGCCGTCCTCAGCTTCGAGCCCGGCGGCGTCTGCTGCGTCATCAGGGCGCCGCTGGAGAGCATTGCGTCCTCCGCGCAGATCCTGCGGCTCCCGAACGTCGGTGGTCGTGCCAACGGGCGATAGAATGGACGATATAGAGTGAACGATAGCGTGGACGATGGGACGGATGGCCTGGCCGGCCTCAGGGTGATGCTCGTCGAGGACGAGGACCTGATCGCCATGCTGGAGGAAGAGTTCCTGGTCGACCTGGGCTGCGAGGTGGCGGGAACGGCGGCCCGCCTGGACGACGCCCTGGCCATGGCCCATACGCTGGAGGCGGATGTCGCGGTGCTGGACGTGAATCTCAACGGGGCGTTGAGCTACCCGGTCGCCGAAGCGCTGCGGACGCGCGGCATTGCGTTCATTTTCGCCACCGGATACGGCGTTGCCGGGCTGCCCGGCACGCTGGCGGGCACGCCGGTGCTGTCGAAGCCGTTCACCGCCGCGCAGCTTGGGGATGCCCTGCGCGCGACGCTGGGGACCCTATAGGACGTATCCCGGCGGGAACCGGCCTCGCGCACGGCGCAACGGGCCGGGGCGCCGTTTATTGGCCTGGACTGGTGTTGCCTGCGTTCCGGCTGGTTGAGGGCCACCGGGGAGGGGCGTGCGGGCGGACCGTCCGATGCCGATCTTCAGCGGATCATCGTCGCCGACTGTCCTCCGCGCATGGTCGCCCGGAAATAACGAGGATGCTTGTGGGGGCTCGCTTCCCGTGGCTGGCGGGAATCCGATAGGCGGTGTCGTCGGGTTTGCGGGTCAATTCCGGCCAGCCCGGCGCGCGAGATTGGACCACGCCAGCCGACCTACACTAAGCCATTGATTTGATTGGCGTCCCGTAGGGGATTCGAACCCCTGTTACCGCCGTGAAAGGGCGGTGTCCTGGGCCTCTAGACGAACGGGACAGGCCGGACCCCCATGGCAACCATCATTGCAGCAACCAGCGGGCCGGCGGTGGGTAGCGGACCCACCCGCCCCGGTCAAGCGGCTTTCTCCACCTACGCCACCGCGCCATCCAGAATGTGGAAACAGGGCGATATCGACCCGTTCCACTCCTCCGCCCGCAGATGCCCGGCCAGGTGCAGCGGCACCCCTTCCGACCGCGCCAGCAGCGCCTCGGCCAGCGCCCCCTCCTTCGCCCGGAACATCATCGCCTTCAGCCGGGTGCCGCCGCCCACGCCCTCCAGGAAGGCGCGAATCGACCCGGACTCCCGCCCGACCCGGTCCGCCCGCACCACCCGGGCGCGGTTCAGCACCAGCACCGGTTCCGGGTTCCCGGCCCCGAACGGTGCCAGGCGCTCGACATGCCGCGCCACCTCGGTGGTGGCGCCGCCGACCGACAGCGCGCTCTCGACGACCAGGTCCGCCGCGCTCGGCAGGGTGGCGGCGGCCACCAGGCGCTCCTCCAGGAAAGCGTGGAACTCCTCCAGCCGCTCGGCCCGCAGCGCGAAGCCGGCTGCCATGGCGTGGCCGCCGCCGGTCTCCAGGATGCCGGCCTGGCGGGCCGCGATCACCGCCGCCCCAAGGTCCACGCCCGGCACCGACCGCCCGGAGCCCTTGCCCAGCCCATCGGTGAAGCCTGCCACGCAGGCCGGGCGGTTGAAGCGCTCCTTGATCCGCCCGGCGACGATGCCGACGACGCCGGGGTGCCATCCCTGCCCCGTCACCAGCAGCGCGGCCCGCCCGGCCGCCACTTGCGCCTCGGCCGCATACATCGCCGCATCGACGATCGACGCCTCGACATCCTGGCGCTGGCGGTTCACCGCATCCAGCCGCTCGGCCAGCACCCGGGCCTCGGCCGCGTCCTCGGTCAGCAGCAGGCGCAGCCCCATGTCCGCCTCGCTGATGCGCCCGCCGGCATTGATCCGCGGCCCCAGGGCGAAGCCGCAGGTGCCGGCGCTGAGTTTCTCACGCGCGCCGCTGACTTCCAGCAGCGCCGCGACGCCGGGGCGGGCGCGGCGTCCCATGATCTTCAGCCCCTGGCAGACGAAGGCGCGGTTCACGCCGACCAGCGGCATCACGTCGCACACGGTCGCCAGCGCCACCAGGTCCAGCAGCCCCATCAGGTCGGGCTCCCGCCGGCCTGCGAAGTGGCCGCTGCGGCGCAGCGCGCGCACGGCGGCGATCGCCGTCAGGAACGCCACGCCGGCGGCGCACAGCATCCCCAGTCCCGAGCCGTCATCCAGCCGGTTCGGGTTCACCGTCGCCAGGATCGACGGCGGCAGGCCCTCGGCCCGGTGATGGTCCAGGACGATCACGTCAGCCCGCCCGGCCACTTCCGACAGCGCCAGGGCAGCCGCGGTGCCGCAATCAACGCAGATGATCAGGCGGGCGCCGCGGCCGACCAGCCCGGCCAGAGCCATGGGATTGGGCCCGTAACCCTCCAGGATGCGATCGGGCACGTGATACAAAACAGGACAGCCCAGCTCGCGCAGCAGGGTCAGCATCAGCGCCGCGCTGCACGCGCCGTCCACGTCATAGTCGCCGAACACCGCAACGGTTTCGCCCCGTTGCACCGCCGCGGCCAAGCGATCCGCCGCGACGTCCATGTCGGCCAGAATCGACGGGTCGGGCAGCATCACCCGCAGCGTCGGCTCCAGGAAATCGGCGGCGGCATCGATGCCGATGCCGCGCGCCGCCAGCAGGCGGCTGACGATCTCGGGCACCTCCAGCCGCTGGGCGATACCCGCCGCCACCCGGTCCTCTCCGGCGCGCCACAGCCAGCGGCGCCCGGACAGGCTGTTGTTGACTCCGAGGACAAGGTCCTCCGTCAAGCGCGGCGCCTCAGTTCGCCGCCGGCAGGATCTTCTGGTCCAGGCTGTGGTGCGCCTCAATGAAGCGAACCGTGCCCGAGCGGCTGCGCATAACGATGGAGTGCGTCACCGCCGTGTTGTGTCCCCACCGCACGCCGCGCAGCATCGCGCCCGAGGTCACGCCGGTCGCGGCGAACATCACGTCGCCCTTCGCCATCTCCTCGACCGTGAAGCAGCGCTTCGGATCGGCGTGGCCCATACTGCGAACGCGGGCGATCTGCTCCTCATTCTCGTACAGCAGCCGTCCCTGCATCTGCCCGCCGACGCAGCGCAGCGCAGCGGCCGACAGCACGCCCTCGGGCGCGCCGCCGGCCCCCATGTACATGTCGATCTGCGAGTCGGGCAGTCCGGTGGCGATCACGCCGGCCACGTCGCCGTCGCTGATCAGCATCACGCGCGCCCCGGCCTCGCGGCAGTGGGCGATCAGCTGCTCATGCCGGTCGCGGTCGAGCAGGCAGACCATCAGGTCGGCGATGTCGCACTTCTTGGCCAGCGCCAGGTTGCGCAGGTTGGTGGCGACGGAGTCGTCCAGGTTGATCACGCCCGGCGGCAGGCCACCGCCGACGGCGATCTTGTCCATGTAGATGTCGGGCGCGTGCAGGAAGTTGCCGTGCTCGGCCAGCGCCAGGGTCGCCATGGCGTTCGGGCCGGCCTTGGCGGCCAGGGTCGTGCCTTCCAGCGGATCGACGGCGATGTCCATCGCCGGGCCACCGCAGCCGACTTTCTCGCCGATGTACAGCATCGGCGCTTCGTCCATCTCACCCTCGCCGATGACGACGGTGCCGTCGATGGCAACGGCGTCGAACGCCTTGCGCATGGCTTCCACCGCGGCGCCGTCGGCCTCGTTCTTCTGGCCGTGGCCGATCCAATGGGACGCGCCAATGGCCGCGGCCTCCGTCACCCGGACGAGTTCAAGCGCCAGGTTTCGATCGGTCTGGACGGGAGCATGCGGCTTGTGGACAGTCATCTAGTTCCTCCTGAAGTCACAGTCTGGTCGTTATCGATGTAGCACGGACTACCCCAGGCGCCACGCCGTGTCGCGTGGAAATACGCTTCAACCGCTTGAAGACGACCGCCAGGGTTCGGTTTGCCAAAGGCGGGCCAGGGCGGCCTGTTCAAGCTCCATTTGCGCCCGCCAGCCCGGACCGTCGGCCCAGGCGGCGTAAATGCCGGCCGCTTCGGCCTGCCGGCGGAAGGTTTCTTCCCGGGCCACGGCACGGACCGCGTCAGCCAGCATCGCGACCACGTCCCCGGGCGTGCCCACGGGCACCGCAAGCCCGCGACGGATGAAGGCCGACAGTGGTATGCCGGCCTCATCCAGCACCGGCGTCTCCGGCAGCAGCCCGAACCGGCGTTTGGCGGCGATCCCGATGGCCGTCAGGTCGCCGTCGCGCACGGCATCGATGACCGACGACAGCCCGAGCGCGGCGGCCGAAACATTGCCGGCCAGCACCGCCTGCCGCGCCGCGGCGTTGGAGGGAAAGGTGATGATGTTCAGCCGGATCTTTGCCAGTTCCTGCAGGCGCAACGCCGCGAGATGCGGCGGGCTGCCGGGCGGCGGCGTGCCCAGCGGCACCGCATCAGTGTCCTCGCCAGCCCGGCGGATGATATCCTGCACCGAATCGAGCGGATCGCTGGCCGGTGAGACGAACGCAATCGGCTCGCGCTGCACCTGGCCGACGATGGTCAGGCGCCGGCTCAGACCCGGGTCGTTGCGGTCGATCGCGCGGGCCAGCAGCGTCGGGGTCACGACCCAGCCGATGGTGGCGCCACTGGGCGTGGCGTCACCCAGCGCGGCCAGCATGGCATGCCCGCCATCACCCGGCATGTTGCGCACGTCGATGGCAACGCCACCCGGTTCCGGTGCACCGAGGCGCGGGCCGAGGAATCCGGCAAAGACCCGCGCCGTCCAATCAAACTCCGACCCTTCCGGGGCGCCGACCAGCATGACCAGCGGCCGCGCCCGGTCCGGCTGCATCGCCGTTGCCGCTGGAACGCCGGCCACCGCCAACCCAGCCGCCAGCAGAAGTCGCCGGCGGTGGATCAACGGCGCGATGCCGTTGTCGCCTTGGCCGCGACCGGTGGGGCAGCCTCGCGCCGCAGCCGGTGCTCGCCCAGGAACAGCAGGATCGGCGCGGCGATGAAGATCGAGGACGAGGTGCCGACGACGATGCCGAACAGCATCACCCAGGCGAACCCCGAGATCGACTCGCCGCCGAACAGCGCCAGCGGCAGGCTGGCCAGGAACACCGTCATGGAGGTGCCCAAAGTCCGGTTCAGCGTCTCGTTGATCGACAGGTCGATCAGCTCGCGCAGCGGCATCGTCTTGTATTTACGCAGGTTTTCCCGCACCCGGTCATACACCACCACCTTGTCGTTGGTGGAGTAGCCCAGGATGGTCAGGATCGCCGCCACCATCACCAGGTCGAACTCGATGCGGGTCAGCGCCAGGAAGCCGATGGCCTTGGTGATGTCCAGCACCAGCGTCACCACTGCGCCGACGGCGAACTGCCATTCAAATCGGAACCATATATAGACCAGGATCATCGCCAGGCTGATCACCAGCGCCAGGATGCCGTTGCGGAACAGCTCGGCCGAGACGGACGCGCCGACGGCGTCGGTGCGCAGGATCTTCGCCCCGGGCACGCCCTTCTCCAGCGCCCCGCGCACCTGCGCCACCGCGGCCTGGGTGCCCTGCTCCGACGGCTGCGCGCCCAGGCGGATCAGCACCTCGGACGCATCGCCGAAACGCTGCACCCCCTGCTGCGGGACATGCGCCGCGGCCAGGGCAGCGCGGATCTGGTCGAAGTTTGCCGGACCTTCTGTGCGGACCTCCATCACCACGCCGCCGGAGAAGTCGATCCCCAGGTTCAGGCCGGGATAGAAGAACATGATGATCGAGGCGGTGGACAAAATCGCCGAGACGATCAGCCCCATGTAGCGGCCCCGCATGAACTGGATGCGGGTGCCGTCGGGAACCAGGCGGAAGAGCGGCTTGATGAACATCGTTTGTGACCTCAGACCGGCAGCAGCTTGGGCCGGTTGTTGGCATACCAACGCGACACGAGAAGCCGCGTGAGCATCCAGGCGGTGAACAATGACGTGGCGATGCCCACCGTGATGGTCACCGCGAACCCGCGCACCGGGCCGGAGCCGAACACGAACAGCATCACGTGCGCCAGGAACGCGGTGGCGTTGCTGTCGAAGATGGTGCTGTAGGCGCGCTTGAACCCGTGCTCCAGCGCCGCCAACGGCGGACGGCCGAGCTTCTGTTCCTCACGGATGCGCTCGTTGATCAGGATGTTGGCGTCCACCGCCATGCCCAGCGTCAGCAGGATGCCGGCCATGCCCGGCAGGGTCAGCGTCGCCTGCAGCATCGACATGATGCCCAGCATCAGGAACAGGTTGACCACCAGCGCCAGGTTCGCGAACCAGCCGAACAGGCCGTAGAACGTGCCCATGAAGGCGATCACGAACAGGAAGCCGACCGTCAGCGAGATGGCGCCGGCGCGGATGCTGTCGGCGCCAAGCTCCGGCCCGACGCTGCGCTGCTCCACCACCGTCAGCGGCGCCGGCAGCGCGCCAGCCCGCAGCAGCACCGCCAGGTCGTTGGCCGACTGCGCCGTGAACGAGCCGCTGATCTGGCCGCGGCCGCCGGTGATCGGCTCGCGGATCACCGGAGCGGAGATCACCTTGTTGTCCAGCACGATGGCGAAGCGGTGGTTGACGGCGGCACGGGTGACGTCGGCGAAGCGGCGGGCGCCGACGGAGTTGAAGGTGAAGTTGACCACCCACTCGCCGGTTTCCGGGCTGGTGCCGGCCTGGGCGTTGGTCAGGTCCGCGCCGTCCACGTCCACGCGCTTGCGCACGGCGATCTTCTCGTTGGGCCGGTCCTGCATCGGCAGGTACTCGTCGCCGATGGGCGGCGGCCCGCCGGCGGCCGGGTTGGCAGTCTCGTCGACCAACTGGAACGTCATGTGCGCCGTCTTGCCGATCAATTGCTTGATACGATCCGGGTCGCCGATGCCGGGAAGCTGGACGACGATGCGGCTCTGGCCCTGGCGGGTGATCTGCGGGTCCACCACGCCGGTTTCGTCGATTCGCCGGCGGACGATCTCGATCGACTGGTCCACCGCGCCGCTGGCCCGGCGGGCAAGCGCGACCGACGACAGGGTCAGGGTAATGGACCCGTCAGGGTTCGAGTCGATTGCCATGTCCGGCTGGCCGGTGCTGCTGTCCTGGCTGATCAACGGGTGCAGCGCCGTCACCGCCTGGGCGGTCTGCGCCGGGTCGCGCAGGCGCAGCAGGATGCGGTTCTGGTCGGGCTGCGCCTGCAACTGTTGGTAGTAGATTCGCTCGGTGCGCAGCGCCTGGCGGACGCCATCCATCAGGCCGTCCAGCCGTTCCTTGATCACGGCCTTCATGTCGACCTCCAGCAGCAGGTAGCTGCCGCCGCGGAGGTCGAGGCCGAGATGCACCGTGCGCCATGGCATCCACGCGGCCGGGGCGGGGAACAGGTTGGGTACGCCGAGCAATATCCCCAGCAGGCAGACGCCCAGGATGACGGTCGTCTTCAAGCGGCTGAAGTACATCATGGTGTTACGCGCGAAGCTCCTGGACATGGACCGGTCGGACGGCGCGCGTGCTATGCGCTGCTGTTTGCGCAATTGTCCAGTGGAGGGCTGCACAGGAATCGTCCCGGACGGCGGCGTAACGCATAAGCCGCTTGTAACTTGTCAGCGGCGGGGTTCGAGACGATGCCTTGCCGGTGTGAACGAGCCTCTCAGCACCGCCCCGGCGGCGATCCCCGCCAAGTTCGATCCGTTGCTCGTGATGACCGGCCTCGTGCTGGCCGTTGGCACCGTGCTGTGGTGGGGCGACGCGGTGCATCCGGCCGAGATGCCGGTGTTCGCGCCGTGGGACTTTTCCTGGATCGAATATCTCGGCATCGCCCTGCCGCTGCTGTGGTACCTGCGCGGCCTGACGCTGACGCCGGCTGCCGAGCGCCCGCACGGGCTGCGGCAGACGGCGTTCCTGGCCGGCGTGGCGCTGATCTGGGTCACGCTGCAGACGCATTTTGTTTACCTGTCGCAGCACATGTTCTTCCTGAACCGGCTGCAGCACATGGGCATGCACCATCTCGGCCCGTTCCTGATCGCGCTGGCCTGGCCGGGGGAGACGCTCGCCCGCGGCATGCCCGCCGCCGGCTTGAGGCTGGCCCGTGCCCGCCCGATCGGCGCCATGCTGCGGGTGGTGCAGAACCCGGTGGTCGCGGGCCTGTTGTTCGTCGGGCTGATCTGGTTCTGGCTGATCCCGAACGTGCACTTCCACGCGATGATCTCGCCGGTGCTCTACACGACGATGAACCTGAGCATGGTGATCGACGGATTGCTGTTCTGGTTCTTCATCCTGGATCCCCGCCCGGCCCCGCCGGCGCGGCACAGCTACGCGGTGCGGCTGGTCACCTGCATCCTGGTGATCTTCCCGCAGCTTCTCCTCGGCGCCCACCTGACGTTCGCGATGACGCCTTTGTATTCTTACTACGACCTGTGCGGGCGGCTGTTTCCCTCGGTGAGCGCGCTGCTGGATCAGCATCTCGGCGGGGTGATCGTGTGGATTCCGTCGTCGATGATGAGTTCGGTTGCGTTCATGCTGATGCTGAACAACATCCGATTGCACGAGGACCGCCAGAACGGCGGGAATAATAATGACGATATCGAGATCGCGCCGGGTGTCCGGATTTCCTCCCGGGCCTGGACCGGGCGCTAGAGCAAACCGCAGGCAGGTTGGGGCGCCGTTCAGCGAGGGGCGGCGGGCTTCCCTCGTCATGGCGGCCGCAGGGCCGCCATCCACGCCTGGCGGTGCCGCTATCAGCAGAAGGCGTGGATGGTGGGCCTGCGCCGGCGGCCATGACGACGAGGGTGCGCCGTCGCCCCGCCTCAACCGACCTGCGATTTGCCGCACGAGCCATCACTTGCCGGGTTGGCTTGCCTGCGCGGCCCTGCTGCTTGCGTTGGCCGCGGCGCCGGCAGCCTGGGCCGGGTCGCCCGACGCGGTGGTGACGCAAGGGCGCATGCAGGTCCTGCTGCCGTCGCGCCCGGCCGCCGGGTACTTCACGCTGGAGAATCGCGGTGACGCGCCCCTGACCCTGGTCGGGGCCAGTGCGCCCGACTGCAAGTCGTTGATGCTGCACCAGTCGAAGAACGAAGGAGGGATCGACCGGATGGTCATGGTTTCGTCGCTGCCGGTGTCGCCGCACGGTACCGTACGCTTCGCACCCGGAGGCTATCACCTGATGTGCATGCAGCCCTCCGGCGCGCTGCTGACCCGCACGGGCACCGAGACGGTGACGCTGCACTTCGCCGGCGGCGGCTCGGTCAGCGCCCCGTTCGCCATCCGGGGGCCGCGGTCATGAGGCGGCGCGCGTTCATCGGCTTGCTTGCCGCGGCCCTGCCGCTGGCGGCGGCGCGGGCGGCGGATCAGGTCTGGCATGATGTCGATGTGACCGGGACGTCGCCGTCGCTGGATTTCGTCATGCAGGGGACACCCTTTGGACAGACGCGGACACAGTTCGACTACCGCGGCTTCGTGACGATGATGTATCTTGGCTACACGTTCTGCCCGGACGTGTGTCCATTGACCATGCAAAACGTCGCTGCAGCGCTGGCGAAGACGGGCAAGGCGGCGAAGCACATCCGCTTCCTGTTCGTCACCGTCGATCCCAACCGCGACACGATACCGGTACTGAAAGCATATGTGGCCGGGTTCGGGCCCGAGTTCGTCGGTCTGCGCGGCACGCCGGACCAGTTGGCTGCGCTGGCGAAGCGCTTCCACCTTGCGTACTCGGTCAGCCCATCCAGCGACCCGGCGAAGTACGAGGTCACCCACAGTTCCGCCATCTACGTCTTCGACCGCGTGGGCAACGCGCGGCTGCTGGTTCCGTCGATGGCGTCGCAGAAGCCCGATATCGACGGGCTGGCGGCCGATCTGGTGCGGCTGACAACCGAGCGGCCGGAAGGGTGGTTCGGATGGCTGCGGAGCCTGGTGTAGGGGCGGTTTTATCTCGGGGGAAAGGGGAACGGCGTTGGCCAGACGTTCTCTCACCGTCATGGCCGGGCGTGTCCCGGCCATCTGCGCTTCGACGGTTGGGGGTGGATGGCCGGGACACGCCCGGCTATGACGATAAAGAGACGACCTCGCTCTGACGATAGAGAGACGGCCCCGCCCTACTCCCGCTTGTTCAAGTGATCCGCGATGTAGCCCGACTGGCGGATCGCCAGCGCCACGATCGTCAGCGTCGGATTCTCCGCCCCCGACGTGGTGAACTGGCTGCCGTCGGAGATGAACAGGTTCGGGATGTCGTGCGACTGCCCGTAGCTGTTGCACACCCCGTCACGCGGATTCGCGCTCTGGCGGCAAGTGCCCATGTTGTGCGTGCTGGAGAACGGCGGTAGCTTGAACACCTGCTTCGCCCCCAGCGACTGGTAGATCGCCGCGCCGGCCGTGTGCGCATGGTTGCGCATGGCGATGTCGTTGGGGTGGTCGGAGAAATGTACCACCGGCACCGGCAGCCCGTACTGGTCCTTCTCGGTCGGGTGCAGCGTGACGCCGTTGGCGGCCTGCGGCAGGTCCTCACCGACCAGCCACATGCCGGCGAAGTGATCGTACATCTCCAGGATGTCCGCATAGTCGCGTCCCCAGGCGCCCGGCACCAGGTTGGTGGCGAGCCCTTCCAGGCCGAAGCCGGGCAGCGTCTCGATCTCGTAGCCGCCGGCGAACCCGCGCTTGGGATCGAACCTGGCTTCGTCCTTGATGATGCCGGCCATCTGCGTGCCGCGCTCGAAATTCACCCGGCCCGGCATCATGGCATAGACGGTGCCGCTCATGTGCCGCATGAAGTTGCGGCCGACCTGTCCCGAGGAGTTGGCGAGGCCGTCCGGGAACTTCGACGACGCCGAGTTCAGCAGCAGCCGCGGCGTCTCCACCGAATTGCCGGCGATGCAGACCGCGCGCGCCTTCTGCTCGTGATGGTTGCCGTCCTTGTCGGCATAGACCACCCCGGTCACCAGGCCGTTGGCGTCATGGTTGACGTGCAGCGCCATGCTGTTCGGCCGCAGTTCGAAATGCCCGGTGGCCTCGGCCTTGGGGATTTCCGTGTAGAGCGTGGACCATTTCGCGCCGATGGCGCAGCCTTCCATGCAGAAGCCGATCTGGTGGCAGGCCGGGCGGCCGTCGCGCGGCTGGGAGTTGATCGCCATGTTGCCGGTATGGAATTCCTTGTAGCCGACGCGCTTCGCCCCGGCGGCCATCACCTTGTAGTTGTTGTTGCCGGGCAGGCGCGGGATGTCGTGCGTGCCGGTGACGCCCATCTTGTCCTCGGCCTTGTCGTAGAACGGCGCGAGGTCCGCCAGGGTCAGCGGCCAGTCCAGCAGGGTGGCGCCCTGAATGTCGCCATAGGTGGTCCGCCCCTTGAACTCATGCTCCTGGAAGCGCAGCGCGGCGGCCGCCCAGTGCACCGTGGTGCCGCCGACGGTCTTGCACACCCACAGCGGCAGGCTGGCATTCAGGTCGCCGGTGCCGATGCGCTTGTCGAGCCAGCTCAGCCGGGCGAACATGGTGTCGTTGTCGTTGACGATGTCGGCCAGCGTCAGCCGCGGGCCGGCTTCCAGGCAGACGACATTGATGCCTTTCTGCGCAAGCTCGTTCGCCAGCGTGCCGCCGCCGGCGCCGGAGCCGACGATGACAACGACGGAGTTGTCCTTCAGGTCGAAGGTTCTGGCCATTGGTCGTTCCCTCCCCTCAGGTCTTTGGCAGCCAGTCGATGTCGTCGAAGCCGCGGTTGATGTAGCCGCCAAGCGGCGCCGAGGGGCCGCCGTAGCCGAACATCTTGTAGACTGCGGGATTGCCATACAGGCCGGTGATGGTCTTGGTGCGCACCGTGGTGAAGAACGCGGTCTTCTCCACGCCGCGCAGCACGGTCACGCGCGTGCCGTCGGGCAGGTCCGCCCAGGACTTGCCGTGGGCGGAATCGAGCATGGTCACGCCTTCGATCAGCAATTGCTTCGTGGCGGGATCGCTCGCGGCCTGCTTATCGAGCATGTCGACGACGACGGCATAGTACTGCTCACCGAGCCGCTGGTGCGGGAACAGGTCGTGCGTCATGACCAGCAGGGTCTGCGTGGTATGCGGGTCGAGGGTGGTGGTCGCCACCGCCCAGGCGTGGTTGTGGCCGAAGATCACCGATCCGCCGGTGGCCAGTGCGGTGACCGTGATGCCGCTGGTGCGCAGGAAATCGCGGCGCGGTAGCCCATCGCTTTGCATGGTGCTCCTCCCCCCCGGGCGCAACGCCCTTGTGATTTTTGCCTGGACCATCGAACGCCTGCGTCCGTGTGGCCTCAAGTTAATTTGGCGTGCGCAGCAGACTCAGAAAGTCATCAGAATCCTCCGGACCGTCATGACTACGAGGACCAGGGTCGCCGCGATGAACAGCGGAAAGCGAAGCGCGATCCTGTTGATGGTGGCCGGCACGATGCTATGACCAGTCCGCAGGGCGACGTAGGACCACGCGAGGGCGACATGGAACCGGGACGCCGTGCCGCGCACGCGAATGACAGCGTGATGGCAAAGAACAGCGTCGGCTGCTCCATCAGGTTGCTGCTCCATCAGGTTGTTGTCGTTGTCCGCGTTCCAGCGTACCTGGACGGGAAGTTCGGCATGGAATTCGTCCGCGGGCCTCGCCGGGTCATAATAGACCACGTTGTGGCGCCGGATGGCCGGGATACGGATCGCGTAGGGCCAGCCGCACAGGACGAGCGTCCAGCCGACCAGGGCCGGGCGAAGGATCAGATGGGACAAGAACTGGCCTCTTGAGTGCCTGCAAAAGTGCCAGAGGCCCAGCGGCTACAAAACTGATGAGCGGCCCCGCGTCCGCGACGATCACCTGAACCGGCACTTCCCGATGGATCGTCACTTTGCAGACGACACCTGTGTGGATGCGCGACCGTACGTACCGCCTGTCTGCTGCAGGAGCCGCACAATAAGCTCCGTGGCCCGCCGCGCCTGTTCCTCTTCCCGCGGCAAAAGTCCTGGACGAATTTCCACGCGGGACTTATGGGCAAAAGCGAGGAGTTTCAGGACGTTGGCCGCCCCGGTCAACCGCATCGCGTGAGCGGCGGTAATCTCACCGGCCTGCCAGGCCTCCAGGGCGTCATGGAGCGACATCATTGTCCGGGTTCCCAGGGTACAGGAGCGACGGCCCGACGATCAACATTGCCCCTTGGCGGTTGTTTTGCAAGAGTTGCAAATGGTTGCGCCCGCCAGACAGGAGCGGGTCAGACCGGCCACCGGGCATCTCACACCAGCGGACCGGTTCCCGCGGCGAATCCGCACCAGTGGGTCGCGCCGGGGGCGACGTCCGCGATGAATGCCTTGCTCCGCCGGAGCGGGCCGGGTGGCACGACAGCTGCCCGTTCGCACGGCCATCATCTGTGTGTAATCGCGGTGGGGATGCGCTGCAAGGCGCATCCCCACCGCGATTGATTCCCGCCCCGCCGGCTCCGTCCGGTCGTGCAGACAGGCTGGCCCGAACCGGCCGCCGCGGCACAATCCAGGACAGGTCACTGGCCCGGGCCTTTGGTATGACAGGCCGCCACCACCCCGGACAGTGACACGTGCCCCAGTATCTTGGCGTCTTGGCGTTGAACAGGAACCGTGCAACCGCACCGGGCGGCGACGGGTGCGCTCCGCCGCCGTCGTGGCTCTACTGTCACGGCCGGTGCTGGTTTCACCGGCAGCAATCAAGCGAACACGGAGTTACACGGGGTTGGCACGGAGTTTCACGGAGTCGTCCGGGACGCCCCCAACATGGTCGCCCCTGTGGCGGCGTTCGATGATTTCAGGCGCTTCGCGCGAAGCGCCGTATCCACTTTCTCTGCGGAACTCCATGCAAACACCGTGCAACTCCGTGTCCGCTTGATTGCGTCGGCAAACCCAATCCCGCCCCATCCCGGTGGGCAGGATGCCCCATACCGGATGTGCGAGCCACACCACGGCGACCTGGCCCGGCGCCTCCTCGGCCGGTCGCTTGCCAGCGAAACGCGTCTCCTCGACCAAGCGGCACCGTTCCCAGGCATTGGGCGAGCGCCTGGTTTTGCGGTCGTTACCGGGATGTGTGCATCCCGTAGGGACACCCCCGGCTATGACGGTGAGGCAACGGCTATGACGGTAACAGATCGGCCATGACAGCGACGCAACAGGCGTGCCGGGCGAACCGTCACGCGGCGCCGCGCAGCGGCTCGGGCTCCATGCCCAGGCTGCGCGCCACCGGCAGCAGCGTGAAGTAGCGCCGCGACACCCGGTCTCCGACGTCGGCAATCGCCAGGTCGAGCTGCCGCAGCCGCGGCGGCAGCCGGGCCGTCGCCGCCATCTGGTCGGGCGACTGCAGCACCGCGTGTACGATGTCGCGGGTCTCCTGCAGCAGCGGCTCCATCGCCAGCAGCAGCATGTCGCCGTCCTCGGCGATCTCGCGCAGCAGTTCCCGCGCGGCGGCCAGCTGGAACGCCAGGCCGCGCGGGTTGGCCTCGTCGGCCAGGATCAGGTCCAGCGCCGGCGCCGGCTGCAGGATGCCCAGGTAGCGGTTGCGGTAGGTGATCACCGAATCGCGCAGCTCCAGCGCCAGCCGCAGCCCGGTTTCGACGCGCCCCGGCTGGGTCGCCGCGCCCGGCTGGTCCAGCACCTGCCGCAGCTCCGCCGCGATCGCCTGCGCCCGCTCCATCCGCCGGCCGAAATCCAGGAACAGCCGGCCGCCGCCGCGCACCATGTTCTCCGCCGCGAGCCCGGCGACGGTGGCGGCGAACTGCAGGATCTCGCTGGTCAGGTGCGACGTCACCTCCAGCGCCCGGATGTTCGACTCCGCCGGTAGGTGCCGCATCTTTTCCCCGAGTTCCCGCAGCGAGCGGGTCAGCACCGCGTGCATCTCCCCGG
Organism: Rhodopila globiformis; assembly: GCF_002937115.1. Lineage (GTDB taxonomy): Bacteria > Pseudomonadota > Alphaproteobacteria > Acetobacterales > Acetobacteraceae > Rhodopila > Rhodopila globiformis. Next base: position 21,260 of record NZ_NHRY01000264.1, on the reverse strand, counting down.
TGAGGCGGTCGCGCAGCGTCTCGACCTGGCGCGAGACGTGCGCCAGCACCCGGCGCATGCCGCCGTTCGGCCGGAACGCCTTCATCACCGACCCCGCCAGCATGCCGGCGCCCAGCACCGAGGCGTCCTCGGGGTCCATCATCCGCACGTTGCTCAGGCAGGCGATCAGGATCTGCAGCTCGGAGGTTTCCCGCGCCGAGGGCGAAGGGCGGAGGATGCGGGTGATCGTCGCGCGCTGCAGGCGGGCGCCTTCCTCCAGCCGCTCCAGGTAGCGGCCGAGCCAGTAGAAATTGTCGGCGACGCGCGACGGCAGGTCGCCGGCGGTGCGGCGGATCGCCAGCGCCGGCGTGGCCAGGGCGAACGGGCTGTGGATGACGCTGGTCTCGTCCGCCATCACCCAGACGTCCTTGGACACGGCGTTGCGCGGCAGCCGCCCGGCCAGCGCGTCCTCCTCCGACATCGCCCGCGCGAGGCCGCCGGGCAGGGCGCGCCAGCGCGTGCCGTCGAAGGTCATGAACATGCGCAGCGCAATCGGCCGGGCTTCCAGGCCGCGCGGTCCGGCGCACGGCGCCAGCGACGGCGTCGGCGCCACGGTCGCGGCGAAGCCCGCCGGGTCCGCCGCCATCCGCGCCGCCAGGTCGTCCCGCTCGGCGGTGGACAGCATCATCGGCACCACGGGCGGCGAGCCGCCGTCGGTCGCCGCCCGCACCACCCAGCCTTCCAGGTCGCGCAGCACCGTCCGCACCACCGCGCCCTCGCCGAGCCACAGCGTCGCCTGGCTTTGCAGCCGCAGGTCCTCGTTCAGCAGGCGGCGGGCGAGCGTGGGCAGGAAGGCGGCCAGCGCCGGCGCCTCCACCAGCGCGGTGCCGGCGTCGTTGACCATGCGCACGGCGCCGCTGCGGATCGAGTCGAGCAGCCCCGGCACGCCGGCGCCGGCCGCCAGCTCCAGCGAATCGACGCGCTCGCCGTCCTTGCGGCGGAACAGCACGCCGATGCGCTGCAGGCCGCGCAGCGTCTTGAGGAACACGCTGCCGCCGCGCAGCGTCAGGTCGCCGCTCTCGACCAGGCCGATGGACAGCTCGCGCGACAGCAGCACGTGCTCGAACCACATCGGATCGGCGTGGCCGGCGCTGAGCAGGGCGATGCCGCCGCCGTCCTGCGCCTGCGACTGCAGGGCGTCGCTCATGACTTCGAGGTACTGGCGAAGCTGCTCGATCTTCTGGTACTGGAACAGCTCCGGCACGACGCGGGCCAGGATGCGGCGGTTTTCCAGCGCGTAGGCGATGCCCTGCGCCTGGCCGGTGCGATCGGCCAGGACCCGCCAGGCGCCGTCCGAGCCGCGCAGCATGTCGGCGGCGTAGAACGACAGGTGGCGGCCGCGGCGGATGCCATCGGGGTTGCGGCACGGGCGCAGGAAGGCCGGGTTGCCGTAGACCAGTTCGGGCGGGATCAGCCCCTCGGCCATCAGGGTCTGCGGGCCGTAGAGGTCGGCCAGGATCAGCTCCAGCAATTCGGCGCGCCGCGCCAGGCCGTCTTCCAACGCGGCGAACTCGGACGCCGACAAGGGCAGGGGGATCGGGTCGCAGCTCCAGTTGACCGCCTGCTCGCCGGGCAGGATGGCGGTGATGCCTTCCTCGGCGAACGCCTGGTCCAGCAGGCGCGCCCGCTCGGCCAGCGTCTCGTGGCCCAGGGCGAACAGGCTGGACTGCAGCCGCCGCCAGTGCGGCTTCACCTGGCCGGTGCCGTCCGCCATTTCATCGGGCGCGTTGTCGCGGGTCATGACGCGGTGCCAATCATGTCGGAAGGGGTGAGGGAAGCAGCGAGGTCCGGGCCGGCCCGCAGCTGGTATCTTGGATCAGGCATCTGCGCCGGTATCGTGCCACGGGCCGGAAATGCTTGTCCAGGATGGCGCGGGATTGCCACGCCGGCGGGCGGTGACGGCTGGCCGAAACCGGCGGGAAGCGGCCCCGTCAGCCTGCCACCGCCGCCTCCGCCGCCGCGGCGATGCTGAACAGCCGCGCGTCGCCCAGCGTCTCGCCCATCAGCATCAGGCCGACGGGTGCCTCGCCCGGGCGGTGGCAGGGGATGGAGATGGCGCAGCGATCGAAGAAATTGCCGATGGCGGTGTTGCGCAGGATCAGCATGTTCTGGCTGTTGTAGGCCCGCTCGTCGTCCAGGTCGCCGATGCGCGGCGCGACGATCGGCACCGTCGGCATCACCACGGCGTCATACGGCGCGGTGGCGCGATCGAACGACGCGACCAGCCGGGCGCGGGCGGCGACGAGGTCGATGTAGTCAGCGGCGCTGATGCCGTCGCCGCGCATGATGCGGACGCGGATGCGCGGGTCGTAGCGGCTTCCCTTGGTGCCCAGCAGGCGGCGGTGCCAGGCATAGGCTTCGGACGCGGCGAACCCGCCCGCGGCGTTGACCGCCGGCAGGTCGCCGAAGGCGGCGAAGCGGACTTTCTCGATCCGCGCGCCGGCGGCGGACAGCAGCGACAGCGCCCGCTCGAACGCGGCGGCGACGGTGTCGTCCATGCCCTCCAGCACCAGGGTGTCGGGCACGGCGAGGCGCAGTCCGTCGAGCCGGGCCGGTACCGGCACGGCCGGCGCCTGGCCCGCCAGGATGGCGTCGATCGCGGCGCAGCAGGCGACCCCGGGGGCGAGCGGACCGATGGAATCCAGCGACGGGGCCAGCGGCAGCACGCCCGTGATCGGGATGCGCCGGGCGGTGGGCTTGTAGCCGACGATGCCGCAGAACGCCGCCGGGATGCGGCAGGAGCCGCCGGTGTCGGTGCCCAGCCCCGCCGCTGCCATGCCGTCGGCCACCGCGACGGCGGTGCCCGAGGAACTGCCGCCGGGAATCCGCCGCGACGCCCGGTCCCACGGGCTGGCGGGCGTGCCGTAGTGCGGGTTGATGCCCAGGCCGGAGAAGGCGAACTCGGTCATGTTCACCCGCCCCATCGGCACGAAGCCGGCGGCCAGCATGCGGGCGACGACCGGGGCGTTGACGGCGGCGGGCGGCGCGTCGGCCAGCACGACCGAGCCGGCCGGGGTGGGCTCGCCGGCGACGTCGAACAGGTCCTTCAGTGCGATGGGGATGCCGGCGTACGGGCCGGGCGCGCGGTTGGCCTTGCGCAGCAGATCCATGGCGTCCGCCATGGCGCGGGCCTTGTCGGCTTGCAGCTTGATGAAGGTGCGCGCGCCCTCGCCGGCGGGATCGGTGGCGCGGGCCAGGGAATCTTCCACCAGGGCGCGGCTGGTGGTGGTGCCGCCGGCCAGGGCCTGGGCGAGTTCGTCGATCCTGCGCATGATGCCTCCACCAGTGAACAAGGGGAGCATGCCATGCCTGATACGCCTGCCAAGCCGGTTCTTGTCACCGGAGCCTCCGGCGCGCTGGGAAAGGTGGTGACGAAAGCGCTCGGCGCGCTGGGCTGGACGCTGGCGCTGACCGATATTGCGCCGTTTCCCGAGGCGCTGCCGGCGGGGGCGACGTTCACCCGCGCCGATTTGAACGACGGCGTGGCGATACTGCGGCTGGCCGAGGGCTGCGGGACGATCATCCATCTGGGCGGCGTCTCGGCCGAGCAGCCGTTCGAGACGGTCATCGGCCCGAACATTCGCGGCCTGTATCACATCTACGAGGCGGCGCGGCGGGAGAAGGCGCGGGTGGTCTTCGCCTCGTCGAACCATTCCATCGGCTTTCACGAACGCGCGGAAAGCATCGGCGCCGACACGCAGTTCCTGCCGGACGGGTATTACGGGCTGTCGAAGGCGTATGGCGAGCTGATGGGGCGGCTGTACTGGTTCAAGCACGGGGTGGAGAACGTCAACGTGCGCATCGGCTCGGCATTCCCGGAGCCGACGAACGCGCGCATGCTGGCGACGTGGCTGTCGTATCCGGATTTCGCGCGGCTGATGCAGCGTTGCGTGCTGGCGCCGAAGGTGGGGTGCTGCGTGGTGTGGGGCGCGTCGAAGAACGCGAAGATGACGTGGTGGCGCGACGACGCCCGCGCGGCGGTGGGCTGGGCGCCGGAGGACAGCGCCGACGGGTTCGCCGGGCAACTGGCCGGCAAGGTCAGCGGCGACCCGGTGGAGGAACGTTACATGGGTGGGGCGTTCTGTTCAATGGAGTACTCCCGCGGCGCGCCGGCGCCGGCGGATCTGTTTGGAAACAGCAATGAGTGACGGTGTGCTGGTCATCGGCCAGAAGCGCTACTCGTCCTGGTCGATGCGCGGCTGGCTGGCGGTGAAGCTGGCTGGGCTGGATGTCGAGGTCCGGGTGATCCGGTTCGAGCGGCCGGGGCCGACCAGGGCGATCCGGGCGGTGTCGCCGAACGGGCTGGTTCCGTTTCTTGAGCACAACGGCGCGCGGGTGTGGGAGTCGGTGGCGATCTGCGACTACTGCGCCGAGGTGAAGCCGTCGCTGTGGCCGGCGGACCGGATCGCGCGGGCGCACGCGCGCTCGATCGCGGCGGAAATGCACGCCGGATTCCGCGAGTTGCGGATGGCGATGTGGATGAACCTGGGGCGGGATTTCTCAGGGAAAGGACAGACGCCGGGCGCGCTGCAGGACATCGCGCGGATCGAGGCGCTGTGGGCGGAGGCGCGGGCGAAATTCGGTGCCGGCGGCCCGTTCCTGTTCGGCGCGGACTTCGGCATGGCGGATGCGATGTACGCGCCGGTGGTGACGCGGTTCCTGACCTGGGGCGTGCAGGGAAGCCCGGAGACGGCGGCCTATTGCGCGGCAGTGCGGGGGCACAGGCTGGTGGCGGAGTGGTATGACGCGGCGGCGCGGGAGCCGGCGGATTGGCTGGTCGAGGCTTATGAGCGGGAGCCGTGATCGCCGCATCGCCGCCTGTGCGCCGGGTGTTCCGCAAGTCCGCGCGACGGGCTCCAACCGTGCGTGGTTCGTAACGAGTCGCGCCGGCGGCGGCAGGCAATTGAGATGGCCGGCACGCGCGCGGGGGCTCTGGCCGGGGCGTGGGTGACAGGTTGCGGCTGGTGCCGGATCATCCGCATGGGCGCTAACTTAGGCGGCCGGGCGCGGTCACGCCCCGTCGCTATGGCGGCCGCAGGGCCGCCATCCACGCCTTGCGGCGCTGATATCGGCAAAAGGCGTGGATGGTGGGCCTGCGCCCACCATGACGGGGTGGCAACGGCCGTGCTGCGGATCCCACTATCTTAACGCCAATCGGGCCTCCGCCCGCCATGACACGAGGGGGCCGGTGCCCTGCACCCAATGACGCGGTTAGTCCCTGACGCTCCCTTTGGCGGTTTCCGGCCAGAACCCCGCCCGGCCGCCGATGGCCCCCTGATCCCCTGTGGCCCTCGGCGATCCCTCTTTTCCTCTATGTTGACAGGTATTCTCCATCAACCACGCTTTCCGCGATGCGGACGCACCGTAGCAGACTGCTTCCGGCCCGGCGCCCTCACGTCTCCAGAACGGAAGGCGCGGCGTACCTGACGACGAGTGAATCGCGGGCGGTATTCGCAATTGCAACCGTCGGCCCGGGGCGGGCGGGGTCGAGTCCCGAAAATACCGTGTCCTCGCCGGGCCTTCCGAGCAGATACCCCTGGGCAAAGGCAATGCCGTTGCTGCGCAGCCAGTTCATCTGCCCGACCGTCTCGACGCCTTCCGCAACCACGTAGACGTTCATGTCCGAGGCCAGCCTGCCGATGGTGCGAACGATCGCCGCGACCTTCTGCGATCCCGGAAGATCGCGCGTGAAGCTCTGGTCGATCTTGATCCCGTCGACGTCGAAGCCGCGCAGATAGGTCAGGGACGAATACCCGGTCCCGAAGTCGTCCAGCACGATCCGGACGCCCAGGTCACGAATGGCGGCCAACTGGTTCGTGGTCGTTTCCGACGATACCAGGAACACGGTCTCGGTCACCTCCAGCGCGAGCCGGCCCGGAAGCAGCCCGCTTTCCAGCAGGCACTGCTTCAGGATGCCGACAAACCGCCCGCTGCGCAGTTGCTTCGGCGACAGGTTCACGGCAACCGGAACCGGATTCCGCCATCCCGCCGCCGTATGGCAGGCCAGCCGCAGGACGTACTCCCCCAGCCGCTCCATCAGGTCGCTCGCTTCGGCGTTCGGCATGAACGCGCCCGGCGTCAGCACCCCCCGGGTCGGATGGCGCCAGCGCACAAGCGCCTCGACCGAGACGATGTCGCCCGTCCGGACGTCGACGATTGGCTGGTAAACCAGGAAAAGCTGCTGCTCATCCAGCGCCGAGGCCAGTTCCGCCTGAAGCCGCATGCGCCCGTAGTACTCCTGCTCGAAGTCGAATTCGAACAGGCAGGCAGCCTTCTTGCCTCGTTCCTTGGCGCGATAGAGCGAGAGATCGGCGCGCCGCATCAGGGTCTCGGTATCCGTGCCATGCGCAGGCGACAGCGCGATGCCGACGCTTCCGGATGGCGTGAAGCCAAGATCCTCGATCATCAACGGCGCGGAGAGTGCCTCGGCAATGCGTTCCGCGATTTCGAGCGCATCCGCCTGACCGATGTCCCGCAACAGCACGGCAAACTCGTCGCCGCCGATGCGCGCGGACAGGTCGGTCGGCCGGATGGTTGCCCTGATCCGCTCGGCCACCGACCTCAGCACGTGATCGCCCACGGCGTGGCCGAAATCGTCGTTGACTCCCTTGAAATTATCCAGGTCGATCAGCAGCAGCGCGAAAGCGTCGCCGACCAGCGGATCGCAGGCCGCGCTGACCTCCTCGACGAACGCTGTCCGGTTGAGCAGTCCGGTCAAGCTGTCGTGTCTTGCCAGGAACTCGATCCGTTGGCGGCCGATCCGGGCTTCCGTGATGTCGGACCCGATGCCCCGGTATCCGAGGAAGCGGCCGACGTCATCGTGAACCGGGTGGCCTGTCAGGCACAGCCAGCGGACGCATCCTTCGATCAGGACCGCGAGGATGATGTCCTTGAAGGCGATCCGCTGATTCATGGCCAGGATCAGGTCGCGGAATTCGTCCTCCTGGCTGGCGCGGCAGTGGGCAACGTCGTCGACTGAAAGACTCTCGAGATCGGCCTGGTCGACCTGCAGCACGGTCGCCATCCGGGCGCTGACGTTGCGGAACCGTCCGTGCGGGTCGGTTTCCCACAGCCAGTCGGACGAAACCTCCTGGAATTCCCGCAGGAAGAGGCTGATCGTCCTGTGTTCCTTCTGCAGGTTCAGGCGGCCGATCGAACGCTCCAGCATGGCCTTGTTCATGTAGATCAGGCCGGTCAGCGCGAAGCCGAGGAAGCCGAAGAACGAGTAGATGGCCGTCACCTGGATGGGCTGGGCGACGATCGCAACCGAACACAGGATGGAAATCGGGATGTAGAACGCCAGCGCGGCGGACAGCGGCACGGCAAGCATCGGCGTCGAGACAAGCGCCATGATGAGCCCGACCAGGATGCCCTGCTCATCCGGCCCGGCGCCCATGGCGAACAGGTTGACGAGGGCGCCCCAGGCCACGCCCAGCCCCGCCAGGAGCTGGACCGATTCCCGGATGTAGCTGGTGTCGTCGCCGTGTCGCCGCCAGCGCAGCCCGCCGCCCAGCAGGGCCAGGTAGAGCAACATGATCACGCTGTCGGCGACGGCGGTTTCCGAGGTCACATGCCGCTCGAAGGCGAACGTGAACAGGATGCAGCTGGCGGTCCCGAGGATCGTGAAGAAGAACGTCATGCCAAACAGAAGCGTGGCCTGCTCGTGGCGGATCGGAGGTTCATTCTCCGTACCGCGATAGGAGGTGAAGAGCTTCCTCAGCCGCCGGAAGCACGCGCGCGGCCCTTTGGACCGCGTGGTCGAGACTGGCGCCGGTCCGGCGGAGGGTTCCTTCATTGGGATGACTGGGAAGGCAGAGGCCGCGGCGGAGGGCGCGAACCGGTGGGTTGCCCGGGCAGCTCAGTCCGCCCGGCAGCGGAACTGAAGGTCCGCGGCCGGCGCCGGAGCCGCGGCAGCAGCATGCCGGTCCGTTGCCTGTATCCGTCATAGGCGAGCGACAACCCTGACGATCCGAAGCGCCGTTCCTCGCCCCGCGCGATGCGCACATACCATAGCGTAAGGATCACGGCCATCACCCATTGCCATGACCCGGCGATCAGGGCGGTGCTGATCCAGAAGATGATGTAGGACAGGTAGAAAGGATGCCGCACGAAGGCATAAGGTCCGCCGGCGTGGATCCTGTCCGGCCCGGCATCGCTATAGGCCAGGCGCAGCCGGTGCCGCCTGGTTTCGGCCACGGTCCACCAGAACAGCATGAGGGACGCCGCAAAGCCGGTCAGCCCCGGCATGGTTCCGGCGGCCGATCCGTGACCCTGCCGGAACAGCAGGCCGAGATACGCGAGGTAGGACAGCAGGCTGGCGGCCGACAGTAGGCGCATTCCTTGCGGAATGCGCCCCACCGTCACGAAATGGCCGCGCAGTGCCCAGGCAAACGAGCAGAACGCGACCAGCGATACGAATATAGGCAGGAAGAGACTGGTGCCGGTGATCTGGAGGTTCATCGTCAGGAACGTAACAAGGATACCGGGATGGTTTCGCCTGACAGGAATCCGTCAAGCGTCTCCGTCGCGCCGGCATACGGGTCGATCAGAGGAAATGCGCCGCGGATTTCATCATAGCGTTGACGGGTGCAGGACATGAGCAGCATGGGACAGTTCAGACCCGGGTATGATCGTGCTTCCGTTGCGGGGGTGTAGCCAAGTCGCCGGTAAAACGATACATGGTTCTGCCGCACGCATGCCAGCAATATCTGAGTGTGTGCCATCATGCCGACATATCCGGCGAGGCGGTACAGAAGAAACACCAGCCCCTGGTTGTTTTCCGCGGCCGGGCTTCTGACCAACCGGGTCGTTTCAATGCCGCGGCCACCGATCCCGGTCGGCGTTTGCTGGCGCAGCAAGGCCGTGACCTGTTCGGGATAAGTGTCCATGGCCGGGGACCGCTGCGGCGAGCCGGACGCGAGAAAGCAGGTGCGCACGGACGCTACCGGCTCATGTTGATCATACAGAACGATGGTTTGGCAATTGGAAAGATCATCGTAAATGTCCTGAAACAGTCGGGTTTCGCTTGGTGCGATGAAGCCTGATGCAAGGTAGCTGTCATAGCGCAGCCGGTAGGCGTCGCGTCTGGTCTGGTCATCAAGCGCAAGCCTGGCAAAGTATTGCGACTGGCCGGCTGGTACGTTCGCATGAGCCTGACGGGACACACCGGCGGAATGACGGGTAAGCGAGAGCAACATACTAGTCTCCATGTTTGGTTGCAACGAGGAGACTATATCGATATATATCACCAATCTGCGCGCGATGAGGCTCTCGTCTGAGCAGCTGCAATAATGATCAGGCTGGTGAGGTGCCCATGGCGGAATTTGCTCCGGTGAGAACCGTCGCAGATTTTAGGCAACTGGATGAGGGCGATGTCCTCGAGGGCTACCTCGACGGATTCCACGGTAGCCCCGCACCCGGATCCGATCGCTCCCGGGCCTACTGGCACGGATGGCGCAACGGACGGACCGACGCGGGGTTCGCCGAGCCGGACTCCGCGCAGCAGGCGCTGGATCAGGCGTTCAGGCTGTTGGCGCAGCCATCCGGTTAGCGCGCTTCTCCCGGCCGGAATCGCGCCGGCGCATGGTTTGCAGCCACATTCGTCAGCTTTGGCAGGATCATGCCACGGGCCGGCAGGGCTGATATGGCCTGGTCTGCCGGGATTTCATGCCACCCGATCGACCTGGCCCGGCAATTCCTGGCCGCGCCGTTGCACCGGCGTCCTGGCCGGTTGTACACGCTGCGGCCCGTTGCCGGACCGAGGGTTGGCAAGCGACAGCCGCATACGGCGGCGCCGTGTGGCAACGATAATTTCACGGTGTTGTGATAATGAGTCAATCAAATCATCCGACGCGTTCCCCCATCGTCATGGTCCGGCTTGTCCGCGCCACACGTGCCTGAACAGGTGACGTGGACAAGCCGGGGGAGGGCCCGCGCCCCCGTTGGCGTTAAAATAGGGGTTCAGGCGGTGCGACTGCTTTGTCGTCATGGCGGCTGCCATCCACGCCTTGCGGTGCCGATATCAGCAGAAGGCGTGGATGGTGGGCCTGCACCCACCATGACGGTATAGCAACGCCGGCGCCCCGATCCCACCAGTTTAACGCCTATGGGGTCGGGGCCCCCGGTGCCGATCAGTGCCCCTCGTGCGCCTCCAGCAGGTCGAGCATGTCCGAGGCATGCTCTTCCTCGGTGGCCAGGATGCCCTGCAGCATCACCCGCGTCGCCGGGTCGTCGTCGCCGAAATAGCGGATCAGTTCGCGGTAGTGGTCAACGGCAATCCGCTCCGCGATCAGGTTCTCCTTGATCATGTCGACCAGGTTCGCGCCCTCGGCGTATTGCGAGGCCGAGCGGGTCGCCAGCCCTTCGGGATTGAAGTTCGGTTTGCCGCCGAGCTGGTTGATCCGTTCCGCGACCGCCATCATATGGTCCTGCTCCTCGCGGGCGTGCTGGGCGAACTCGGCCTTGATCGCCTCGCTGGCGATGCCGGTGGCGGTCACCGCATGCATCGTGTAGCGCAGCACGCAGACGATCTCGGTCGCCAGCACCGACTGCAGGATCTCGATCGTGCGCCTGACGTCGCCGCCATAGCTTTTCGTGACCACGCCCTCGGTCATGTTCTGACGGGCCCGTTCCCGCAACGTCTGCACGTCGCTCAGGAACGGTTTGCTGCTGGCCTGGCTTGCACTCACCGCGTTGTCCTTCCCGCCGTTTCGTTCGACCGTCAGGTAGGGAGCGAGAACCGTCTTGCCAGACCGCTCCGCCGCCGCGCGCGGCCTCGTGTACGGGTGGGCGATGGCATGCGGCGATCAGGACAGGGCGAATAGGGAGGGAGAAAGACCCGGTGGCCGGAGCCGCCGCGCTGCATCACGGTCGCCGGCCATGCGCTGGCGTGTCCGGACCTTCCCGGGAGTGACGGTGTGAACGCCTTGGGCGCTCTGTCGCGCGGCCCGCGTGCCGCGCCGTTCATCGGCTGGAGCGACGGCAGCCTGTTGCCTCTGCGAGGAGAGGCCGGGTTCCCGGACCGCGCCTACCAGGCGGCAGGGCCCAGGCTGCAGGCCGAGCGGTCCTGGCGGCTTCATGTGGCCGCGGGATGCGGTGTCCGACCGCGCCGGCCGCCGGGCAAGGACACGCCCTACGGCATGCACACATCCCGGGAACAACCCGGGCCACCTTGGCCGGATGCCGCGGCAATGCCTTCTTGCCGATCCCGCAGCGGTACGGATCGGCATGAAGCGACCGAGGGCATGACAGGCCGCCACCACCCCGGACAGTGACGCGTGCCCCGGTATCTTGGCGTCTTGGCGTTTTATCGGTGGAACCAACCGCACGGGCCAGCGGCGCAGCGCACCCATCAGCGCCGGGCGCGGTGGCACCGTTCCTGTTCAACGCCAAGACGCCAAGATACCGGGGTTCCCGTCGCCGTCCTGCCCGGTGTCACGCGCCTGATCGCGGCAGGCCGCGGCCTGCTGGCCATGACGATGGGCGCCAGGGCCCGCGGCAAACCGTTTCCGAGCTCTGCGCATGCGGTAGGGACGCGCCGGGCCAGTACTCAGGAGCCGAAGGATGAGCCATGCAACGCCACGTGCTCGCCCGTCAGCGTCGCAAGCACGATTGGCGACAGCGTCGTTGATAGATCACCCGTGACTGGCGTCTCCGGCTTGATGGGCTCCGTGGCTTTCGGCGGTTGCTCCGAGGTGGTGGTTGCCTGGCTGGAAAGCGCCGGCATGCCATAGCTGACCCCGCTCAACCCTGTTATGCCGCTGATCGACATGGGCCTCTCCCTGAAGCTGAGAGTTGGGTGCCATCCTGAAAGCACGTTGAATGCCAGGACCCGAGAGCCTTGTCGCGCAACGATTCCCCAACGCCCCATCCGGCAGATCCTGCCGATTGGCCGGATCTTGCCGGGCAGATTGTGCCGCCCGCGGCGGGGCTAGGCCGGATCGACCTCCTTTTCAATGAGTGCGCCGAAGTCGCGCTCGGCAACCGCCAGGTCATGGGCCGCCTGGAGATCGACCCAGAATTTCGCGCCGGTACCGAAATAGCGGCCGAGTCGCAACGCCGTCTCGGCGGTGACGGCCCGCCGGCCGCGCAGGATGTCGGAGATGCGGTTGGCCGGCACCCGCAGCTTCAGCGCCAGGGCACTGGCGGTCAGCCCGCGTGCCGCGAGTTCGTCGGCCAGGGTCTCGCCGGGGTGCGACGGCGGCAGCGTCACGCCGTCGGGGTAGTGGAAGGTTTCCTCATCATCCCGGATCGGGGCCGGAGGAGCCATGACGATCTGATCCATGGCAGTGCGGGTCCAGGATGTGGACGTCATAGGCGTTTCCGTCCTTGAAGCGGAACAGGATGCGCCAGCCGGCGTTGACGTCGACCGACCAGAAGTCCCGCAGGTCGCCCTTCAGCTTGTGCAGGCCAACGCTGTTCAATCCTGCCAGTGCCTGCAGGCTGGAAGCGGTGTTGACCTGCCGAAGCCGCCGGTGGGCGAGCGCGACATCCATGCCGGAAAATCTGGACTTGCCATTTTCGACGAACTGCCGCGTCGCGGAGCCCTTGATCGAGCGGATCATGCGCATTCCCTTGGACCCCGGACAATGCCGGCCGGGGGTTAAGGAATGGTTTACGCCCGCAGGAAAAATCTAATACGCCAAGTGTATTACGTCAAGGATAATACGCGTGGCGTATCATCATATCAGCCGGAGCCGCTCCGACCCGCTGGGTCAATCCAGGAACGCCAACGGGTCTTCCAGCCGCAACGTCTCACATCAGCTTCAGCGCCACGAACCCGCCGACGATGGCGGCCGCCAGCGCGCTGGTGACCAGGGTCAGCCGCCGCTCGATGAAGTCCCGCACCGAATCGCCGAAGAAGTGCAGCAGCGTCGCCACCAGGAAGAAGCGGGCGCCGCGGGTCAGCACGCTCGCCGCCATGAACACCGCGAACTCGAACCGGGCCGCGCCTGCCGCGATCGTCACGATCTTGTAGGGTATCGGCGTCAGGCCTTTGATCAGGATGATCCACAGGCCGTATTCCTGGAACTTCGCCTGGAACGCCGCATACGCCGCGCCATACCCGTACACGTCCAGGATCGGCCGGGCCACCTGGTCGAACACGGCGTAACCGATGAGGTAGCCCAGCGCGCCGCCGGTGACGCTCGCCGCGGTGCAGACGGCGGCGAACCGCCTGGCGTGCCGCGGCTTCGCCAGCGCCATCGGGATCAGCAGCGCGTCGGGCGGGATCGGAAAGAAGCTCGCCTCGGCGAAGGCGATCAACGCCAGCCACCACGTTGCGTAGCGGGAGCCGGCCAGCGTCAGGACGCGCGCATAGGTTCTTTGCAGCATGGCGCGCATGTAACAGGCCGCGCGTCCCTGGTCACCTGCAAACAGCCCGCCTATCGTGCCCGGCAAAACAAGCAGGAGACGCAACCAGGATGCCCACCACCACCGTTGCCCGGCTGCTGGCCGACAGTCTCGAAGCCCACGACGTCGATCAGATCTTCTGCGTCCCCGGCGAGAGCTATGTCGGCCTGACCAGCGTGCTGACCGAGCGCAACACGATCCGCATCATCGTCTGCCGGCACGAGGGCGGCGCCGGCTTCATGGCGGTGGCCGACGGACGGCTGCGCCACCGCGCCGGCGTGTGCATCGTCTCGCGCGGCCCCGGGTTGTCGAACGCGATGGTATCGCTGCACTCCGCCTGGCACGACGCGACGCCGATGGTGATGCTGGTGGGCCAGGTCGAGCGGCGGGATTTCGGTCGGCTGGCCTTGCAGGAGCAGAACTATTCACGCCTGCTGTCCGACATCACGAAAAGCGTGATCGAGGTGAACGAACCGGAGCAGGCCTCGGAAGCCATCGCCCGCGCGTTCCACGTCGCCGAAAGCGGCACGCCCGGCCCGGTCGCGGTGATCCTGCCGGAAGACATTTTCGACGAGACCACCGACGCTGCGCTCGACCCGCCCCGCCCGCGCGTCGTCGCCGGCCCGCGGACGCAGGACCTGCAGCGCCTGGCCGAGATGCTGGCGCAGGCCGAGCGTCCGCTGGTGCTGGTGGGCGGGGCGCTGCTGGCCGGCAGCCTGTACGACCCAGCGGTGTACGACGATCTGCGTCGGCTGTCGGAGGACTGGGTGCTGCCGATAAGCCCGACGCACCGGCGGCCGCAGTTGTTCGATGCGCATCATCCGAACTACGGCGGCTACATGGGCATCCGGGTGCCGCCGGCGCTCATCGGCGAGATGAAGAAGGCGGATCTGCTGGTGGCACTGGGCGAGCGGCTGACGGACACGGTCAGCCAGTCCTACAGCTTCCCTAGCGCGCCGCAGCCGCAGGTGCCTCTGGTGCACATCTGGCCGGACGCCAACGAGGTCGGCCGGGTCTGGCGCCCCGACCTGGGGATGCCGTGCGATCCGCACGAGGTGATCAAGGGCCTGCTGGCGCTGCCGCCGCCGGCGGACGCGGCGAAGCGGCGTGACTGGACCGACGGGCTGCACCGGATCCACCGCTCGCTGCTGGAAAAGACCTGGGAGCCGGCGACGGACGGGCTGAATTTCGCCGCCGTGGTGTGCGAGATCGACAAGCACCTGGCGGACGACGCGGTGGTCACGTCGGACGCCGGCAATTTCGGGTCGTATGTGCACCGGTATCTCCGCTTCCGGCCGGGGCAGGTGTTCCTGTCCTCGGTCGTCGGCGCCATGGGCTCCGGCATGCCGATGGCGGTGGCGGGCACGCTGCGCCGACCGGGCCGGCAGGTGGTGGCGTTCATGGGCGACGGCGGCGCGCTGATGATGGGCAACGAGATCGCCACCGCCTGCCAGTATGGCGGCGCGCCGATTGTGATCATTTCAGACAATGCGATGTATGGCACGATCGGGATGCATTCGTATGTGCGCTATCCGGACCGCAGGTTCATGGAGGCGACGCGGCTGACCAATCCGGACTTCGCCGCCTGGGCCCGCTCGTTCGGCGCCGAGGGCATCACCATCCGCACGGAGTCCGAGGTCGCCGACGGCGTCGCCCGGGCGTTTGCGGTGAAGACGAAGCCAGTGGTGGTGCACTGCCTGACCTCGGCGGTGCAGATGAGCGCGTGGCGGCGGTTCCAGCATGGGCCGACGCTGCCGTGACGGCGCGGTGACCGGGGACGATCGGCCGGGGCTGGCGGTCCGGTGCCAGGGGTCAGTCGGCCAGTCCCATCACGAAGGCCAGCGCAACATTCAGCCGCCGGAGGTCGTCAGCGCCCAGGCGGCCGATGACCTGGGCGATACGATCCCGCCGGACCGTCACGGGCTTGTCGGCCATGATCTGGAATGGCACGCGCGGCCCGTTTTCCGCGCCTGGGTTGACGGTGATACGAAAATCCGGCGCATCCGCAATGACGGATGTCATCTGGCAGATCACGACCGAGGCATGCGTTTCGGGGAAGGCGTCGGTCTGCACGATCACGGCCGGTCGAGGCTTGCCGTAGTCGCCTGCTGCCGCGACGACGACCACGTCGCCACGCCTCATTGTTCGGACGAAACCTCGGGCATGTCGAATTCGGAAACCGCCTCGTTCCATCGCAGGGCATCGGCCTCGTTGGCCTGATGGAGGTTCGCGACCTGTCTTGCCACTCTCTGCCGAACCGTTGCGGTCCGCGGATCCGGCGTGACGATGTGCACCTCCCGCAAGCCTTGCGCACGGCGCCGATGGCGCATTGCCTTCATACGGTCTGCCGGGGCCGTCACGTTCGTTCTCCGGTGTCGGTTCGGCTGTGAGTGTAACGCGTTACATCCTTCCGCTGCAATGGCCGCCAGAGGTGGACGAGACGCCGGAGCAAACGCTGCCGTCGTGACGCGGTGACCGGGGTCTGTTCAGTCGCTGCCGATGAGGCTCGCGACCTCGACGGCCAGGCGTGTCAACATCGTTGTATAGCGATCGACTTCCTCAGCTGTCGGAGGCGGCTCCGGTTCGTCTTCCAGGCTGGGATAACGAGAGGCAACGCTCCAGACCGTCAGGGGTCGCAGCGATTCCAGCGTTTCAGTGAACTGCGGACAGATTGGCAGCAACCGGGTGACGCGTTCATCCAGGTCATGCACGCGCCGGAACGGCTCGCCGTTCAGGACACGGCGTGACTTGACCAATTTCTCGGCCGCCTGCTGCAAATGGTAGGCGGCAGCACCGTGGCGTGGCCGGGGCAGGCGCGCGGCCGCACCGGCGACGTCAAGGTCCTCTTCGGCGATCACCAGCCATCGCCGGGCCTCGCGCCGGTTCTCCGGCGCTGTGCAATCAGTCTTGCTCATAGACCGCAATGCCATCGACTGTGGCTTCATAGGCCAGTGTGCCGGCGATCCTGGCGCGTCGCCGATAAACTGCCTCACGCACCGGGATGCTATCCACCGCCTGGTCATAGCCCCGGCGCGCCTCCCAGTCGGCTTTCAGCGTCAGCCGCTCGGCCGGGGCGTCGTCGTCGAGTATCACCAGAAGATCGAAATCGCTGTCCGGTCCGCTCTGCCGCCGCGCCTGGGAGCCGAACAGGATCACCCGGCGCGGGTGAAAATAGCGCACAACGCGATCCAGCAGCGCAGCCGGCACCAGCGGCTCCTGGCTCATGGGACAGCCCCTCTCCTCAACCTGGGCACAGGCAGCATAGCACAGAGCTTGCCGCATGTACGCAATTTGCTCCGGGTCGGACGTCCCTCCGGCGGGCAGTCACCGCTCCCACCGCCGCGACGCCGCCCCGAGCGCGCACCACGAGCACCACGACCGGCGCCATCGCCGCCACGGGGTCTACTGCCGGCAGGGCTCCGGTCCTGTCACCGGCCCGGGCGCAGGCACGATATTTCCTCGGTTTCCGGATCGTTGCGAATGCCGGCAATCCCGCCCGTGTGGACCAGGGCCGGAGCCCGGACTACACTGCGCCGCAGCGTTGAACGCCACCAACAACAGGGAGTCCGGGAAGCATGAACGACACCGCCATGCCGCAGTTCGACCGCAGCGTCGAGGACGTCGGCAACATCGTCGAACTGGGCCATGTCAACGTGCGCGTGCCCGACCAGGGCAAGGCGATCGCCTACTACCTGATGGGCCTGGGCCTGACCCGCGACCCGTACCTGATGACTGGGCTCGAGAACATGTGGGTCAACGTCGGCCGCGGCCAGTTCCACCTGCCGACGCGCGGCACCGACGTCGTCCGCGGCACCGTCGGGCTGGTGATCCCGGACCGCGAGGCGCTGCTGCGGCGGCTGGGCCATGCGCAAAAGTTCCTGGAAGGCACGAAATTCAGCTTCCGCGAGACGGAAGATGCGGTTGAAACCACCTGCCCGTGGGGCAACCGGATGCGCGTGCACGAGCCTGACCCGGCGCGTTTCGGCGGCATGCGGCTGGGCATGCCGTACGTGGAGTTCGACATCCCCGCCGGCACCGACCTCGGCGCCATCGCCCGCTTTTATGTCGAGATCCTGGGCGGCATCGCCGGCGTGGCGAAGGATGAGCGCGGGCCTTATGCCTGGGCCAGCACCTCGGCCGAGAGCAAGGTGACGTTTCGCGAGACGACCGCGAAGCTGCCGGAATACGACGGGCACCACATTCAGATCACGCTGGCCGATTTCTCCGGCCCGCACAGGAAACTGCAGGAGCGCGGGCTGATCAGCGAGGAAAGCGACCAGCACCAGTACCGCTTCCTCGACATCGTCGACGTCGACAGCAACAAGCCGCTGTTCCGGGTGGAGCACGAAACCCGCAGCATGCGGCATCCGATGTTCGGGCGCACCTACGTCAACCGCAATCCGGAGATGACCAACCGCAACTTCGTGCCGGGCTATGAAGTGGGGCTGTGGGCGCTGAGCTGACGATCCGCCGGGGGCGATCCGGTGGCCGTTCTCTTTCCGTCATGGCCGGGCGTGTCCCGGCCATCTGCGCACAGGCGGCGGGGGGTGGATGGCCGGGACACGCCCGGCCATGACCGGGGGCAACGGACCTCTCGCCCATTTTCCGCCATCGCGGTGCCGGCGCGCCAGCTGGCTACAGCAGACCGCAGGTCGGTTGGGACGCACAGGTGGCCTGTCCTCATCGTCATGGCCCGGCTCGTCCGGGCCACCTGTTCGAGCACCTATGCCGCGACGGGTGGCCCGGACAAGCCCTACGCAATGCACACATCCTGGAAACGAGTCGGAAATGACTGTAAAATCAAATGCTTGCCTGGGCGCCAAGAGCGTTCCACCATCGTCATGGCCCGGCTTGTCCGGGCCACCTATTCCAGCACTTGTGCCGCGACAGGTGGCCCGGACAAGCCGGGCCATGACGAAAGGAAAACGCAGCGGCGGACCGTTTCCGAGATGTGTGCATCCCGTAGGGACGAGCCGGGCCATGACGATGCGGGTGCGCCGTCGCCCTGTCCCAACCGACCTGCGGTCTGCTGTAACTCCGTGGGTTCTTCGTTCCCTCCGTATTGAAGATCAGCCGGCAAGCCGGCACGATCGGCAGCCAGTGCGCACCGCCGCCGATCCCGCTTCCACCCGCCGCCATTGGCCATTCTATTCCGAAAATACAACAAGCAACCCTCCGGAAACCGATCCATGCCCCTTCCGCCCTACCACGTCTCCGCCCACAACACCGCCAAGGCCTCGGAGAACAAAATCCACGACGACGCCACCGCCCGGCGCTTCGGCTTCAAGGGCGGCTTCGTCGGCGGCGTCAACGTCTACGCCTACATGGCGCACCAGCCGGTCGCCCTGTGGGGCCGCGCCTGGCTGGAGCGCGGCACCGGCGCCGCCCGCTTCATGAAGCCGGTCTACGATGGCGCGATCGCCGAAGTCGCCGCCGTCGAGGACGCCGACGGCCTGGCGCTGAGCGTGCACAGCCAGGACGTGCTCTGCGCCTCCGGCCGGGCCGGCCTACCGCGTGTTGCCGAGCCGCCCCCGGCGCTGGACGACTTCAAGGCGGTGCCGCCCCGGACCGAACGCCGGCCGGCCGACGAGGCATCGCTCGCCGTCGGCGACTGGCTCGGCATGATCCCGCTGCCGTTGACGGCGGAGGCGCACGCCCGGGACCTGGCGGATCTGCGCGAAACCGACCCGCTTTACGCCCGCGAGGCGATCGTGCATCCCGGCAGCCTGCTGCGCTGCTGCAACTGGGTGCTGAGCCACAACGTCATCCTGCCTGCCTGGATCCACATGGGCAGCACGGTGCGCAACCTGGGCGTCGGGCATGTCGGCGACACGCTGACCGTGCGGGCGCGCATTACGAGAAACTATCAGCACAAGGGCCACAAATGGGTCGAGCTGGACGCCCTGGTGGTTGCGAATGAGACGAAACCGCTGCTTCGCGCGACCCACGTCGCGATCTACCAGCCACGGCAGGCAGCCGAAGCGGCCTGACGGCACCTCTGCCTAAAAAACAGGCGGCATTGCGGCGCCGTCATAGCTACCAAACCCGGCAGATTGCGCTGCTGTCGTGCGCAATTCGCTGCCCAATTCTTCAGCAGCGTGGCGTTTCCGGCGACATTCGCAGTGACGGACTCCTGGCACGTTTCTTGACTCGCATGGTTGCAGATTTGGAGGACAATCATGCAAACGATTGTACCAGGGGACGTCGCCTGGGTGCTTGTCAGCACCGTTCTGGTGCTGCTGATGACCGTGCCGGGCCTGGCATTGTTCTATGCCGGGATGGTGCGGAAGAAGAACGTGCTCGCCATCATGATGCAGTCGTTCAGCCTGTGCGCGGCGATGACCATCGTCTGGATGGTGGCGGGCTATTCATTGTCGTTTACCAACGGCTCGGCCTTCATCGGCGATTTTTCCCGCCTGTTCCTGAACGGCCTGGGCGAGACCTGGGACAAGCCGTTCACGCTGGGCGCCGGCACCGCCGCCGCGCAGCCGACGACCATCCCGGAAAGCGCTTTCCTGATGTTCCAGATGGCGTTCGCCATCATCACCCCGGCGGTGGTCACCGGCAGCTGTGCCGATCGGATGAAGTTCTCGGCAATGCTGATCTTCTTCACCCTGTGGTCGCTGGCGGTCTATGCCCCGCTGGCGCACTGGGTGTGGGCGCCGACCGGCTGGCTGGCGCAGATGGGCATCGCCGACTTCGCCGGCGGCACGGTGGTGGAGATCAACTGCGGCGTCTCCGGCCTGGTCTGCGCCCTGATGCTCGGCCGGAGGCTGGGCTACGGGCAGGAGAACATGGCGCCGTGGAACCTGAGCTACGCCGTCGTCGGCGCCTCGCTGCTGTGGATCGGCTGGATGGGCTTCAACTCGGGCGGCGCGCTGGGCGCCAATGCCCGCGCCGGCATGGCGGTGCTGGTGACGCAGATCGCCGCGGCCGGGGCAACCGCCTCCTGGACCTTCGCCGAGTGGCTGCTGCGCGGCAAGCCCTCGGTGCTGGGCGCGATCTCCGGCGCGGTGGCGGGACTGGTGGCGATCACCCCGGCCGCCGGCTTCGTGCTGCCCGGCCCGGCGCTGGGCATCGGCCTGGTCGCCGGCATGGTGTGCTTCTGGACCGCCACCGAACTGAAGGCGCAACTGCGCTATGACGACAGCCTGGACGCGTTCGGCGTGCACGGCGTCGGCGGCATCATCGGCATGCTGGCGACCGGCTGGTTCGCCTATGGGCCGCTGTCGGCGACCGCCGATGCCAAGGCCGGCGTGTACTTCGGCGGCGCGGCCCTGCTGGGCGTGCAGGCGGTGGGAGTCGTCGTGACCGTCGTCTGGTGCGCGGGCGTCAGTTGGCTGCTGCTGAAGATCACCGACATGGCAGTCGGCCTGCGGGTGACCCGCGAGCAGGAGCGCGAGGGCCTCGACATCGTGCTGCACGGCGAACAGGTTTTGTGAGCCGGGGAGCGGGAGCGGTCGGTACCTAACCATCGTGGCCGGGCATGTCCCGGCCATCCACTTTTCCCTTGCGATTGCAGCACAGATGGCCGGGACACGCCCGGGCCGACGATGCCGGCTGCGCCTTTCAACAGGCCCGTCATGGCATCAGCCGCCGGAATGACGCTGTGCTCTGTGGCCCGCACGCTGTCGCTGGGTTGAAACAGTCTGCTGATGCCATCGCGTGCCCCGCGTTATTGCCCGGAGCGGAGGCAGACCGCACCGGCCGTCTTGGTCGCCGCTCTGCCAGGTCTGTAATCATTATACCAACGGCCCCGACCGTTGACTCGTCTGTGACTTGGAGCGACGCGGCGGTCCGTGATTCGCAGGCGTCTCCAAGACAGGGAGACAGCGATGACCGTAGCGATCACCGGCCAGGATCTCTCAGCC
>NZ_NHRY01000263.1 GCF_002937115.1 Rhodopila globiformis | reverse complement strand
CTCGTTCCCAGGCGGCGGCTCGTTCCCAGGCGCCCGAGGCGCCGCCGGCCGCGGTGCCGCCGGCCGCCCGGCCGCAGGCAGCCGCCTCCGCGGAGCAACCGGGCGCCTCCGCCCCGCTGGTGGCGCAGGTCCCGCCGCCGCCCCGGCCACAGCCATTGCCGCCGAACCTGGCGCAGCCTCCCACGCCGCAGGCCACCGGCCGGCACGGTGCCGCCACGCCCGAGCGGCGACAGGGTTCGCCCGAACGGCATGAGTTGGCGACACGCTATCTGCCGGTGTCGCCGAGGCCTCGGCCGGAGACGGAGGACGCCCAGTCGGTCCTGGCGCGCCTGCGTCAGGCAGCCCCCGCTGCGCCGCCGGCCGAACTGCCGCCGCCGCCGGCCGAGCGGCCGGTGCGCGCGCCGTCGCCGTGGTTGCGCCGGCTGTTCGCGGCCCGCTCGGCGCTGGCCGCCGGACGGATCGAGGGCGCCCGCCGCCTGCTGCAGCAGGTCCAGCTCCAGCTGGTGTTCCGTCCGGTTGGCGCCGCCGACGAAGCGGTGGTGGCCAGCCGCGCGGCACAGGACGTGGCGCGGGCGCTGGATGCGCTGGGCGGCAACGACCTGGTGCAGAGCCGCAATTACATCGACCGGGCGATTGGTGACAGCAACGGCGGCAGCCCGGGCGCAAGCGCGGCCGGCGACTGGGTGCCGCCACGGTCCGGCTATGCGCCGGCCTATCCGCCCTATTGATGCAGCGATGGCACACTTGACGATACCATTACGTAAACCACGCTGACTTGAACAGGCGGTATCGTCCGTTACACGCGATTCCATTGCAAACTCCGGTCCCCGTCCGGGTCAAAGCGTTGGCACGGCCTTTGCTGTGATCAGACTGTGATTGTTTCACCCGCTTCACGCCCATGAGCGGTGGGAGCGAAAGACTGCGTCCAGAAGAAATTGCCTCCTACGGGTTCGAACGACTTCGCTGACCATCCCCGCAAAGGTTCACATACATGACTCAACACGTCGCTTCCATGGTTCGACCAGTGAACGAATCGGCCTTGCCGACAAGGCGCCGCCGCATTGCGGTTCCGGCCGGGGTGGTCCTGGCCTCGACCGTCGTGCTGGCCGCCTGCTCCCTGGTGCCGAACCTGCCGCCCGCCCCGCCCGAGCCACCACCAGAGAGCTTTTCCGCCAATCTGCCGCCCTATCGCATCCAGGTCGGCGACGTGCTGGAAGTGCGCCTGCTGCTGAACCCGGAACTGAATGAGGAAGTGACCGTGCGGCCCGACGGTCACATCTCCACCACGGTGGTGCCGGATGCCAAGGCCTATGGCGTCACCCCGGCGGAGCTGGCCGCGACCCTGCGCAGGTCCTACGCCAAGGAACTGCAGAACCCGCGCGTCTCGGTGGTGGTGAAATCGTTCGCGCCGACGCGGGTTTATGTCGGTGGCGAAGTCAATACGCCTGGCGAGTTCATTACCGTGGGGCCGACCCTGACCCTGTCGCAGGCGATCGCCCGCGCCGGCGGCACCAAGCTCAGCAGCGACGAGTCCTCCGTCTACATCATCCGCCGCGGCCCCGGCGACAAGCCGGAATTCCTCTCGGTCAAGTGGCGGCAGGTCAGCGAGGGCAAGGACCCGGCCGCGGATGTCCGGCTCGCGCCGTACGACGTGGTGTACGTGCCGAAACTGGGTGTCGCCGAGGTCTACAAGTTCTATAACCAGTATATCGGCCAGTTCGCCAACCCGAGCTTCGGCTTCTCCTACATCATCAACAACCCGACCACCGGGTCCGTGGTCACGGCCCCCGCCGCAGCCACGCCTTGATACGGTCGCGGCGCCGGATGCTCCGGCGCCGCGATCCGACCGGGGACGAAGACCCGGATCAGAATCCGTTCTGCGCCGAATACGGGTCCGGCGCACCAACGGACTGCCGCGTCGGCGCAATCACGCAAGTCCCGCGCTGTTCCGTCGCCGCCCGAGCGCAGGTCTGCCGATCGGCATAGGTGCAATTGGAACTGCGCGCGGACGTAACTACGCAGTACTGGCCGACGTTGGCGCTGAGCGGCATTTCCGCCGGATTGGCCGAGCAGACCGCGTTCTTCTGCTGCGCCGCATCACGGGCGCACAGTTGCGCATCGTAATAGATGCATTGCGGTTGCAGCACCTGGCTGGTCAGGCAGAACGGCGCCGCCATGGCGGGGCGGAGAACAGCGCCGCAGGCCAGGACAGCACTGGCACTGAGGCAAACAAGAACAAGAGGTTTCATGATCGAACCTGTATGGCTGATGAACGCGGGTGAGGCCAGGACCGGGTCGCAATTGGCATGCCAGTTTCCCTGCCCGGACTTGGGAGGCGAAGTGCCCGGGGCGAAGTGCTCGGGGTGAAGTGCTCGGGGCGAAGTGCTGGGGCCGCATTGGCATGACATTTGCGGGCACCCCACGAACAGTCGAAGCGACACTCTAGCATATCGTCTGCGTATTCGTTTCAAACCTGAGTGCGGCGGGGCATTCTGGATGCAGCATGCGGAAACACTCATGGCGCTCGATCAGGCAAGCCGGGCAAGTCTCGCGGCCTGGCTCGCGGCGGCGGATCATATCGATACCGTACTCGACCTGTCGCCGCGGGCATGGCGCGTGCCCGGTGATCGCACCATCCTCGGTGTGTTCGAAAAAGGCAAGCCGCGGGCAACCTGGCTGATCGTGGCTGAACGATCGGTCTGGACCCTGGCGGCCTGTGACGGCGGCTGGGTGTCGGAGCCCCGCGAGACGCTTGCCGAGATCCTGGCGCTGATCCACCTCCGATCGGCGCCCTGACCGCTATCCGGCCGCGCCGCGGCCTCGGGCCACCGGCGCCGGCGCGAGGCCGCGCTTGAGGACGATGCCGTGCCGGCGCAGCATGCGGTACAACGTGACGCGTGAGACGTGCAACGCCTCCGCCGTCGAGGTGATGTTCTCCTGCATTTGCTCCAGCGCCTGCACCAGGGCCGTGCGTTCCTCGGCGGACCCGGGCCGCAACGCGGCGGCGGCCGGCGGCGGGCTGTCGAGGCGGTCGTCCAGGCCGATGAGCGTGTCGGGCTGGACCAGCGGACCGTCGCCGATGACCACCGCGCGGCGGACCACCGACATCAGTTCCCGCACGTTGCCCGGCCAGCGATAGCGCCGGAGCGTCGCCATCGCCGTGGGCGCGAATCCTTCCACCGGCCGGTTGAAATCGCGTGCGGCGAGGCGCAGAAAATGCAGCGCGAGTTGCGGGATATCGTCCGGCCGATCGCGCAGCGGCGGAACCGGCAGGGTCAGCACATTCAGGCGGTAATACAGGTCCTCGCGGAAGCGTCCCTCGGCGATGGCCTGGGCGAGCCGGACGTTTGTTGCGGAAACAATACGGACATTCAGGGTGATGGTCTCGCGCCCGCCGACGCGGCGGATCTGGCCTTCCTGCAAAAATCGCAACAAATGCGCTTGAAGATCGATCGGCATGTCGCCGATTTCGTCCAGGAACAAGGTGCCGCCGTTGGCATATTCGATCTGGCCGACGCTGCGCGCCGCCGCGCCAGTGAAAGCGCCTCTCTCGTAGCCGAACAGTTCCGATGCGACCAGTCCGGACGGGATCGCGGCGCAGTTCACCGCCACGAACGGTCCGCGGGCGCGGGCCGAACCGTCGTGGATTGCCCGCGCCAGCAGTTCCTTGCCGGTGCCGCTTTCGCCGGTGATCAGCACGGGTTCGTCGGTCTGACCGAAGCGGGCAAGCAACGCGGCGACCTGCCGCATCGCCGGACTGTCACCGATGATCGCCGGCGCGGACGGCCCCGGCGCGGCGGTGCGATCATCCACCGTCTCATACAGGCGGCTGAGCAGGGTCGGGTCCTCGACCGCCCGCTCCAGCAGCAGGCGCGCCAAGCGCTGTGGCGGCATGCGCGACAGATCGTCCAGGCTGACACGCGCCACGCCGCCCGGATCATCACGTGCTGGTTGTGTTGTTTCCGAAGTGACCGCCTGGCCCCGCGGCATGCTGTCTCGCTTCCGTATGTAAAGGTGGAAGATACATGTTTCGTCACATGACGTGTTATCGTAAAGCTCGCGGGCGCGGGATCACGAGAGCGTGGTATGGCATCATCAGATGCGGAACGTGACAATCTCGGCCGCTCAAATCGCCGATGTTGGCAAAATCCGGGCCACGGCAAGCAAATTTGACAGACGGCACGCCGGCAGATGTTGTCATGATGGTACAATAACGGTAAGTCGTGCTGATTGCTCTGGTCAAGCGCGCGGTTCCTTGTATAGATGTTTTGATTATGCAACTGTTCCTCTGCCTTTTGCTGATGCTGCCCGGACTTGCCTGGGCGGACCAGGATGCCGCTTCGGGTGTGGCGACCGTCCGGCCGATAACGCTGGCGCAGGTGGTGCCGCGACCGGCGGCTGCCTGGACACGGGCCGCTGCGGCATCGCGCCGGGCCGAAGCCAGGGCTGATCCGGCCAGCCTGTGCAAAGCCGCGGTGACGGCGGCGGAGTCCGCCGGCCGCCTGCCGCCGCGCCTGATGCACGCCATCAGCCTGGTCGAGAGCGGGCGGATCGATCCCCGGACCGGCGCGGTGCGCGCCTGGCCCTGGACGATCAACGCCGAAGGCGAAGGCCACTTCTTCGACACGCAGGACCAGGCGATCGCGGCGGTCGAGGCCTTGCAGGCGCGCGGCGTGCAGTCGATCGACGTCGGCTGCATGCAGATCAACCTGATGTATCATCCGCATGCGTTCGCCTCGCTGCAGGAGGCCTTCAATCCTCGCAGCAACGCCGCCTATGCCGCGCGTTTCCTGAACGCCCTGTTCGCCGAGGCGCGGGACTGGCCGCATGCGATCGCCGCCTATCATTCCGAGACCCCGGCGCTGGGCGAGGCCTATCGCACGCTGGTGATGGCACGCTGGCAGGGCCCGGACCTGCGGCCGTCACGTCCGGCACAGATCGCCTATGGCGACTTCACCGCCGCCCGGACGGCCTATGGCGCGTTCCAGCCGGCCAGCCGGGTGTATGGCGCGTTCGCGGCCACGCCGTAGCCTTGGGGCCTGCTGCAACATGGCCGCTCCCATTACCGCACGGACGCTCCAACCGCCATGACGATGAAAACGCGCCGTCGTCTCGTCCCACCCGGCCTGTGCAGTCTGCTTTAGAGCATATGCGGACAAGCCGGGCCATGACGGACCGGGCAACGGCCATGACGGTGGGACGGAGTCTTGGCTCCCCGCGTCCGCGGACCGACCTCGGGGGCGGCCAGTACCGGTCGCCGGAGATCCCGCCCCCTTTCCCTGCTGGGCTCTTGCGACGAGCGGCAGTGTCGTCTCCCGGGGGACAAGGCAGCGGCAGAGCCTGGATTGGCGACCGATTTTCAACACGGAGAACCCGAAGGACCACCGAAGACCACGAAGGGTGTGAACGAGTCAGCCAACGATGTGGCGCAGGCCGTGCGCCAGGTACAACGGATCTGCGGCGAAATCACCGATCCGCCGGATCGGCGCATCGAGGCTTCCCCGTCATGGCGGCTACCCGGGACAAGCCCGGGCACAGGCTCCGGGCCACCATCCACGCCTCGTGCTGATCACAGAAGGCGTGGATGGCCGGCCCAGGAATGCGGCTTGTCCGGTCCCGGCTCGCCAGCAAGGTCCGGTCTCCGTGGCGCTTCGTGGACCTCCGCTTTCTCCGTGTTGAAAATCAAGGAAGAATGCGCAGGCACGGACGGTTCCGGAGGGCGCTGCCACCGCCACGGCTTCAGCCCCCGATTTCCATCCCCTGCCAATGGCGGCCAGGGGCAAGGGCGGCGGGCTTTCTGCCCCATCCAACGGGGGCGGCATTTCCGGCGGGCTGTACTAGCCATGACGGTGGGGCAACGGGCCAGGCCGCCCGCTCCTTCCCGTCGCCGGCGGCTTCGGCAATCGGCCCCGCCTTTCGTGCCGCTCCCGCGCGGCCGCGAAGACCTCAAACCCCGAGATGCGTCTTCATCAGCGCTGGATCGCCCTGCAAGGCATCCGGGCTCCCGCTCCACACCACGTGGCCGTTGTTCAGCACGTACACCCGATCGGCAAAGCTGAGCGCCGCCACGACATTCTGCTCGACAACCACAATCGTGCGCCCCTGCCGGGCGAGCTCGCGGCTGACACGCACCAGGTCCCGCACGATCAGCGGCGCCAGTCCCTCGAACGGTTCATCCAGCAGAATGATCCGCGCGTCGCGGATCAGCGCCCGGGCGATCGCCAGCATCTGCTGCTCGCCACCCGACAGCGCCCGTCCGGCCGACTTGCGCCGTTCCGCCAGCCGCGGAAACACCGCGTAGATGCGGTCGAACGGCCAGGCGTCCGGCGCGGTCAGGGCGGCGATCCGCAGGTTCTCCTCCACCGTCAGCCCGCCGAAGATCGCGCGTTCCTCCGGCACAAGCTGCATCCCCATCCGCGCGATCGCGTGGGGCGGCAGGCCCTGGATCGCCTGGCCACCCAGCCGGATGTGGCCGCTCGCCGGCGGCAGCACGCCCATGATGCTGCGCAGGGTCGTCGTCTTTCCCGCGCCGTTGCGGCCGAGCAGGGCGACGACCTCGTTCTCCTCGACGCGCAGCGACACGTCGAACAGGATGTGGCTGTCGCCGTAGAAACTGTTGATCGCGTCAACCTCGAGCAGGCTCATGACGCTCGCGCATGCCTCCCAGGTAAGCGTCCTGCACGGCCTGGCTTTGCTGGATCTGCTCCGGCGTGCCGTCGGCCAGCAGCCGGCCGTCGTAAAGCACCGTGACGCGCTCGGCCAGTTCGAACACCGCGTCCATGTCGTGCTCGATGATCACCAGCGTGCGGTCGCGGCCGATGGTCCGGATCAGCGACCGGGTGGCGGTGCGCTCGGTCGGGCTCATGCCGGCCAGCGGTTCGTCCAGCAGCAGGACCGTCGGGCCGGTCGCCAGCGCCATGCCGATTTCCAGCCGCCGCTTCTCGCCGTAGGCCAGGCTATGCGCCGGAACCTCGGCGCGCGCTTCCAGCTCAACCACCGCCAGCGTCGCGGCCACCTGGCGCTCCACCGCGGCAATGCCGTCAGCACGGCGCATCAGGTCGAGCCGGAAGGCGCCACGCCGCCGCGCCAGGGCGGCGATGCGCAGGCTCTCCCGCGGGGTGAGGTCGGGAAACAGCGTGTTCAACTGGTTGCTCTTGCCGATGCCAAGCTGGGCCGCGCGGCAGGGGCCAAGGCCGGTGACCCGGCGCCCAAACAGGTGCACGTCCCCGGTCGTGGGGTGGACTTCGTCCAGCAGCATCTTGAACAGGGTGCTCTTGCCGGCGCCGTTGGGACCGATGACGGCGTGGATGGAATTCGGCCGGATCGCGAAGGAAACATCCTCCACGGCGCGCAGGCCGCCGTAGCGTTTCGACAGGGCGCGCGCTTCCAGGGCCGGCACCGCGGGCGCGGCGCGAACCAGCGGGGCGAACAGCGGCAGGCCGGGGGCGGCGGCCACCGCGGCGGGACCGGGCTGCACCGTATCGGCGCCGATCGGCCGGTGGCGCCAGCGGTGGCGGATCTCGCCGGCGATGCCACGCCGCAGGGCAATGACCAGGCCGATGAAAATCAATCCGAGAATCAGCTTCCACAGCGCGCCGATCCCCGGAATGGACTGGAGGTTGTCGCGCAGCCACAGCCACAGCGCGGCGCCGAGCATCGGCCCGATCAGGGTGCCCACGCCGCCGATGACCGTCTGGACCACAAGCTGGCCCGACGTGTCGAGCGCGAAGGCATCCGGCGGCATGTAGCTTTGCAGGACGCCGAGCAGCCCGCCGGCCAGCCCGGCATAGAGGGCGGCGATCACGAAGGCCGCCAGCTTGTAGCGGGGGACTGCGTGTCCCAGCATCGCGGCGCGCGGCGTGTTCTCCTTGATCGCGCGCAGGATCACGCCGAACGGCGACCGGGTGATCCGGCGGGCCAGCAGAAAGCCGACGAAGAAGAAGGCTGCCAGCACGCCGTACAGCGGCAGGCCGGGCGAAAGGGCAATCGCCGATGCGCCCCATCCCAGCCGCGGCACCGGCACGCCGGGCAGGCCGTTCTCGCCACCGGTGTAGGCGGACAGAGGCGAGTTCTCCAGGAAATAGGCCATCTGGCCGAACGCCAGGGTGATCATGGCGAAGTAGATGCCGATGCGGCGCACCGCCAGCCAGCCAACAACGATCCCGAACAGGCCGGCGGCGATCGTGCCGAGGGCCAGGGCGACCCAGACGCTGCCCAGCACGTTGTTGACCAGCAGCCAGGCAGCGACGAAGCCACCGGTTCCGTAGAACGCCGCCTGGCCGAAGGAAAGCAGCCCGGTCCAGCCGAACAGCAGGTCGAACCCGAGGCCGAGGATGCCCCAGTCCAGCACGCGCTGCGCCATGTCGAGCGAGCCGCCGACATGCGGCAGCAGGAACGGCAGGACGATCAGCACCGCGGCGAGCGCGATTTCCGGCAGGAGCGGAATCCGTCTCATGCCGGCCGTCCTTGGGACTGGCCGTTGGGAGGCGGACCTCTCGGCGTCAGGGCAGGCGGAGGCTTAGGGGCGTTGGCATAAGGGTCATAGAACGTGGTCGTTCCCACAGGGTGGTAGCCGGGTCTGGCTCCGTGCCTATCAGCATAGGCCGGCGGCTGCAGGAGGATTTGGCGCCGGGTCCGTTGCCCCATCGTCGTGGCCGGGCGTGTCCCCATGCGTATCAGGATAAGCGGCTGGTGGAGCAAGGGCTTCTCCCTCACCGTCATGGCCGGGCGTGTCCCGGCCATCTGCGCTTCGGCGGTGGGGGGTGGATGGCCGGGACACGCCCTACGGGATGCACACATCTCGGAAACGGTCCGCCGCGGCGTTTCCCTTTCGTCATGGCCCGGCTTGTCCGGGCCACCTGTCGCGGCACACGTGCTGGAATAGGTGGCCCGGACAAGCCGGGCCATGACGATGGAGGAACGCTCTCGGCGGTCAGGCAAGCGCTTGATTTCACGGTCATTTCCGACTTGTTTCCGAGATGTGTGCATCCCGTAGGGACACGCCCGGCCATGACGATGGGGAGAAGCCCTTGCTCCGCCGGTTCGCCTATCCTGATACGCATGGGACACGCCCGGCCATGACGGAGGGGCAACAGCCGTCCCTCTGTCAGCGCCCATGCGTCTCATACCCGCCCTTCCGTGCCGAACAGGCCCTGCGGATACACCGTCAGCAGCAATGCCATGACGGCGTACAGCATGACGTCGGAGTAGGCCGAGTTGAAGGCGCTGGTCAGGCTGACGATCTCGCCGGCGATCAGGCCGCCGACGACAGCGCCGGGAAACGAGCCCAGGCCGCCGATGACGATCACCACGAACGACTCCACCAGGAACGTGTCGCCCATGTCCGGCGTCACCGCAATGATCGGCGCATAGATCATGCCGGCGAACCCGGCCGCGGTGACGCCGACGGCGAACACCAGCAGGAAGGTGCGGCGCACGTTGATGCCCAGGATGCCGACCATGGTGGGATTCTCGATCCCGGCGCGCACCACGAGGCCGATGGCGGTGCGGTACAGGACGAACCAGAGGATCACCAGCGTCACGGCAATGATGCCGATGACTTGCAGCCGGTAGGTCGGATAGATCAGGAAGCCCATCTGGGTGACGCCCTGGCCCCAGGCCGGCACCGGCACATGTTGCGTGTCGCCGCCGAACCAGGCGCGCACCGCCTCCACCAGCACGATGCCGATGCCGAACGTGACCAGGATCTGGTCCTCCGGCGGGCGCTGGTAGAACAGGCGGACGATCCCCCGCTCGATCACCAGGCCGACCAGCAGCATGAAGGCGCATCCCGCCGCCAGGGCGAGCAGGAACGACCCGGTGGCCTGCAGCACGACGAAGACCGCATAGGCGCCCAGCATGAACAGGGCGCCATGGGCGAAATTCAGTACGCCCAGCGTGCCGAGGATGATCGTCAGGCCGCTGCTGACCAGCGCCAGCAGCGATCCGAGCGCCAGCCCGTTGAACGCCTGGGATAGCAGCAGCGCGCCGCTTGGCATGGCGTGCCGGCCGCCTTCAGGTGTACGGGCCGAGGTGGCAGCCGAACTCGTCGGGCGGGCTCATGGTGTCCTCGCCGGCCACGACCTCCACCACGTCGTAGAAGTCGTCGGGATTCTTCATCGCCGCGGGCGCCTTGCCGACGACCACCGGCACCGGGCGCACCAGTTGATGGTCCTCGGCGCGGTACCAGACCTTGCCCAGGGTGGTATCGAACGGGTCCGACTTCGACGCCTCCAGCGTTTTGATCACCGCGACCGGGTTGAAGGTTTTGGCACGTTCCACCGCCACCGCCCAGATCAGCATCTGCATATAGGCGATGTGCGCGCCCCAGCGCGGATGATAGCCGTGCTTCTGCAGAAAAGCCGTCACGAAATCCCTGGCGAGCGGGTAGCGGTCCTCCAGCGTCCACCAGAAATCGAGCGTGCCGTAGACGCCCTGCATCAGCTGGGCGCCGGTCTCCCTGGCCTGGAAGGAGGAGATGTTCGGCACCACCATTTTCATCTTCTTCAGCACGCCGAACTGATCCGCCTGTTTGGTCGAGGCGACGGCATCGGCTCCGAACGTGACGTTGACGAAGACATCGGCGCCGCTGTTGGCGATGTTCAGCAGCGCGGAACTGAAATCGTTGGTGCCCAGCGGAACCACCTGCTCGGTCGCGACCGACCAGCCGTGCTGCTTCGAGAACTCGGAGAACGAATTGAAGACGGAATGGCCATAGGTGTAGTCGGGGACAAGATAGGCCGCCTTCAGGTTCTTGCCGAGCGACTTCGCCACCACCGGGGCCAGCGCCTTGCAGGCCATGTAGGCGGACGGCTGCGAGCGGAACCCGTAGCGCTGGCAGTTCTTGCCGGTGGTGTCGTTGGAGCCCGACAGCCCGACCATGTTCAGCACCTTGTCGCGCTGCGCGAGTTCCTCCAGCGCGATGGCGGTGGCGCTGCTGACGCAACCGGTGATCATAATCGCCTTGTCGTTCTGGATGAAACCTGTCTGCGCCTGCACCGCTACGTTCGGCTTGGTCTGCGAGTCGGCGATCTTGTATTTCACGGCCTTGCCGAGAACGCCTTTGCCCGTCAGCCCCCATTTCTGCACGATCGGGCTGCCGGCGTTGATCGCGGCAATCGCCAGCTCGTAGCCGAGCTGCTCGTCCTTGCCGTCCGCGGAATAGGGACCGGTCAGCGGCGTGGTGATGCCGACCATGACGGAGTCGGCGCCGACCCCGGCGGGGAAGGTCCCGATCGTGGTGGGCGTGCCGGCCGCGCGTCCCTTCCCGGCCAGCACAAGGCCGCCGGCAAGACCGAGACCCGTGCCGAGCATCCACCGGCGCGGCACGGCGCCGCTGTCCGTCCCCTGGTTCATTTCGCTGCCCCCTGTTTTCCGCCAAAGATCGCGGCCCGGCGACCGCTGCGCCGCCGTTTGGTTGAGCAGGTAGATCGCAAAAGGGGCCGGCCGCAAATGATCGATTGGTGCGCGGCGGGCGCAAGGCGACGGACTCGCCATCATTTGTAGTTCCCCGTGCAACCCACCTTGTCACTGTCGATTGCCAGGGGCCTTGCCGAACGCGGCGGCGGCCCGAATATCTGGCTGCGTTTACTGCCGAGCCGGAATATATATTTTCCAAACAGCAAAACAAGCAAAAGACAAAACAACAGAACTGGGAGGTTTCAGGATGGCGTATCCACGCACGGTGTCGGCCGCGTCCCGCCGCGGCCTGTTGCGGGCGGGGGCCGGGGCATTCGCGGGCGGCCTGTTGCAGGCGGCCTTGCCGCGCGGCGCGTTCGCCGCGGAGCAGCCACCGCTCGGGACCTGGCCGGCCGGCGTCTCCGGCTCGTCGGTCTTCGTCGGGATCTGCCTGCCCCGCACCGGCACCTATGCCGCGCCCGGCGAGGATGAGCTGAAGGGGTTTGAACTGGCAATCGAGCAACTGAACAACGGCGATCCCCTGATCCGGCAGATTTCGCCGCATACCACCAAGGGGGTGCTGGGCAAGGAGGTGAAGCACGGCGTCGCCGATTCCGAGGCGAAGCCGAATGCCGCCGTGCAGGCGCAATCGCGGTTCATCAGCGAGGACAAGGCGATCATGATCTGCGGATCGGTGTCCTCGGCGGTTGCGGTGGCGCTCAACAAGCTCGCGGAACGGGAGAAGGTGCTGTACCTACCGGGAGTCAGCGGTTCAAACGATACCACCGGCAAGGACTGCTCGCGCTATTCGTTCCGCCAGTGTTTCTATGCCTATACCGCCGCCAACGCGCTGAGTCCGGTGCTGATCAAGTCGATCGGCAGGAACAAGAAGATCGCGTTCCTGACGCCGGACTACACGTATGGCCACACTGTGCGGCAGTCGACGCAGGAATTCCTGCGCAAGGGCGGCTGGACGGTCGCCACCAACCAGGTGTACCCGCTGGGCGCCTCCGACTTCAGTTCCTACATGCTGAACATCGCCAACAGCGGCGCCGACGTCTTCATCAACATCGCCTTCGGCAACGACGCCGTGCAGTCGATCAAGCAGGCCAAACAGTTCGGCGTCCTGGACAAGATGACGCTGGTCATGGCGTACAACACGCCGTTCCTGGCACGGGACGTGGGGCCCGACATCATGCAGGGCGTCTATGCGGCAACCGATTTCTGGTGGACGCTGGAAGACCGTTTCCCGGTCGCCAAGGGGTTCGTTGCGGCGTTCGACAAGAAATACGGCTACAAGCCGGAATGGCCGGCCAACTCGGCCTACATGCAGGTGGCGATGTGGGCCGATGCGGTGGAGCGGGCGAAATCCTTCTATCCGGTGGACGTGATCAAGGCGTATGAAGCCGGCCAGCACGTCCAGTCCACGGTGGGCGAGGTCTGGTTCAGGGCGGCGGACCATCAACTGGTGCGGCCGGTCATCATCGTGCGCGGCAAGAAAAAGAGCGAAATGAAGGGGCCGGACGATTACTATGACGTTCTGGAAGTGGTGCCGGGCGAGAACCTGATGCAGCCACCCGACGCTTTCGGCTGCCACCTGGGGGCCTATACCTGATCCTGTCCTGTCTCTCGTTGCTTCGGCGGCCGTCGCTCCTTCGTCATGGCCGGGCGTGTCCATGGGTATCAAGATGAGGCCGTGGACGGAGCAGGATTTGACGCCAGGTTCGTCGCTCCCTCGTCATGGCCGAGCGTGTCCCGGCCATCCGCGCTTCGACGGTGGAGGGATAGGTGACCGGGACACGCCCTACGGGATGCACACATTTCGGAAACGGTCCGCCGCTGCGTTTCCCTTTCGTCATGGCCCGGCTTGTCCGGGCCACCTATTCCAGCACTTGTGCCGCGACAGGTGGCCCGGACAAGCCGGGCCATGACGATGGGGGAACGCTCTTGGCGCCCAGGCAAGCACTTGATTTTACGGTCATTTCCGACTCGTTTCCAGGATGTGTGCATTGCGTAGGGACACGCCCGGCCATGACGGTGAGGGAGAAGACCTTGCTCCGCCAGACGTCTTGTCCTGATAGCGATGCCGCGCGTCCCGGCCATGACGAGGGAGCAACGGCCGGCTCTACTCCTCCGGCCCCTCCCCTGCGCTCAGCTCCGGCGGCTCCCCGGGAATTGGCACTTTGCCGAAACCAGCGATCAGCTCCGTCACCTCGGCGATCGCCCGGTCCGCCGCCGCCGCATCCGGCCCCTTGGCGACCAGCGTCACGCCGTGCGAGCCGGTGCGGTAGAACGGGTAGCTGCCGATGTCCAGGTCCGGATGGCGCGCCTGCACCGCCTCCAGCCCTTCCGCCAGCACGCCCTCGGGCAGGCCGAAGACATGCACCGCCCGCATCTCGATCTTCGCCCCGCCCTGCAGCCGCGGCGCCAGCCAGGTGAACATCGACTGCATGATCCGTGGCACGCCGGCCATGACATAGACGTTTTCCAACTGGAAGCCGGGCGCCACGCTGATGTCGTTCTCGATCAGCGTCGCGCCGCGCGGCATCGTCGCCATGCGCTGCCGGGCGGTGTTGAACTCCCCCGGCTTGTAGGCGGCCTCCATGCGCGGCCACGCCACCGGATGATGCTCCCACGGCACGCCGAACGCGGCGGCGACGCATTCGCTGGTGATGTCGTCGTGCGTCGGGCCAATGCCGCCGGTGGTGAAAACGTAGTCGAACGTCCGCCGCACCTCGTTCACCGTGTCGACGATCGTCTCGCGCACGTCGGGAATGATCCGCACCTCGCGCAGGGGAATCCCCAGGTTGCCCAATCCCGTCGCCAGGAACTGGATGTTGGCGTCGCGGGTGCGGCCGGACAGCACCTCGTTGCCGATGACCAGCAGGCAGGCGGTGGGATTGTTCGCGGGCATGGAGGCGTCCTCTAGAGAAAGTCTCGCAGCAGGGGAATCAACGGCTTGTCGGCAGGCGGCATCTCGTAGTCGGTCAGTTTCGTGGCCCTGACCCAGGTCAGGGTCTGGTTCTCCAGCGGTGTCGGCGTGCCCTTCCAGCGGCGGCAGATGAACAGCGGCATCAGCAGGTGGAAGGTGCCGTAATCATGCGACGCGAAGGCGAACGGGGCCAGACACGTTGCGGCTACGTCAATACCGATTTCTTCCTTCAGCTCGCGGATCAGCGCGGCCTCGGGCGTCTCGCCCGGACGTATCTTGCCGCCGGGGAATTCCCACAGCCCGGCCATCTTCTTGCCCTCGGGCCGGCGCGCCAGCAGCACCCGCTGGTCGATGTCGACCAGGGCGCAAGCCACCACCAGCAGCATCGGCTTGGCGTCGTCCGCCGGCGGCGCCGGTTCGGGCTTGGGTGGCTCGATACGGCCGAAGACGTCGTCGCGGGTTGCCTCGAACACCGTCACCATGTGCTCCTGCCCGGTTGTGACCGACGCCCGCATGCCAATGCCGACCTGGCGGAAGCCGATGCGGCGCAGCACCGCGCGGGAGGGTTCGTTGCCTTCGGTCACCTCGGCGGTGATCAGGTCCAGCGGCAGGTTGGCGAACGCCCAGCTTGTCAGCCGCTTCGCCGCCTCGGTCGCCACGCCGTGCCGCCAGTAGGCGCGGCCGACCCAGTAGCCCAGGCGGCCGGTGCGGCCGGACTTGTCAAGCCGCAGGCCGACGACGCCGATGAGCATCTCCCGCTCGCCCTCGTGCCCGGTGATCGCCAGGTGCCAGGCGTCGCCGGCGGCCAGTTCCTCGATCGTCGTTTCGATCCACTCGTCGGCCAGGGAGCGCGGGTAGGGATAGGGCACTTCCGCGAGGGTGCGCGTGACCTCCCAGTCGTTGATCAGCCGGTGCATCGACTCGGCGTCGTCCGGCTTCAGGGGGCGCAGGGTCAGGCGCTCGGTCTTCAGCGGCTCGAACGTCACCTCGGCGACAGGCGCCGCCGCCGGCTTGATCTTGCGCGGCGCCCTGCGCGGACGTTTCAGTGGCTCGGTGGTAGGAATCGGATCACCCCTGTCAGCTTTTCGTGCGCGCAAAGTGGCGCAGGCGACGGGCGCGGCGCAAGGGTGGACGCAGGCCGGACGACGCGCCACCCTGGCCGGACAAGCCGGAGGAGACGGAAAATGCAGCTGGGTGTTCATCTGCCACACATCGGACGCAAGGCCGGACCCGACAGCATCCGCCGCGCCGCGGTCCAGGCCGAGGAGCTGGGCTACGACGACGTCTGGGTCAGCGAACACATCATCGTTCCCGCCGATGCGCCCTACCCGCCGACGCCGAACTTCTGGGACCCGGTGCTGTGCCTGGCCTGGGCGGCGGCGGTGACGCGCCGGGTGCGACTCGGCACCTCGGTGCTGGTGCTGCCGCTGCGCCATCCGCTGCCGCTGGCGAAGGAGCTGGCGACCTTGCAGAACCTGTCGGACGGCCGCCTGATCCTGGGCGCCGGCGTCGGCTGGCTGGAGGCCGAGTTCGACGCCCTGGGCGTGCCGTTCAGGCAGCGCGGGCGGCGCATGGACGAGGGCATCGCGATGATGCGCGCCGTCTGGTCGCAGGACCCGGTGACCTTCGAAAGCACATGGATCCCCGCGACGATCAGCGCCATGCGCACGCTGCCGCAACCCGTCCGGCCGATACCGGTCTGGATCGGCGGCTCGTCGGACGCGGCGATCCGGCGGGCGTTGCGGTTCGACGGCTGGCACGGCAGCCGGATCGCGCCGGACAAGGCCGCCGGCTGGGTGAAGCGCCTGCGCGCGGAACGGCCGGGCGAGGAGTTCACGATTTCCGTCCGTGCCACGGTCAGCGCCGCCAGCACCGGCGATGTCCGCACGGTGCTGGGGACATATCGCGACGCCGGGGTCCAGCACGTGCTCGCGGCGCCCGAGGACCGGGACCTCGAGGATTATCTGCGCACGGCCGAGGCGGTCCGGAAGGCGGCCGAGGGGCTTTGATGCCGCGGCGCCCGAGCAGCCGGGGGCTTCCGGGTGGAGACGGATCTGGCGCCCGGTCCGTTGCCCCTCCGTCATGGCTGGACGTGTCCCGGCCATCTGCGCTTCGACGGTGGGGGGTGGATGGTTGAGACACGCCTGATGGCGCGCGCCGGAAGAATCGGCCCTTTTGGACGTGGCCGATGGTGCCGGCGCCATCCGGACACGCCCGCGCTTGCTTATGCTTGCGTAATTTTTAACACGGAGGAAGGTGAAGGACCACACAAGGGCCACGGAGACCGGACCTTGATGGCGGATTGGGACCTGACCGACCGCATGATCGGGGTGAGGCATCGCAGCATCAGCGCAGGCCTGCCCGGATGCCTATATGCGCGTGCCTGAAGGCGGGACCGCACTGCTTCATTGCCTGACTCGTTGACACCCTTCGTGACCCTTGTGTCTTCGTTTTGTGCCATAGTGCTGGTGTTGCGGGGCCGGGCCTGCAGCCCGCCCCCCGGTCGGCACTGCCGCGCGCCGCAAGGGCTGGGGACAGGAAGGCGGACTTGCCAGCGGGCGGCACCAGGTCTGGGCCCCCACGAGTCCCGGAGCGCGATCCCCAGGTTTCCACGCGTCCCGGAACTGCCCTATATCCCCGGAGTGCAAACGCCCGTTCCCCCTCCCGCCGACTACCTCGCCCGCCTCAACCCCGAGCAGCGGGCGGCGGTCGAAACCATCGATGGCCCGCTGCTGGTGCTGGCCGGCGCCGGCACCGGCAAGACGCGCGTGCTGACCACGCGCTTCGCCCACATCCTGCTGACCCGGCGCGCCTTCCCCAACCAGGTGCTGGCCGTCACCTTCACCAACAAGGCCGCGCGCGAGATGCGCGAGCGGGTCAGCGCCATCATCGGCCAGCCGGCCGAGGGCCTGTGGCTCGGCACTTTCCACGCCCTGTGCGCCCGCATGCTGCGCCGCCACGCCGAGCACGCCGGGCTGTCGGCAAATTTTACAATCCTCGATACCGACGACCAGCTCCGCCTGCTGAAGCAGGTGATGGAGGCCGAGCGCATCGACACCAAGCGCTGGGCGCCGCCCGGGATGATGGGCGTGATCCAGCACTGGAAGGACCGCGGCCTGACCCCGGCGCGGATCACCCTGGCCGAGGACTCCGACTACGCCAACGGCAAGGCACGGCTGCTCTACACGCTGTACCAGGAGCGGCTGCGCACCCTGAACGCGGCGGATTTCGGCGACCTGCTGCTGCACGTGACCGAGATCCTGCGTACCAACCCCGACATCCTGGCCGACTACCACCGGCGTTTCCGCTACATCCTGGTGGACGAGTACCAGGACACCAACCTGATCCAGTACCTCTGGCTGCGCCTGCTCGCCCAGGGCCACCGCAACATCTGCTGCGTCGGCGACGACGACCAGTCGATCTATTCCTGGCGCGGCGCCGAGGTGGAGAACATCCTGCGCTTCGAGAAGGACTTCGAGGGCGCCCGCATCATCCGGCTGGAAGCGAACTACCGCTCCACCGCGCCGATCCTCGCCGCCGCCTCGGGGTTGATCGCGCATAATGAGGGGCGGCTGGGCAAGACCCTGCGCCCCGGCCGCACGGACGCGCAGAAGGGCGAGAAGGTCAGCATCGTCGAACTCTGGGACTCCGACGAGGAAGCCCGCATGGTTGGCGGCAAGATCGAGGAGCTGCGCCGCGAGGGCCACAGCCTGGCGGAGATCGCCGTCCTGGTGCGCGCCGGCTTCCAGACCCGGGCGTTCGAGGAACGGCTGATCACCCTGGCCGTGCCCTACCGCGTCGTCGGCGGCCTGCGCTTCTATGAGCGTGCCGAGATCCGCGACGCCATCGCCTATATGCGCGCGACGGTGCAGCCGGCCGACGACCTGGCGTTCGAGCGCATCGTCAACGTCCCCCGCCGCGGTGTCGGCGACGCGGCGCTGCGGACGATGCATGAGGCGGCGCGCAGCCAGAGCATTCCGTTGTCCGTCGCCGCCGGCCGGCTGGTGGAGGCCGGCGGCCTGAAGGGCAAGGTGAAGGAGGCTGTCGGCACGCTGCTGCGGCAGATGGCGCAGTGGCGCGACCTGCTGGGCAAGGACGGCCACGTCGTCACCGTCGCCGCCATGCTGGACGAAAGCGGCTACACCGAGATGTGGAAGCAGGACAAATCGCCCGAGGCGCCCGGGCGGCTGGAGAACCTGAAGGAACTGCTCCGCGCCCTGGCCGATTTCGAGACGCTGGCCGGATTCCTCGACCACGTCGCCCTGGTGACCGAGAACGAGGAACAGCCGGACGACGCCAAAGTCAGCCTGATGACCCTGCACGGCGCCAAGGGGCTGGAGTTCGACACCGTCTTCCTGCCGGGCTGGGAGGAAGGCGTGTTCCCCAACCAGCGCGCGATGGACGAGAACGGCAACAAGGGGCTGGAGGAGGAACGCCGCCTGGCCTATGTCGGCCTGACCCGCGCCCGTCGCCGCGCCATCGTCAGCCACGCCGCCAACCGGCGCATCTACGCCAACTGGCAGCCCAGCATCCCGAGCCGCTTCCTGGAGGAAATTCCGGCGGAGCATGTGCAGCAGGCCAATTCCTCCAGCATGGCCCGCGATCGGCGCGTCGCCGCTGCGACGTCGTTTCCGACGCAGTTCCCGCTCCAGGCCCGCCGGCCGCGGGTGATCGAGGTATGGGAACAGCCCGGCCGCCCGGCGCGGACCGACTCGATTCCGGTGGGTGCGCGGGTGTTCCACCAGAAATTCGGCTACGGCACGGTCAAGGCGGTCGATGACGACAAGCTGGACGTGCATTTCGAAACCGCCGGCGACAAGCGCGTGCTCGACCGCTTTGTGGAGCGCGCCTGAACATGCCGTCTCGCAGGCAGCGATGGCCGCGCGGCGCAAGGTAGCCACTCTCAAGGTCGCCACTCTTGAGGTCGTCACTCTATCGTCATGGCCGGGCGTGTCCCTACGCAATGCACACATCCTGGAAACGAGTGGGAAATGACCGTAAAATCAAGTGCTTGCCTGGGCGCCAAGAGCGTTCCCCCATCGTCATGGCCCGGCTTGTCCGGGCCACCTGTCGCGGCACAAGTGCTGGAATAGGTGGCCCGGACAAGCCGGGCCATGACGAAAGGGAAACGCAGCGGCGGACCGTTTCCGAAATGTGTGCATCCCGTAGGGCGTGTCCCGGTCACCTATCCCTCCACCGTCGAAGCGCAGATGGCCCGGACACGCCCGGCCATGACCGAGAGGCAACGGACGATGAGCGAACGGACGGAGAGGCAACGGCACCCGCCATTCTCCGCCATCGCGGTGCCGGCGCGCCGGCCGATCAACTTCATGGAGCGCGCCTGATGGCCAATCACCCGATTCCCCTGGAAACCGTCTCCGTCACCGTGCCGGAGCATGCCCTGGAGGCGTTCGAAGCCGCTTTGTCGAATGCCTGCCAGACCGTCGGCTTCTTCCTCGACGAGGCGACCGGCACATGGCGGGTCGAAGGCGTCAAGCCCGTCGGCGTGCATGAATCCGAACTGGCCGCCTCGCTGACTCTGGCCGCCACGGTCACCGGCATCGCGCCGGAGTTGCGGCGCGAGGCGACCGAGGCTGATGGCTGGCTCGTCCGCACCTACGAAGCGTTCCCCGAACAGTTGATCGGCCGGCGCTTCGCCGTGCGCGGCACGCATGAGGCCGATCCGGCGGCGCCGAACCGGATCACCCTGACGCTGGATGCGGGCCTTGCCTTCGGCTCGGGCGAGCATGGCTCGACCCGCGGCTGCCTGGTGGCGCTGGAGACCGTGGCGCGCCGCCGGCCGCGGCGTATCCTCGACCTGGGGACAGGATCGGGCATCCTGGCGATGGCGGCGGCGCGGCTGCTGAACCGGACGGTGCTGGCGACGGACATCGATCCCTGGTCGGTGCGCGTCGCCGGCGACAATGCCCGGATGAACGGCGTCGGGCACCGCGTGCGTCCGGTATTGGCCGATGGCTGGCAGGACCCGGTGGTGCGCCGCGGCGGGCCGTATGACCTGGTGTTCGCCAACATCCTGGCGCGGCCGCTGTGCCTGATGGCGAAGGACCTCGCGCGGCACCTCGCGCCGGGCGGCACCGCGATCCTGGCCGGATTGCTGGCCAGCCAGGCGCGCTGGGTGCTGTCGGCGCATCGCCGCCAGGGCCTGCGGCTGGAGCGGATGCTGCCGCAGGGCAACTGGACGACGCTCGTGGTGCAGAAGGGCGTGGTGCAGAAGGGCGTGGTGCAGAAGGGCGCCTGACGCCCGCCCGCCCGCGCTTCCAGTCGGGGCCAAACGCCGCTAACAATCCCCGGTAACGACTGACATGGGGAGTGAAGGGCGTGGCAAGCATCACGATCAAGGCGACCGACGGCAGCGGCGAATTCTCGGCCTATGTGCTGGAGCCGAAGGCGAAGCCGGCCGGGGTCGTCGTCCTGATCCAGGAAATCTTCGGCGTGAACCAGGCGATGCGCGACACCGCCGCCTGGG
The DNA here is from genome assembly GCF_002937115.1 of Rhodopila globiformis. Taxonomy (GTDB): domain Bacteria; phylum Pseudomonadota; class Alphaproteobacteria; order Acetobacterales; family Acetobacteraceae; genus Rhodopila; species Rhodopila globiformis. The sequence continues at coordinate 102,126 of NZ_NHRY01000263.1, read as the reverse complement.
TTGCCGACATGGGCTTCATCGCCGTGTGCCCGGACCTGTTCTGGCGGATCGAGCCGGGCATCGACCTGACCGACAAGACCGACGCCGAATGGAAGCGCGCCTTCGAGCTGTTCCAGACATTCGACCAGGCCAAGGGGGTCGAGGACCTGAAGGCCACCGTCGCCGCCTGCCGGACTCTGCCAGGCTCGAACGGCAAGGTCGCCACCATGGGCTACTGCCTGGGCGGGCGCCTGGCGTTCATGATGGCGGAGCAGTCCGACGCCGACGTCAACGTCTCCTACTACGGCGTCGGCCTGGACGACCTGCTGGGCGAGCTTGGCAAGGTCGGCAAGCCGCTGCTGTGTCATATCGCCGACGAGGACGAATACTTCCCCGCCGAGGGCCGCGCCAAGGTCGTCTCGGCCAGCAAGGAGAATCCGCACGTCGCCTGCCACGTCTATCCGAAGGCCGGCCACGCCTTCGCCCGGGTCAACGGCATCCACTGGGACGGCCGCTCGGCGGCGATCGCCAATGGCCGCAGCGCCGAGGCCCTGGCGGCAGCGCTGGCATGACGGAAGGTCCAATGGGAGGTTCAGTGATACCGGCGGGCAACGGCAAGGGGCTGGCGAAAACCGCCGGTGCCCTGGCCGGGATCAAGGTGATCGACCTGACCCGCGTGCTGGGCGGCCCGTACTGCACAATGGTCCTGTCCGATCACGGCGCCGACGTGATCAAGATCGAGCCGCCCCAGGGCGACGAGGTCCGGGACTGGGGACCGCCGTTCCACGAGGGCGACGCCAGCTACTTCATCGGCGTCAACCGCAACAAGCGCTCCATGGGGCTCGATCTCGGCAAGGCGGAGGGCAAGGCGGTGCTGCTGCGCCTGCTGGAAGGCGCTGACGTCGTGATCGAGAACTTCAAGCCGGGCTCGATGGAAAAATGGGGCCTCGGGTATGAGGACGTGCTGTCGAAGCGCTTCCCCGGCCTGATCCATTGCCGCGTGTCCGGCTTCGGCGGCGACGGGCCTCTGGGCGGGCTGCCGGGCTACGACGCGATCCTGCAGGCGATGACCGGCCTGATGAGCGTCAACGGCGACGAAACGACCGGCCCGATGCGGCTTGGCGCCGCGATCGTCGACATGGGCACGGGGCTTTACGCGGCGATCGCCATCCTGATGGCGTTGCATGAGCGGGGACGCTCGGGGCAGGGCCAGTACCTGGACATGACGCTGTACGATTGCGGCCTGTCGCTGCTGCATCCGCAGGCCGCGAATTTTTTCCTGAACGGCAGGCGCCCAGCCGGCACGGGCAACCCGCATCCGAATCTTGTTCCTTACGACAAGTACCCCACCCGCACCTGCGACATCTTCATCGCCAGCGGCAACAACGGCCAGTTCCGCAAGCTGTGCGAGATCATCGGCCGGCCGGACCTGGCGGACAACCCGCGCTTCGCCAACAATGGCGAGCGCAACGTCAACCGCGTGGCCCTGACTTTGGCTCTGTCGGAGGCATTCGCCGACAAGGACGGGCAGGAATTGTCGTTGCAGTTGATCCGCGCCGGCGTCCCGGCCGGGCCGGTGCTGCCGGTGGATGAGGCCATCGCCGCGCCGCATACCGCGCATCGCGAGATGGTCACCGAGCTCGACTGGTACAGAGGCATCGGCACGCCGATCAAGTTCAGCCGCACCGGGGGTGGAACGCGCCAGCCGCCGCCGAAATTTGCTGAACATGCCAGGGAGATTCTGACACAGCACGGCTACGCCGGTGCCGAGATCGATGCGTTGCAGGCTGCCGGCGTGATACAGGTGCAGCGGCGGGTCTAGATCGGTTACGCAACTTTACTGTTTCTCTGCCGTCGTGGCCGGGCGTGTCCCCACGGCTACCAGGACAGGGCGGCGGTTGGAGAAGGACTTGGTGTCCGGTCCATTGCCTCACCGTCATGGCCGGGACACGCCCGGCCATGACGGTGAGGCAATGGACCAATAAGGAAATAGATCGATATAGCAACGGACAAGCCGCCAGCCTGCACCACCAGCGCCAAAACGGCGGCCCCAACAATGAATCCGCCCCCGGAACATCAGCCGAAGCGTTTCCATCCCGGTTCGAAGCGCCTCGGCGGTTCACGTTGCGGTTGGACAGCCTTGAACCGCTGACGCATCAACCTTGATGCATCACCGGAGGTACGTTCATGCCCTGGACCAAAGACGACATGACCTGGATGCGGCGTGCGATCGATCTGGCCCGCAGCGGCGAGGCGCGGCCCGGCACCAACCCCATCGGCTGCGTGATCGTCCGCAACGGCGAGGTGATCGGCGAAGGCTGCAACGAGGTCGATCTGCGGCACGATGCCACCGCGCACGCCGAGATCGTTGCAATGCGCCGGGCCGGCCGGAAGCTGGCCTGTCATGAACTGCGCGGTGCGGTACTCTACACGACGCTGCAGCCGTGCGGCATGTGCACCATGGCCTCGATCTGGGCCAAGATCGGCCGCATCGTTCATGGCGTCGGCCGCGATGACGTCCATCCGATGTATTTCGAGGATCGGCATCTCGACACGGTGGACTTCATCCGCGATGCCTTCCGTAATGATCTGGCGCTGGAAGGCGGCCTGATGGTGCGGGAATGCGCCGCGCTTTATGTGCCACCTGAGGCCGATGTGCCGAAGGAGGAGCAGTTCAACCGATAGGGGAAGAATTTATAATGAATTTGATGCGCTGATTGATTTTCGGAGGCGCTTCTCTCGGTGAATGTTTCGATGTCGCCCAAATCAATGGGCGTGGGCAGGGACTTGTCCCGGGGCCGCCATGACGGGGAAGAGCCGGTGCGCCGATCCGGTGGGCGGTTATTTCGCCCCAGATCCTTTGTACCTGACTTACGGCCTGCGCCACATCGTTGGCTGACTCGTTCACACCCTTCGTGGCCCTCGGTGATCCTTCGTCGTCCTCCGTGTTGAAAATCGGTCGCCAATCCAGGCTCTGCCGCTGCCTTGGCCCCCCGCGGACGACACTGCCGCCCGTCGCAAGGGCTCAGCAGGCAATGGGGGCAGGATCTCCGGCGGCCGGCACCAGCATCTTTAAGCCTAGACTCTTTACCTCTTTTGAAGCGGCTGCGGACATATCCCGGCGCCGCCCGCCCTCCGATGGAAATTCCGATCGGGATCAGCTATCTTTCCTCCATGGACAAGTCAGTCAATCAATCCCCGCCCGGTTGGGCGGAGCAACTCGCCGTCAGCGAGGCTGAACTGGCCCGCGGCGAAACCGTGCCCGCCAGCGCGGTACATGACGTCATCCGCGCTGCGTTGGCCGAGTTGGAAAGCGACACGGTTGAGCCTCGCGCAACGGGGGGCATGCCTCCGAACCGTTGTTGATTGACTACACGCCGGCTGCTCGCCGCCAGGTAACCGAGCTTGCCGGTCATTACCGGCTGAAGCAGCAGTCGGAAGCGCTCCGCAACCTCGACAGAGCTTTGGCCGAGGCCGAAGCCGCAATCGAAGCTGGCCCGAGGTGCCCTCGCGCATACCCGGCAACGTACAACGACCTCGTCCGGCCCGGCATCGCGTGGCTGAAGTCCAGGGCATATTGGATCGCCTATCGGCATAGCGTCCCGCCGGTCATTATTGCCGTATTTTGGGACCGGGCAGCCATCGACGAACGCTATCCGGGTTTGGATTGACCGCCAGGGTCAGCCGTCCAGCACAGCCTCCGCACCACCCGGGCGGTCGAACGAAACACCCTCGTACAGTTCCGCCAGCGGCACCTCGATCCCGATCTCCGGCATCTCAAGGATGGCATCACCGGACGCGATATGGCCGACCCAGTCGTCGCCGGCGCGGGCGAAGATCGTCGCCCGCTGGTCGTCCTGAGACAGCATGACATAGCGCTGGATCGATGGTGTATCGCGATATTCCTGGTTCTTGATCCCGATGTCGGTGCTCGCCGTGCTGGGGCTGAGGACCTCGAAAACGGCCACCGGGTCCGTCACCACCCGGGTGCCACGCGGCACCGGCGAGCAGACGACGAAGGCGTCCGGGTAGCGGATCGAACCCGCCACGGCGATCTTGAGATCGCTGGTATAGGGCTGGCACGGCTTTCCCCGCAGACGTCCGGTCAGCGCAAAGACCAGGTTGCGTTGGATCGCCGAATGCTCGGACGTTCCGCCGGTCATCGCAACCGGCTCGAACCCGTCGAATTCCCAGCGCAATTCCTGTTGTTCCTCCCAGGCGAGGAACGCTTCCAGGCTCATCGGTTGTTTTAGCGCGACGCTCATAACTATAACCTCAGGGCCTCATGCAGAATAACCGCTCCACTTGCCGCACGATCGCCGCAACCGTCATGGCGGCGGCAGGGCCGCCATCCATGCCTTTTGCCGCGATCAGCTTCGCAAGGCCTGGATGGCGGGCCTTCGCCCACCATGACGTGGAGGGGCCGGTGCGCCGGCTCCGGTGATCGGATATTCCGGCTCGGACCCTTACCACATCATCCCCCGGCGCGCAGCATCGCCAGGTCGCAACCTTCGTCCGCCTGCAGCACCTGATCCGCGACCAGCCGATCCCATCCCCGCTGCGGCTTTTGCGGCGGACTCCAGGCGGCCCGTCGCCGCGCCAGGTCCTCGGCCGGGACCAGCAGGTCCAGCGACCGATGGGCGACCGACAGCCTGATCCGGTCGCCGCTCTCGACCAGTCCCAACGGCCCGCCGCCGGCGGCTTCCGGCGTGATGTGCAGCACGATCGTGCCGAACGCGGTGCCGGACATGCGGCAGTCGCTCATGCGCACCATGTCCTTCACGCCGGCACGGGCCAGGCTGGATGGTATCGGCAGGTAGCCGGCCTCCGGCATGCCGGCGGGAGTCAGCGGGCCGGCGTTCTTCAGCACCAGGATGTCATCCGCAGTCACGTCCAGTCCCGGATCGTCGATCCGGTTGGCGAGATCCTCCAGCCCGTCGAACACCACAGCCCGGGCCTCTTTCTCGAACAGCGACTGGGTTGCCGCGCTGCGTTTCAGGATCGCACCCCGCGGGGCCAGCGAGCCGAACAGCGCGACGAGCCCGCCCACCGGCGACACCGGCTCGGATCGTGCCCGGATATAGCGGCGATCGACGAACGCCGGTTCCGCCAGCCGCTCGCCCAGCGTCACGCCGGTGACGTCAATCGGGTCGTGGTGCAGCAAGTCGCGCAGTTCCCACAGCAGCGCCGGCATCCCGCCCGCCGCGTGGAAATCCTCCATATAGCCTTCGCCGGTCGGCTTCAGATCGACCAGCACCGGCGTAGAATCCGACAGTTCATTCAGCCGGCGCAAATCCACCCGCACGCCGACGCGCCCGGCGATCGCCGTCAGGTGGATCAGCGCATTGGTCGAGCCGCCAAGCGCCAGCAGCACCCGCAGCGCGTTCTCGATGGCATGCGGCGTGATGACCTGCGACGGCCTGACCGAGTTCCCGATCAGCCGCACCGCCAGCGCTCCGGCTTCCTCGGCCGCCCGCAGCCGATCGGCGTGCACGGCCGGAATGGACCCGTGACCGAGCGGGACCATCCCCAATGTCTCCGCCAGGCAGGCCATGGTGGAGGCCGTGCCCATGACCCCGCAGGTCCCGGCGGTCGTCGCCAGCCTGCCCTCGATCTCGTGTATACGGTCCTCGCTGACCTTGCCGGCGCGGTAGGCCGCCCAGTAGCGGCGGCAATCGGTGCAGGCGGACAGCCGCTCGCCCTGGAACGGCGTCGCCAGCATCGGCCCGGTCACCAGTTGCACCGCCGGCACATCCGCCGAGGCTGCGCCCATCAGTTGCGCCGGCACGGTCTTGTCGCAACCGCCAATCAGCACCGCCGCATCCATCGGCTGCGCCTTCAGCATCGCCTCGGTGTCCAGCGCGGCGAGGTTGCGGTAATGCATGGAGGTCGGGAACAGCGACGGCTCGCACAGCGAGACGGTCGGGAAGGCCAGCGGCAGCCCGCCGGCCGCCAGGACGCCGCGTTTCACCGCCTCGACCAGGTCCGGCACCGTGCGGTGGCAGTTGTTGTAGTCGGACCCGGTATCGACGATGCCCACCACCGGCCGATCCAGCATCGCCTGGGAATACCCCATCGATTTCGCGAAGGATCGGCGTAGGTAGAGCGCGAAATCCCTGTCACCGTAGTTGGCGGTGTTGCGGGCCAGGCCTCGCCTGATCGGAGGTTCTGTCATGCCGGAATGCTAGCCCGACTGGTGGGCCTGGTGAAGATACCCGTCAGTTATGCCTCATTTAACTATGACATTATCGGCTCGATCCGCTACCACATCCATGCAACAACGAAGCGGGGCCGTGTTGAAGACGCGCTTGTTGAGCCTGGGACTGGTTCTCGTCGGCCTGGCCGGCTGCGGACCAAGCTACTCACCGGATGTCTATGCGACCAATGCCGTGCAGCAGGCGAACAAGGTCGAGCAAGGCGTTGTCATCGGCGTTCGCAAGGTCGACGTGACCGCCTCGGGCACCACAGGCGCGGTGACCGGGGCGGCGGCGGGCGGCATCGCCGGGTCTCAGGTGGGAACCGGTGCGGAAAGCGCGTTTGCGTCCCTGGGTGGGGCCCTGGTTGGCGGCTTGGCGGGAACGGCAGCGGAACATATCGTCGCCGACACCTCGGCATTCGAGTACATCGTCCGCAAGAAGAACGGCGACCTGGTCAGCGTCACGCAGAAGGACCAGACGCCCCTGGCGCTGGGGCAGCATGTGCTGGTCATTGCCGGCAACCAGGCGCGGGTGGTGCCTGATTACACCGATCCGGCGCTGATCGCGCAAGCCAAACCGGACAAGGCCGGCGAACCCGCCAAGCCGGCCGACAGCGCGAAGCCGGCGGATGCCAGCAAGCCCGCGGACGCCAGCAAGCCCACGGACGCCGCGGCGGCGGCCGCTTCCGGCAAGGCAACCGATTCCGCCACCCCGGCAGAGGCGTCAAAGACGGCGGTGCCGGAGGCCAAGCCAGCCGACGCTGCGCCAGCTGTCCCTGCGATCGCAGCCGCGACCGCGGCCACCCTCGCGCCTGCATCCGCGTCCACGACGGCGACCGCAGCCACCTCCGCGGCCACAGCCTCGCCGGCAGCCGCTGTGCCGGCTCAGGTCGTCAAGTCGATCGGCACGTCTCTGCCCTGACAGCCGGCCTGATTGAATTGGGCCTTGAGTTCTCGAGCGCTTGTTGTCCGGCTGGAAAACAGCGCCGCATGGCGTTCGTGAACAAGTGAGTTGTGGCTTTCTTGTTCCGGCACGGCCTCGGTCCGGGACGGTGCCTCTCCGGCAGGGACGGCGTGGCTGATGGCGCATATCTGCTCGCACAGAGCAGAACTGAGCATTGCGGAGGGCCTCGGAGGATCAGGGGGGACATCGCGCGGCCCGGTGCGGACGCTACGGGATGCAGAGATCTCGGAAACGACCTGCCGCGGCCCAGGTCCCCTTGTCGTCATGGCCCGGACAAGCCGCATAGGCGCCAATTTAAAGAGACAGGGCCGGCGCGCCGGCTGGCCATCGCGGTGATTACATTTTCGGACGCCCCAGCCGCACGCCCGCCGCCGATGACGCTCAATCAGCCGAACTGCAGCCACAGCCTGCCCATGCCGTCGGCGCTCAGAACCGGCCGCCTCTGAAACCAGTCAAACAGGCTCAGGATGCCGGGTCCGGCGGGCCTTTCAGCTCCACGACGTTGCCCTCCGGATCGGCCACGTAAATCGACGGCCCCTGGCCTTCCGCGCCGTAGCGGGAGGCAACCGGCGCCGGATCGGCCCCGTGCGCCCGCAGATGCGTGGTGATTGCCTCGGCGTCGAACGGCTCGACCCGTAGGCAGAAATGGTCCAGGTTGCGGCCCTCCACCCCCGGCGCGGCGCCACCCTTGCGGCCCAGCGCGCCGTCGACCGGGACCAGGTCGATCAGCGCGGCGCCGGCCCGCAGCTGATACAGGCCCAGCTCCGCCTGGACCTTCTCCACCGTGCATCCCAGGACACCGGTATAGAAGTCCTGCATCGCCCGCAGGTCGACAACCCGCAGGACCAGGTGGTCGAGGTGCTTGATTGCCAGCATCGTATTGCGCCTTCCAATCCGTTGGCAGGGGCCGCACTATACGATCATGTCCAAACGCTCAGTGGAAGTCACGGCGGACCTGGTGCTGCGCGCCTATCGCCACGGGTTGTTCCCGATGGCCGAGGGCCGCTCGGCCGATCGGCTGTTCTGGCTCGATCCGGTCAAGCGCGGCATACTGCCGCTGGATGGCTTTCACCTGTCCCGCCGGCTGTTGCGCACCGTGTTGTCCGGCACTTTCGAGGTGACCGTGGACCGGAATTTTCCCGGCACGATCGCCGGTTGCGCGACTCCGCTGCCGGATCGCACCGAAACCTGGATCAATTCCCAGATCGAGCGCCTGTTCACCGAGCTGTTCCGCCTGGGGCACGCGCATTCGGTGGAGGCCTGGCAGGATGGCACGCTCGTCGGCGGCCTGTACGGCGTTTCCTTGGGCGGCGCGTTCTTTGGCGAGAGCATGTTCAGCTTCGCGCGGGATGCGTCGAAGGTGGCGCTGGTGCATCTTGTCGCCAGGCTGCGCCTGGGCGGCTACCGGCTGCTCGACACGCAGTTCGTCACCGCCCACCTGACGCAGTTCGGCGCCGAGGAAATCCCCCGCGATAGCTACAAGAGCAAGCTCACCGAGGCACTGGCCGCCCCGGCCGAGTGGCTGGCGGATCCCGGATGGGACGCGCTGGCTACCGAATTCCGGCGGATCGCGGGCAAGCTGCCGATACCATAATCGGAACGCCGGAAGCGGCGGCTGGCGCTTTCATCGCACGCAGCCTGGCCATGCGGCACCGATATGGGGATGCCAGCCATGGCCATTCGGCCCGTGACGCTGTGGCATTGGATGCACAAAAACCTTGGCGCGTGCGGCACCAGGCAGCGGTTCGCCTGTTATAGCCGGTGTCCGTGGTCATCAGGGAGCAATTTATGGCCGATCATACTTATCGTGTTATCGAACTCGCGGGATCGTCGGAGATCAGCCATGCGGATGCGGTCGAAAATGCGATTGCCCGCGCCTCGAAGACGACGCGGAACCTGCGGTGGTTCGAGCTGACCCAGATGCGTGGCGAGATCGAGAATGGCGAGGTGCGCCATTACCAGGTAACGATGAAGGTAGGCTTCACACTCGAGGATTGAGCGGCGTCCCCGGGGCAATCTGTTGCAGGTCCACAAGGGGAAGCTTGATTTCTTTCCTGTTCCGCGCACATGGTGGCAACCTGCCAGGATAACGCCTTGCCCTTCGGCTACAGCCAGTTTCGTATTCCGGTGGTAAACGGTACGAAACTGGCCTCCGCCAGTTCGTTCTTAAAACATACTGAATTGCCCGCGGCGCCGATCGCAGGCGGTGAACGGAAACCGGAACCACGGCGATTTCCAGTGTGCCGGCGGCGGATTCACGCTCGTGATGACGCTGCAAGGCTTTCGTGCGCTCTGCGTCCAGGGCATGCGCGGCCTCTGCAGGTCATTTCCTGCCATCGGAGATCATCACGCATAGACATCATCACGCATACGTGATGCACGTGCTCACGCATCCCTGATTGGAGCCTGAGTCGCCGGATCACGGGCGTGCGGCAGGCTTGCCAGCAGCATGGTGTCAGGGCCGCGGGCCTGCATGGTCCTCGCCTGATGGAACGCCCATTCGTCCGGCAGCCCGGCCTGACGGGTGAGGCAGGCGTTCTGCGCCGCGTTCCCGCCAAATCCGCTCATAGCCGGGACGGTCGCAAGCACCGCGATGCGGCCACGGGTCGCGATGGTCTCGGGTGGACAATGGCCGCCAGGGCCGATCCGGCGCCGCGACCGGCTGTGGCGCGCCCGCTACCGATGGTGCGTCGGTTGAACGACTCGGGAATTGCCTGTCCCGGATGTTTGCTAAGTGTCAGGCGGCAAAGAATCTGGATAAAGTATTATTTGCATGACCTTGGATCAATTTTTAGTCTTGTCCGATAGGGTGGTTCCTGTACCAATCTGACACCGTTTCGGCGCTGGGCGCGCCTGCGCCGCAGGTCGAAATGCGGGACCAGGACAGGCGCAACCCGGCGGATCATGGGGGCGGAGACCGCCAGGCCATGGCCCGCGCCCGAACGGCCCGGCAACGTTGGTGCCTTGAAACGCCTTTCGATGCCCAGTAGGTTGTCCGGCAAGCGATGGTCGACACGCGGGTGTTCACAGGGCCTGTTCCGCAATGCTGGCAGCGACGCGACGGTTTGTCCGGACAGGCGAAACAGGCGCCTTCGCTCCGGTCGCCGCCGCCAGCGAGGCCGGTGCGCGCGATGGCGGGAGAGCGCATGGTTTTATTGGAATAAAAATCTTCTCGAAGGTTGGATATCCTCACGCCCAGTATCCGTCCGACTATTTGACCGGCCTTGCCTGGCGCGGACATACGGTGGATGCGAACAATCGATCGAATACCATGCTGACATGGCCGGTCTCCAGTACTGGCATGTCGGCAGTCAGACACCTCTTGCCGGACGGATAGAAATGCCCCGACTAATGATCATCCAGGCCGCCTCCTACCGTGGTTTCGGCGACCGGCGCCCGCTGAAGATCCGCAAGCGCCGGTTGATCGGCGCCGTCCTGCCCTATATGGGCGCCCTCGCGCCGCGGGACTGGGACGTCACCCTCGTCGACGACGCCGTCGAGGAGGTTGATTTCGACGCGCCGGTCGACGTGGTTGCCATCACCGCCCGCATGGTGACCTCGCTGCGGGCCCAGGAACTCGCCGACAAGTTCCGGGAGCGGGGGGTCACCGTGCTGATGGGCGGCCCGCACGCCACGTTCTACGCCGAGGAGATGGCGCAGCACGCCGACGGCGTGTGCATCGGCGAAGCGGAGGAGATCTTTCCCCAGATGCTGGAGGACGCCGCGGCAGGTCGGCTGAAGCAGTTCTATCAGCGCGACACGGTTGCCAGCATGAAAGGCATGCCGACGCCGCGGTGGGATCTGCTGCATCCCGAGAACTACACCTTCTACAGTCCGGTCGTCATCCAGCAGTCTCGCGGCTGCCCTTATACTTGCGACTTCTGCGCCGAACGCCGCCTGAACGGCGATTACGGCTACCGCGACCGCCCGGCCGAGGAAATCGTCGAGGAAATCCGCAAGAGCGGCAAGCGCCACGTGTTCTTCGCCGCCAGCCAGTTCGTCGGCCACAAGAAGCGCACGATGGAACTGCTGGAAGCGCTGATTCCCCTGAAAATCCGCTGGTCGGCGTTGTTCTCGCCCCGGTTCGGCCTGGATGGGGAGTTCCTCGACCTGGCGCAGCGGTCCGGCCTGCTGCATGTGAACATGGGCATCGAGAGCATTTCCCAGACCACCCTGAAGTCGATGCACAAGGAGTTCAACAAGTCGAACAGCTATGACGAGATGATCGACAACCTCAACCGGAGGAACATCAGCTTCTCGTTCAATTTCGTCTTCGGCACGGACACCGACGACGAAACCGTGTTCGATGCGACCCTGCAGTTTCTGCAGCAGCACAAGGTTCCAGCCGCCTATTTCAACGTCCTGGCGCCGTTGCGCGGCACGCCGGTGTATGATCGCCTGAAGGCCGAGAACCGCATCATCGACGAGCCCAACATGGACCGCTGGCCCGGCGTGTATTGCCACATCGAGCCGAGGAACATGTCTGGCCAGCAACTGGTGGCCAAGGTCCAGAAGCTTCAGCGTGAGTTCTACTCCCTGCGGGCCATCACCCAGCGCCTGCGGGTTCCGCGGACCCAGGCCGATTTCGCCTCCTGGAACGTCAACATGACCCAGCGAAAGGTGGCGCTCAATTCGGACAAGTTGTGCGAGTTCAGCGAGTTCTGAAGCGGCTGCGATTGCCTCCGGCGGCGCCGGCGCCGCCACGTCATGGTAGGTGAAGGCCCAGCATCCACGCCTTGCGGTGCTGATCGCGGCAAAGGCGTGGATGGCCGGCCATGACGGGCAAGGGCGCTCGTGCGCCAATCGAAGCGGTTATTTCGTCTCGAGTGCCAAGTCGGGACACGGGCGGCCTGTCTTCGTCGTCATGCCCGGGCGTGTCCCTACCGCATGCACAGACCTCGGAAACGATCCGTCGCGGCGGTGGCTCATTCCGTCATGGTCCGGACGAGCCACATAGGCGCTAACTCAGTCATCGAACCTGAATAACTGTTCCATGATGCCGTTTCGCATCTTGCTGGCAGAGCGTGTTCCTGCACGCATCGCTGCGGCGGACGGGCTCATCCCCGGGCACCATGAGACGCCATTCTTAGTGGCTTAGTGTCTTTGTGTTAAAGCCAGCAGTTGTAGCAGTACGGACGGTGACCGTGGGACACGGACAGGTCCGTGCGGTTTCTTCTGCCGCTTCAACACAAAGACACTAATTTGACTGTGTCAGTTTTCAGTTTCCGCCTAACACATTGAAATTACGACGTTTTCTCGCAAACTAGGTGCCCCCATAACCCATTGATAACATTGACTATCTCTCAGTTTTTGACACAGTCAAACTAAGGCGACGCCCAAAAATAAGCAGGTCGCCGCCGCGCCGTTCAGCATGCCATTGGTTCGGACGTCGCTCCGACGAGGTGGCGCGCTTATTTTTGGGCGTCGCCTAAGCCACCAAGAATGGCGCGACGGCCAAGCCGATGGGCGCTCTCCCGGTTCGCTCAGAATGGCGCTGGCATGCACAGGACCCGCCGAAGTGGATCGCTTATTCGCGCTCGGGTCCTAAACGAGCGCCTATGCGTCCCCGCAAACCTTGACCTGCCAGCACGCGACACGCTGACGATCGCCGTTTCCCGCACCGCGCCGGCCTCCTGCGCCGCAAACCAGCGTCCTGCGCCAGGCGCCTGCCCGGGCGTGGTGGTGGCAAAATCCCCGATACCGGAATTATCTTGACTTATATCCCATTTTGTGACTATATTCCCACGGCATTGCAACTACCGGCTGTTTTGGCAGATTTCACGCGCAGGGGCCCCGTGTCTTGAGGAATGCAATTCGCGCCGGAACGGCCCACAGCACACTGCGATTGGTCCCTCCTGGCACCGGCAGCAAACCCCTTGCGCCCCAACGAATTGATCTGACGGCCTCGACCGGCCGCTCAGGGCAAGCCCGAGCCGCCAGGCAAGCGCGCTTCCCGGGCGCCAGCCGGCATAATTTCCGCTGCCGCGGGTGGTGTTCATTTGCCGGCCTGCATCATTCATCTGGAGTCTTCTGACATGGATATCATGGCTACCCTGGCGGCCATTCCGGGCGCCGGCCCGGTCCTGCCGTACGTCACCGCCGTCATCGCCGTCTGCGCTGCCCTGGCGACGGTCCTGCCGCATCCGGCCGCCGGCGGGAACAGCCTCTATCGCGCCTTCTACGCCGCTGTGAATTTCATCGCCTTCAACGTTGGCAAGGCCCGGAACGCCGCCCCCTCGGCGCCGACGCAGCCTGCGCCAAAATCCTGAAAGAATCCCTGTCATGAACCGCCGAACCTTGCTCGGTATCGCCGCCCTTCTGCCGGCGGCCACCTTATTCGCGTGCGGGACGCAAACGCCGTCCCAGATCGCAACCGACGTCAACCTGATCGCCGCCGGCCTGGCAACGACGGTCAACAGCATCCGGCAGATCCCGGGCGTCCCGACTGCCGCCGTGACGCAGATCGAGCAGTATCTCACGACGATACAGGCGGATGCCGCCCAGGTCGCCAGCGCGACCGCCACGCCGGCCACCTCGACCGTGCAGGAAATCAGCCAGGTGGTGCAGGCCCTGGCGTCGGTCGCCCTGCCGCTGGTGCCGGCCGGCTCGGTCATGCAGGCCACGATCCAGGCGGCCGTGTCGCTGCTGCCGGTGATCCTGGCCGCGGTGGGCGTCTCGGGCGCCGGTGTGCCGGTCACCTTCCTGCCCAGCCAGGCGCGCACGATCCTGGCGGCGGCGGCTTCCCGTTGACCGCCCGCCTGGATCTGGCCGGCTGCCCGCCCAGGGGCAGACTCGGCCGCATCCGCCACGATCCGATGGCGCTCGCCCGAGCGCCATCGCATCGCTTCGGCTCCGTGCCCCCGCCGCCCGCCCTCGATCGGCATGCAATGGCGTTTGAGCCGGGGTTGTACGGCAACGACGTCCTGCCGGACTGCACCGCCGTGTCGCTGGTGAACGCGGCGCGCGGTATCGCCGCCCTGAATGGCTATGATCTTGTGGTGGCCCCGGCCAGCGTGCCGGCGTTCTACGGCGCCTGCATCGGCAACCCGCCCGATCTCGTCGCCACCGACGGCGCGGTCATGCTGGACGTGCTGGCCCACCAGGCCACCCAGGGCTTCGCGATCGGCCCACAGACCCTCTACGGCCTCTATGCCACCCTCGACAGCCAAAGCCGATCGGCTTTGGCGCACGGGATGGCGCGGCTGGGCGTGGGCTACTGGGGCGTCACCCTGCGCGAGCGCGACCTGGAGCGGACGCCGCTGTGGGATGTGCAGCCCGGCCGCGACGACGGCGGCATCGTCGGTGGCCACGCCGTCATCGCCTGGGACTACACCGGCCTGGCCGACGCGGCGACGGTGCGGCTCGGCACCTGGGGCGCCTGGCAACCCGCCACCTGGGCCTGGGTCGCCGCACGGCTCGATGAGGCCTACGGCATCGTCTGGCGCCAACTCGAGCGCGCCGACGGCACCTTCTATGACGGGCTGACGGCGGACGGCCTGGTTGCCGAGATCATAGACTGCTGAATGCACGCGACACGCACTGCGTGACCGCGGCGATGACGCCCGGCCAGTCGCCGGCCCGCGCCTGGCGGAACAGCCGGACCGAGCCGTACCACGGACTGTCCGGGCGTCCCAGCATCCAGCGCCAGTCCGGGGCGACCGGTAACAGGACCAAGGCCGGGGTGCCGAGCGCCCCGGCCAGGTGCGCGGCCGAGGTGTCGACGCTGATCACCAGGTCCAGGTTCGCCACCAGCGCCGCCGTCTCGGCATAGTCCGTCATCCACCCGGTCAGGTCCGGCAGCCCAAGCGCACGCGCCGCCGGGCCATGCTGCAGGTTGACGAAGCTGACCCCCGGAACCCGCAGCAGCGGCGCGGCCAGTTCCACCGGGATCGACCGCCGCGCATCGGCGCGATGCAGCGGATTGCCGGAGAGAACGACGCCGATTTTCGGCCCGGGCGGCAACCGGGCGCGCCAGGCCCGGACGCGGTCCGCATCGGCTGACAGATAGCCGTCCGGCAATGGAATGCTGTCCAGCGTTGTGCGGAACGCGTGCGGCAGGCTCATCAGGTCGACGTGGGCATCATACGGCGGCAACGCGCTGCCGACCGGAATGGTCACGACCCCGGTCATCGACCGGATCAGCGGCACCAGCGCCGTCGCGCACGTCATCACCGGCCGCCCGCCCGCGTCGCGGATCAGCGCCAGATAGCGGGCGCACTGGATCGTGTCGCCGAAGCCCTGCTCGCCGCGAACCAGGATGGTCCGGCCGCGCACCGCCCCGCCGTCCCACGCCGGCCCGTCCAGGGCGGGAAAATCCCGCTGATACGCCGCGACCCGCTTGCGCCATTCATACGCCGCGAAGCCGCGCGCCAGGTCGCCGCCCAGCAGCACCGCCGTCGCCAGGTTCAGGTGCGCCATGGCGAGATCCGGCGCGACGCGGATCGCCGCCTCGCAGGCCGCGATCGCCTCCGCCAGCCGCCCTTGCATCGTCAGCACGTAGCCCAGGCTGGCATGGGCCTCCGGCAGGCCGGGGTCGAGCCGGATCGCCGTCCGGTAGAGCGCCTCGGCCGACGCGACGTCATCCATGTCGGCCGCGACGTTGCCGAAGTTCAGCCAGGACGGCGCATGATCCGGGCGAAGCGCGATGGCGCGGGCGAACGCCGCGCAGGCCGGCGCCGGCTGCCCGATGCCGCCCAGCGCCGTGCCGAGGGCACAGTTCAGCTCGGCATCGTCCGGCACGAGACTCAGGGCGTAGGACGCCTCGGTCACCACCTGCCCGAACCGCCGGTCCGCCAGCAGGGCCCGCACCAGGTTGCGCCGCATGCCGGCATCGAGCGGATGCGCCCGGACCGCCTGTGTCAATAAAGTAACGGCCTCGTCCAGCTCGCCGGCGCGCAACGCCAGCAGCCCGCGCCGGTAGCCGGATCGATCCGTATCCAACGTGACAGGTTGGGCGCAGGCGCCATCCGTGAGAGGCTGCATCCAGCGATCCTGGCGCCAAATGGTTAACAAGCCCTGAAGGACGGAGGAAACGGCATGGACAAGGGACTGGAGGGCGTTGTCGCGGCGGAGACGATCCTGAGCCACACCGACCCGGCCAACGGCATGGTCTGGGTACGCGGCGTCGCCCTGCCGGCGCTGGTCGCGCATCATGGCTTCGAGGGCACCGTCGCGCTGCTGTGGGACGGCTTCGCCGGGCAGGGCCTGTCCGCAGCGGGCCTGCGGGATCCGTTCGGCCAGGCCCGCATCGCCGCCTATGAGACGCTTTCGGCCTGGCTGCCCCTGGCCGCGGGGCGGCCGTTGTTCGAGGGCGTGCGGCTCGCGCTCGCCGCCCAACCCGACAGCGCGAGCGCAGCCGAACTGTTGGCCGCGCTCACCGTGGCGGTGCCGGCCCTGGCACGGCAGTCGGTCGGCCAGCCGCCGCTGGCGCCCGATCCCGCGCTGTCGACCGCCTCCGACCTGCTGCGGATGCTGCACGGGCGCACCCAGGTGGCGGACCGGGTGGCGGCGCTCGACACGTACTTCACCGTCATGTGCGAGAGCGGCCTCAGCGCTTCGGCCTTCACCGCGCGGGTGGTGGCCTCGACCGGGGCCTCGCTTGCCGCTGCGGTCCTGGCGGCGTGGTGCGCGTTCACCGGCGCCCGGCATGGCGGGGCGCCCGGGCCGACGCTGGACATGCTGGACGCCGCCGAAGCCGCGCCGGACCTGGACGCCTGGCTGGAAGCGAAGCTGCGCGCCGGCGAACGGCTGATGGGGTTCGGCCATCGCGTGTTCCAGGGCAACGATCCCCGCGCCGAGGCCATGCGGCAGGCGTTGCAGGCAATGGGGCCGCATGCCGGGCGGCTGGACTTCGCCGCTCGGCTGGAAACAGCGGTCGCCGCAGCCATCGCCCGGGTGAAGCCGGGGCGGACCCTGCCGCCGAACGTGGAGATCATGGCCGCCCTGCTGCTGGACGCCGTCGGGATTCCCCGCGCCGCCTTCACGCCGGTGTTCGCCGTCGGGCGCAGCGCCGGCTGGCTGGCGCATGCGATGGAGCAGCGGAAGACCGGACGCATGATCCGCCCAATCTCGGCCTATGTCGGGCCGCCCATCGGCTGAGCACCCTGGAAGTTCATTCCCTCCGTCGCGCTGTTCGTGGCATGATTATCCCCTGCCAGGCAGCTACGGAGATTGCCATGATCTTCCGCCAGCTTTTCGACGCGACCTCGGGGACCTACACCTACCTGCTCGCCTCGCGCCGGGGCGGGGAGGCGCTGATCATCGACCCGGTGCTGGAGAAGGTTGACCGCTACCTGTCACTGATCCGCGACCTGGAGTTACGCCTGGTCAAGGCCATCGATACCCACCTGCACGCGGACCACATCACCGGCCTCGGCGCCCTACGGGACACCACGCGCTGCGTTACGGTGATGGGCGAGCAGTCGAGCGTCGACGTCGTGGCGATGCGCGTCGCGGACGGCGACGCGCTGCGGATCGAGGGGCTGGAGCTGGAGGCGATCTATACGCCCGGCCATACCGACGATTCCTACTGCTTCCGGATGCAGGACCGCGTGTTCACCGGCGACACGCTGCTGATCCGCGGCACCGGCCGCACCGATTTCCAGAACGGCTGCCCGCGGGCGCAGTATGAGTCGATCTTCAACCGGCTGCTGCGGCTGCCGGACGAGACGATGGTGTTCCCGGCGCACGATTACAAAGGCGACACGGTCAGCACCATCGGCGAGGAAAAGCGCTGCAACCCGCGCCTGCAGGTCAGCAGCGTCGACGAATACGTCGCCATCATGAATAACCTGAACCTGTCCAACCCGAAGATGATGGACGTCGCGGTTCCCGCCAACCAGCGGCAGGGCCTGGCGCAGGACGAGATCGCCTTGCTGGGCTGGGCCATGACCGCGGACCAGGCGCATACAATGATCGGCAGCCAGGACACCATCCTGGTCGATCTGCGCGAGACGGCCGAGCGGCAGAAGCATGGCTCCATCCCGGGCGCGCTGCATGTGCCGTACGGTGACCTGGACCGGACGATCCAGCCGGGCGGAACGCTGTTGCAGTTGGCTGCAACGACAGGGCATCGGTTACTGTTCTATTGTGCCTTCGGTGAACGATCGGCAATGGCGGTGCGCGCGGCTCACGAGGCCGGGCTCGAGACGGCCTGCCATATCCACGGCGG
Source organism: Rhodopila globiformis (assembly GCF_002937115.1). Classification (GTDB taxonomy): domain Bacteria; phylum Pseudomonadota; class Alphaproteobacteria; order Acetobacterales; family Acetobacteraceae; genus Rhodopila; species Rhodopila globiformis. The sequence continues at coordinate 83,817 of NZ_NHRY01000263.1, read as the reverse complement.
CCTCGATGCCTGGAAGCGGGCAGGCGGCGCGCTGACGCACTGAACGCGGTGCCGATCTGGACAAGGGCCTGACCGGCGAGTACGAGTCGGACTTGGCGGCGAGGAAACGACAATGACAACGATAACGTGCCGTGGCGCGGCCTGGCGCCGTGGCAGCGGTGGATCCGGGACCGGCCGGCACCGACAGTCCCACCCGTCGTGGGGCGGCCTGGGACGGGAAAAGGCAGCCTGTCGTTCTCCTGTAAAGATGCGGACCCACAGGCGCCAATGGCCACACAGCGCAAGGTCGTCTCCCTGTCGTCATGGCCGCGCACCCCTGTATCGTCATGGCCACAGCATAGGACAGGGCGGATGAAAGTCGGCATCTTCGACCACATGGACCGCAGCCAGGCAACGCTGGACCGCTTCTACGAGGAACGGCTGAAACTGGTCGAAGCCTATGACCGCGCCGGTTTCCACTGTTACCACGTGGCCGAGCACCATGCGACCCCGTTGGGCGTCGCGCCCGCCCCCGGCGTCTGGCTGGCGGCGGTGGCGCAGCGCACGTGGCGGCTGTGCTTCGGTCCGCTGGTGTATCTGCTGCCGCTGTACCACCCGATCAAGCTGCTGGAAGAAATCTGCATGCTGGACCAGCTCAGCGGCGGGCGGTTCATGCTGGGCGTCGGCCGCGGGATCTCGCCGATCGAGCTGCGATATTACGGAATCGATCCGGACCATGCGCCGGCGATGTACAACGAGGCGCTGGAGGTGATCCTGCGCGGCATGACCGGCCCGGTGCTGAATTTCGAAGGCACCTACTACCGCTATCGCGACGTGCCGATGGAGCTGACTCCGGTGCAGCGGCCGCATCCGCCGCTGTGGTACGGGCTCGCCCGGCCGGAATCCATTCCCTGGGCGGCACGGAACCGGGTGAACGTCGTCGGCAACCTGCCGGGCCCCGGCATGCGCGCGCTGACCGACCGCTACCGCGCCGAATGGGATCGTCTGTGTAACGATCCCGCGGACCTGCCACTGATGGGCGTCGGCCGCCACGTGGTCGTCGCCGAGACCGAAAAGGAAGCGCTGCAGATCGCCCGCCGCGGCTACGATAAATGGCGCGCCAGCTTCCTGAAACTCTGGCTCGCCCACGGCATGATGCCCTCGCCGCAGGTGGTTTTCCCGGAGCGTTTCGAGGACGCCGAGGCGCAAGGCCGCGCCGTCGCCGGCACGCCGGACAAGGTGCGCGACTTCCTGCAGCAGGCGATCGACGAGGCGGGCCTGAACTACATCCTGTGCCGCTTCGCCTTCGGCGACATCACCGGCGACGAGGCGCTGAATTCCATCGACCTGTTTACCCGGCACGTGATGCCCGACATCATCGCCCACCAGGAGATCATCTGAGCATGACCGCAGACTATGAACTGTTCGCCCTGCGCTATGCCACGCGGCCGGCGAACCGGTCGGACCATTTCATTGGCGGCGACCCGCATGACGGGCCGATGCCAATGGATTATTTCGTCTGGCTGGCGCGCAACGCCGATCGGGCGGTGGTGATCGACATCGGGTTCACTGCTGAAAGCGGCGGCAAGCGGGGGCGGCAGCTGGAACGCTGCCCGATCGATTCGCTGACGCTGCTGGGCGTCGATCCGGCCTCGGTGGAGGACGTGATCCTGACCCACATGCACTACGACCACGTCGGCAATTTCGCCAGGTTCCCCAAGGCCCGCTTCCATCTGCAGGAGCCGGAAATCCACTACGCCACCGGCCGCTACATGCGCCACCCGCATCTGGCGAAAAGCTTCGAGCCGGACGATGTGTGCGGCGTCGTCCGGCTGAACTTCGACGGCCGCGTGGTGTATCACAACGGTCCGGCCGACATCCTGCCCGGCATCAGCGTGGTGCCGACGGGCGGGCACTCCGCGGGTTTGCAGTTCGTCAAGGTGAACACGCGGCGCGGCGTGGTCGTACTGGCCTCCGACGTCTCGCATTTCTATGAGAACATGGAGTCCGGCCGGCCGTTCACCGTGGCGCTGCACGTCGGCGACATGCTGGAGGCGTTCGACACGCTGCGCGCGCACGCCGCCTCGCCCGAGCTGATCGTTCCGGGGCACGATCCATTGGTCATGAAACGATATCCGCCGGTGTCGCATGACCTGGAGGGCATCGCCGTCCGGCTTGACGTCCCGCCTTTGCAGTAAGGAAATCTTATGAACGCTGACGATTTGCGCGCCGTCCAGGCGCCGCTGAAGCAACTGTACCGCGACCAGCCGGACGCGGCCCGCGTCCCCGCCCGCGCCGAGGGCAGCCTCGACCCCAACGACATCGCCATCGTCGTGGATGCCTGGCACGGCAAGACCACGGCCGGGCTGCACAAGGCCGGCGGCGGGTCCGGCGCGCTGGCCTGTTCCGCCGACATGCTGCTGGAGGCGCTGGTCGGCTGCGCCGGCGTCACGCTGCGCGCCGTGGCGACGGCCATGGGCGTGACCATCCGCGGCGGCAAGGTTATTGCGGAAGGCGTCTGGGACGCGCGCGGCACGCTGGGCGTGGACCGCTCCGCCCCGGTCGGCCTGACCGACATCACCCTCCGCTTCGACGTCGACTGCGACGCCGATCGGCCGAAGCTGGAACGGATGATCCAGACGACCGAGCGGTACTGCGTGATCCTGCAGACGCTCAAGACGCCGCCGAAGGTTACGATGGAAATCGCCTGATCGGGCAGGACGGCGGTCAGTCCGGCAGGCTGATCGCCATGTCCAGCCAGCCGCGCGGGTCCATGCGTGCCGTGTCGTCCGGGCGCAGCAGGACGGTGGTAGTGTCGGACTCGATGATCGCCGGTCCGGCTATCGCCTGGCCCGCGCCGAGCGCTGGGAAATCGAAGACCGGCACCGTCACCCACCCATCGAGATAAATCCGCCGCGTCCCCTTCGGCGCGGCGGCTGCGGCGGATGGCACGGATGCCGCCGCCGCGATCGCCGGCAGGCGGCCGATGGCCGACAGGCGGGCGTTGACCACCACCACGTCCTGGCCGCGCAGGGCGTAGGTGTACAGCCGCTCGTGCGCCGCGTGGAAGCGCTCGGCGATGTCGGCGGCCAGGGTGCCGGAGCGCCAGTCGACGTCATCCAGCGCGACGGGGATCTCGAACACCTGCTCGCCATAGCGCATGTCGGCCGACGGGCGGAGCACGACGTCGCCTTCGAACCAGGCCAGCCGGGCGCGGCCCTCGTCCTCCATCGCGGCGAAGGCGGCCTGCAATGCCGCGGTGTCGATCCCGCCGGTCTGCCCCAGGCTGCGGCTCAGCTCGATCCGCAGGTCGGTGTTCAGCATGCCCCAGGCCGACAGCACCGAGGCCGCCAGCGGCACCACCACCCGCGCAATCCCCAGCGCCTCCGCCACGGCGGTGACGTGCAGCCCGGCCGCGCCGCCGAACGCGAGCAAAGTGTAGCCACGCGGATCGACCCCGCGCCGCACGGTCGCGACCCGCACGCCGTCCGCCATGCGGCTGTTGACCAGGCGGTGGATGCCGGAAGCGGCGGCGGTGGTTTCGATGCCAAGCTCCGCCGCCAGCGCCGCCACCACGCCGGTGGCCGCGTCCCCATCCAGCCGCCGGCGGCCGCCGAGGAAGTTCGCCGCGTCGAGATAGCCAAGCACCAGGTTGGCGTCGGTCACCGTCGCGCCCTGCCCGCCCTGGCCGTAGCAGGCCGGCCCGGGGTCCGCCCCGGCGCTTTGCGGCCCCACCGCCAGCAGGCCGGACCGGTCCAGGTGGCCGATGGAACCGCCGCCGGCCCCGAGCGTCACGATGTCCAGGCTTGGCAGTGCGATGCGCGCGGTGGCGACGGACTTGTCGCCGGACAGGCCGGGTTGCCCGCCGCGCACCACGGCAATGTCGGTCGAGGTGCCGCCCATGTCGAAGCCGATGATGTCCGGCGCGAGGCCCGTTCGCGACAGGGCCACCGCCGCCGCCACGCCGCCCGCCGGGCCCGACAGGGCGGTGCCGGCCGCCAGCCGTGTCGCCTCGGCCACCGAGGCGACGCCGCCGTGCGACAGGATCACCAGCAGTTCGCCGGCAAATCCGGCCTCCTTCAGCCGGGATCCCAGGCGGCCGAGGTAGTGCTGGATCACCGGGCCGACCGCGGCATTGGCGATGGTGGTGGAGAAGCGCTCGAACTCCTTGATCTGCGGCAGCACGTCGAAGGACGTGGTGACGTAGGCGCCGGGCAGGCGACGGCGAACGGCCTCGGCGGCCTGATGCTCGTGGCCCGGGTTGCGCCAGGCGTGCAGGAAGCAGATGGCGACGGTCTGGACGCCGCCCCGTTCCAGTTGGTCGATGGCGGTGTCGAGCGAGGCGGTGTCGAGCGGAACTTCCACCGTTCCGTCGGCGCGGACCCGCTCGGTGACCGGCAGGCGCAGGCGGCGGGGGACGAGCGGGGGCGGCGGCGCCATGCGCAGGTTGTAGCGGTCCGGCTTCAGCCCCTCGCGCATTTCGATGACGTCACGATGCCCGGCGGTGGTCAGCATGCCGGCGGGGGCAGTCTTTCCCTCCAGCAGCGCATTGGTGGCGACGGTGGTGCCGTGGACGATGCGGGAGGCGCGGCCCAGCAGGTCCGTGGTGGTCAGGCCGAGGCGTTGCGCGGCCAGCGCGATCCCCTCCAGCACGCCATCGGATTGATCCGCCGGCGTGGTGGTGGACTTGGCGGTGATCGTTCCGCCACCGTCGCCGGAGACGACGATATCGGTGAAGGTGCCGCCGACGTCGATGCCGATCGTGTACGTCATGGCGACAGATTAGCCGGCTTCCGGGGTGGCGCAACGCTGCCGGCGCTGCTGCCTCCGCGCGTCCGGCTGGGCGCTGGACCTGCGGGAGGTTTGATCCGGCCGAGGGGCCTGCCGGAAGCGCCTCGACAGGTTTCTTGACGGGTCCCGGCGGTCTCGTTAGGGGATCGGCACCACCGACAGGATAGTCCCGCATGGCCGATCGACCGGAGCTGAGCGTCCAGGTGCGCATCCTGCCGCTGATCGGCCCCGGCAAGATGGCGTTGCTGGAAGGCGTCGACCGTTTCGGCTCGATTGCCGCCGCCGCCCGCTCAATGGGCATGGCCTACCCGAACGCCTGGAAGTTGCTGGAAAGCATGAACGGCTACTTCCAGGAGCCGCTGGTGGTGCGGGTCGTCGGCGGCCGGCGCGGCGGCAGTGCCTCGCTGACGCCGACCGGGCGGGCCGTGCTGGACATATTCCGCGCGGTGGAAACGAAAGCGAAGATCATGTTCGCCGGCGACCTTCTCGCCCTGACCCAGTTGCTGGCGACGGAGCCAGGACCGGCAGCAGGCTGCGGCGTGATCGACGCGGATATCGGTTCGCAGGACTGCACGGCGAAGAAACGTGGCTCGCAGGCCGGCGCCGCGGTGGCGCTGAAATAGGCACAGTCGTTGCCGCTTCGTCATGCCCGGCGGAGCGAGGTCTTCTCCCTATCATCGTGGTCGGGCATGTCCCGGCCATCTGCGCACGAACGGCGGGGGTGGATGGCCGGGACACGCCCGGCCATGACGGAGAGGGAACGGCCGCGGCGCCAAATCCTTCTCCAGCCGTTGTCTTATCCTGATACGCATGGGGCGGCCCGGCGCATACGTCTCGCGCTGTTGATGCCTCCCTAACAGGTCGCCGAGCGCGTACGGTGGCGGCTTTCCCGCAGCCCAGACCGGGCTACGACGTCGGGATTACACCAGGATGTACGTCGGCGGCCGGTGTTCGTACGTCGGCGAACTTCTTCCTGCCGGCTTCACTCGGAACCAGCACGGCGCACAGGCGCGGCGAGGCAACGGTCTCCGGTTGCCAGCCGTCCGGGCCCAGCATCTGTCGATACGTCAGTTGCCGCGGCCTTCGCTTCCGGTCAGTGCAGTTTCGGCCCGGGTGCCTGTCCCGCGCGCCCATAGGCCGCGATTGTTGCCATCCCGTCGATCTGCCAGGGCTTCAGGGCGAAACATACCGCCTGCCCCTCGGGCGTCCGCAGCGTCAGGACCAGATCCTGCCCGGCGTCGGGGCGCTCAAGGTTCCAGCTGTCGAGCGGATGAATCGTCCCGCTGAAAGACTGTTCCGGTATTGCGCGGAGCAGACTGTTCAGGCAGCCTGCCGGCAACGACAGCGCAACCGTCTGCCCCTTCCGGTCGCGCAGCCGGAGCCGGAGGCACTTGCCGTCCGCCGAAAGGCGCACATCGAGCAGTTCCGCCGCGTCGATCATGTCGCCCCCGCCTGGTTCAGCCCTGCTTCCGCGACGGTCCCGGCCGGATGAGCCGAAGGGCCCGCCACAGCCGTGGCGCCATATTTAACAGGATATAGCGCAGCGGCGCAACCCGGGCCTCCGCGAGTGGCATCGGAGGCGGGCGCTGCCATGTTCGACGGCCTCGGTGCCGGCTCCCGCTGCGGCGTTCCGGGACGTAGCGACTTCGTTGCACTTCCGCTTGGCCAGCAGGCTGCGCGGGTAGCCACGGCAGCAGTCCACGCAGGCCCGGAGCAGGGTCGGGGCTTCAGCCAGCCTGGAAGGATTTTATTGTCGTTGGAACGGGTCTATCATCACGGCAAGGACTTTCCTGTCAGCCGACAACTGCCGGCGCCGTCATCGAGGATCCCACCATGCGTGCTGTCGGCTACCAGGACTCCCTCCCGATCGAGGCCCCGGACGCCCTGGTTGACATCAACCTGCCGAAACCTCGGCCAACCGGCCGCGACCTGCTGGTCCAGGTCCAGGCCATTTCGGTCAACCCGGTCGACACCAAGATCCGGCGCCGGGCGAAGGCCGAGGCGGGGGCGTGGAACGTGCTCGGCTACGACGCCAGCGGCACGGTGGTCGCCACCGGCCCGGATGCCGCCCTGTTCAAGCCCGGCGACACCGTGTTCTACGCCGGGGACATGAGCCGCCAGGGCACCAATGCCGAGCTGCACCTGGTGGATGAGCGCATCGTCGGCCACAAGCCGAAGTCGCTGGACTGGGCGCAGGCCGCCGCCCTGCCGCTGACCGCGATCACCGCCTGGGAAACCCTGTTCGACCGCCTGGACGTCCGCCGGCCGGTGCCGGGCGCGGCCGAGGCGATCCTGATCATCGGCGGCGCCGGCGGCGTCGCGTCGATTGCGATCCAGCTTGCCCGCCGCCTGACCGGCCTGACGGTCATCGCCACCGCTTCACGGCCCGAGACGCAGGCCTGGGTGCGCGATCTCGGCGCCCACCATGTGGTCGATCACGGCAAGCCGTTGGCCGCGCAGGTCGCGGCGCTGGGGCTTGGCGCGCCGGGTTTCGTGTTCTCGACCACCGGCACCGGCCAGCACCTGGCCGAGGTCACCACGCTGATCGCGCCGCAGGGCCGCTTCGCCCTGATCGACGATCCGGCGACGCTGGACATCATGCCGTTCAAGCGAAAAAGCGTCTCGGTGCACTGGGAGTTCATGTTCACCCGGCCGATGTTCCACACCCCGGACATGGACGCGCAGAACGCGCTGCTGAACGAGGTCGCGCGGCTGGTGGACGAGGGGCAGCTCCGGACCACGCTCGGGGAGAATTTCGGCCTCATCAACGCGGCAAACCTGAAGCGGGCGCATGCGCTGATCGAAAGCGGGCGGGCGCGCGGCAAGATCGTGCTGGAAGGCTTCGCGGCGTAGGGCAGCCGCTGTCCGGCACGATGGCTGGTCGGGCCGGATGCAGCCGGAAGCCCCGTAGCCATCAGGACAGGGGCTGTGGCGGAGCGAGGTCGTCTTCCTTCCGTCATGGCCAGTACCGCCCGCCGGAGCGTCAGTACCCATTTTCCCCAGTCCTTGCGGACCGGACGGCAAAGGGCGTTCGCGGCAAGCGGTGCGCCGCGCCGGGTGGGTCGAAGGCGGCGGCGGAGCTTGGATTGCCTACCGATTTTCAACACGGAGGAAGACGAAGGACCACCCAAGGGCCACGGAGGGGTGTGAACGGGTCAGGCCACGAAGCGGCGCAGGCCGTCCTTCAGGCACGGATGGGTCCGAGCAAGTCCAGGCCGATCGTGTGATGCGCGTCAATCGCCAGATCAATGACGCGATCTGGCCGGTCCCGCCAGGCCAACAAGGTCCGGTTTTCGTGGCCCTTTGTCGTCCTCCGTCTTCTCCGTGTTGAGAATCACGGAAGGATGCGCGAGCATGAACGGTTCCGGGGGCGCTGCGACCGTCTATCAGAGAATCCGCCCCCACAATCCCCAGCCCTTGCGGATAATGGCCGGGCAAAAGGCACAGGCCCCTCCGCTGCGTCCAACACGACCGGCATGTCCGGCGACCGGTACCAGGCGGCGGCGTGGCCAGGGCCGGCTGTCGCTTGATTTGTCGCCATGTGTGTACACCATGTCCGACATCAGGAAGGATATACAATGGCGGCGCCACTCTCCGTCCGGCTCGATGACAGTGTCCAGGCCATGCTGGAGGCGGAAGCCAGGAACCGCGGCATCGGCCTGGCCAGGTATCTCCGTCAGCTTGCCACAGAGGCCGCGCGCGAGGTTCGGCGCAATGCCATCCGGGCGCAAAGCGCGGCCGTCGCGCGCCATATCGCCGAGAACCCCGAGGCAAAGGATTTCGCCGAATTCTGGGGCACACCGCGCTCGGAGGGCTTGTAAGTGGCGGCTGTCACCGCCGGGGACATCGTCATCGCCGATTGGCGGGGCGACGCCCTGCCGAAGGAACCCAACAAGTTCCGGCTCGCGGTGGTGATCGAGGACGAAACCTTGTTCGGGCCGGACTACCCAAACGTCATTCTCGTGCCGCTGACCGAAGATGCCGGCCTGGCGATCCCGGGCCTGATGGAACCGATCGAGCCAAGCCCTGAAAATGGCTGCACGAAGCGCTGTTATGCGCTGGCGCCCTTCGTCGCATCGACCTCGGCCCGGCGCCTGCGCGCGATGGGGTTCCGCATCACGGCGATCAGCTTGCCCGCATCCGGCGCCAGGTGGCCGAGGCGATCGGCCCGGGATGAACGGGTCCAAGGATGGCTGATCCGGCGGCTTTCGGACTGGTGCGGCACCGCATGGCCTGCCCCGCAAAGCTGCGCTCAGTCGCCGGGCGATGGCGCTGACCCGCTTGCGCATCGCGCGCGCGGCCTCGTTGGTGGCCTCGTTGGTGCAGGCGACGGCGAGCGCCTGGGAAGGCGCGCCGGGTCGGCGGGATGTGGGCGAAGCGGGTGGCCGGCACGCGCGTCCTGCCGGCGCCGACCAGCACCGGCGGCGGGCCATCGACGACTGCGACCGCCGCCCGCTGCCTGGGGTTGGGGCGGGCGAGCCGGTGGGAGGCATGGGGTTCATGCCGGATACCGATCATGCGGCTTCGGCCTGACGGGAACGCGGCACAGCCCGCCGGCATGATGCGGACGGGCGGCGGCGCCCCGACCGCCAGGAGCTAGGGAACGCCTGCCGCGCCGCGACCGATGGGGCCCTACCGTGGGACCGCCGGAATGAAGCTTTCCAAATCGGAATGTGTCGGCGCGCCGTTCATGTCGGCACGGCATCCATTTTCTTGCGGCCAGTCGAAATTTTCGTTACGGACTGGCGGGTATGCACGTTAATAAGCCACAACAAGATGAACGAGACGCAAGCCGTTGAAGGCCTGGCGCGCCTGTGTCGGAAAACTTTACGCCGAGAGTGAAGGCATCGTCGCAGCCGCCTGAGTACTCGGTCGGGCACCGACGTCGTCTTAAGAAGCAGGGGTCTCTTCTCAAACGCCTGCAACGCCTCGTTCGCGGCCGGCCTGGTGCAGGGAGAGCATGCCTGGGATCAGTGCCTGTTCGAGCCGCAAATTCAATGAGTTACGCCGCCTTCGCAGTATACAGTCCCGCGCTCGGGGAGGCCCTGAGCCGGACAGCGCCTGGTTGACGCTTGCCGGCAGGGAAGCCGTATGCTCGTCGCACCAGGTCTTCGTGGCAACCATTGAAATGGCCCAACCAAACAGGCTCCAACCCAAGGCGTTCCCGTGTGTAAAGAATCCCGACACCGATGCGACGATGGGCACCTTGACCCGACGCCAATTCATTGTAGTATAACATTAATCATCAATGGCACGACCTTTGCTTGGAAGTTTTGTGTCAGCAGGATATCTTTCCGATATCAGAAAGGTGTGACCATGAAGCGTATTTTGATCGCAATGACCGCCCTGGCGGCCGTCGCCGCCAACCCGGCATTCGCCGCCACGGAAAGTTTCTCCCACACAACCCCGATCCAGACGGTTCCGTTCACCGATAACTTCACCCTGACGGCGTTCGACACGTCGCTCGGCACCTTGACCGGGATCGAGATCACCCTGACGACCAATTCGACCGCCATAGTCGACGTCTTAAACAACACCGGCGCCGCGCAGAGCTTTACGGACGCGACGTCTTCAGTCCCGGTGACGGCAACCGGGCCGGCCGGCGTCATCATGTCGCAAAGCCTGGTGGCCGGACCGTTCAATGGCAACGCTGCGCCTGGGACGGACCCATTCCCGGGAAACGCCGCCAACGCCACCTCGTCGGTCAGCGTCGCTGCGGCCGATTTCGCCACCTATGAAGCGACGACGTCTGGCGTATCCCTGGATTTCAGCGTTGCAACCGGCAACGGGAGTTACCACGGCACGGCCATCTCTGGCGTGTTCTTCGGCGGCAGCGCCAATGTCGGCGGCACGACCACGATCACCTATACCTACACCCCCTCCACGCCGATGCCGGAGCCCATGAACCTGATGATTCTCGGCGCTGGTATGGCCGGCCTCGGGTTCGTGCGTCGCCGCGGTTGAACCCCTTCGCGGGAATTCACCAGATCGGTGCGTATCCGCATCCTGTCGGCTGGCAGACAGGGCACAGAAAAGGGCGGTTCCTTTGGGAGCCGTCTCGTTTGCTTTGTGAACCATGTACGCAATCTCATACCGCTGGACGTCGGAGAATTTGACACCAACAGAGCCCAGGATAACTCGATCAACGGCAAACCGTTATAAAAGAACACGAGGTTGCCCCTTCAGGCACTACCCGGTACATCGACGACATGCCGGCTGCACCTGACATCACACGCGTACACGACGCCGGACGTTCCAGCCCGAGCCGGCCTGTCGGCCAGCAGAGGCAGGAATCGTGGGATGCCTCCCGTTGGCCAGGGACGAGACTTCCGGCGGGTGGTACTGCAGGCCCACCGGGGCTGAAGCGAAGCATTTCCACGGCACTCCATCGCTGATATCCCGCGGCAGGCAACAAGCGTTGGCCACCAAACCAACGCTTGTTGCCTTACAAGGCCCGGCTGCGGGCGCCCGGATCAGGCCGCCACCCGCGCCCGCACCCCCAGCACGTGCGCGATCGCATACGTCAGATCCGGCCGGTTCAACGTATAGAAGTGGAACTCATCCACCCCGTTCGCCTGCAGCAGCCGCACCTGCTCCGCCGCGATCACCATCCCCACCATGCGGCGGGTTTCCGGATCGTCGTCCGTCCCCTCAAACAGCCGCCCCATCCACGCCGGCACGCTGGCGCCGCACATGTCGGAAAACTTGACAGCCTGCGCGAAGTTCGACACCGGCATGATCCCCGGCACGATCGGCGCCGTGATCCCGGCCGCCAGGCACAGGTCCAGGAACCGCAAGTACGTCGACGTCTCGAAGAAGTACTGCGTAATCGCCCGCGTCGCCCCGGCATCCAGCTTCCGCTTCAGGTTCTCCAGGTCCGCCATCGGGCTGGACGCCGCCGGATGTACCTCGGGATACGCCGCCACCGAGATCTCAAAATCCGCGACCATCTTCAGCCCGGCGACCAGGTCGACCGCGTACGGATACCCACCCGGATGCGGCTCATACGCCGAACCCGGTGGCGGATCGCCGCGCAGCGCGACGATGTGGCGGATTCCCGCCTCCCAATAGCGGCGCGCCACCGCGTCCACGTCCACCCGAGTCGCGCCGACGCAGGTCAGGTGCGCCGCCGGCACCAATCCGGTCTCCCGGGCGATTCGCGACACGATCGCATGGGTGCGCGCCTGGGTGCTGCCCCCGGCGCCATAGGTGACGGAGACAAAGCGCGGCGCCAGCGGCTCCAGCCGCTTGATGCAGGCCCAAAGCTGTTGCTCCAGCGCCTCAGTGCGCGGCGGAAAGAACTCGAACGACAGCTTCGGCGCCGGCAGGTCCGCGTTCCGCATCGGCAATCCGGAGAACCGCGGCCCGGTCAGCCAGCGCTGCAGCGTGGGGGAGGCAGTGTCGAGTGACGTGTCCATCGCCATTGAATCTCCGGTTTTCTGTGGAAAAGCAAGCGATGTCTGGATCATGCGGCATTCCCACCGCTGGTGCGCCTATGGTAACGTCTCTGGCCGAGCGGTTCACGGAAACCTCACTTCTAAGGTGTTCCAATGCGAATCACGCTCGCCATGTGTGTCTCCGCCCGGACGCATGTGCCGGTCACGTGTGTCCTGTCCTGGCCCGAGGAAACTGATGCGATCTGTCCCACCTGTTCGACCACCCCTTGGCGGGACATTTCGGCTTCTGGCCCTGTCCGCGCTCGTCACCGTCAACGTGGCCGCCTGCGCCACCAGGCCGCCGGCCAGCGACCCCGACGCGCTGGCGGACTACGAACAGACCAATGATCCGCTGGAGCCGACCAACCGGGTGTTCTATGCGATCAACAACGGGCTCGACACCGTCATCCTGAAGCCGGCCGCCGAGGCCTACCGCTGGGCCCTGCCCGGCGGAGTGCGGCGCGGCATCCATAATATGTTGAGCAACCTCGGCACGCCGCCGCAGCTTGCCAACGACATGCTGGAAGGCAAGCCCCGGCGGGCGGGCGACACGGCGATGCGCTTCGTCATCAACTCCACCGTCGGCGTTCTGGGCATCTTCGACGTGGCCACCAAGTGGGGCTACCCCAACCACGACTCCGATTTCGGCATGACGCTCGCCTCCTGGGGCGTGCCCGAGGGGCCGTTCCTGTTCCTGCCGGTGCTCGGCCCGAGCGACCCGCGCGACGCCGCCGGCTTCGGCGTCAACATCGCGCTCGATCCGTTCACATGGATCGGCGGCCCGGGTCAGATCGGCTGGACCGCGTTCAACTGGACACGCTATGGCCTGAATGCAGTTGACACGCGCGAGCGGGTGCTCGATTCCCTGGAGCAGATCAAGAAGACGGCACTCGATCCCTACGCAACCTTCCGCAGCCTGTATCGTCAGCATCGTCATGCGCAGATCGAGGAGATGCGGAACGACAACCGCGCCACCGTCCCCGTCTGGTTTCCCGCGGCGGCGGCCCAACCCAGCAAGTGAAGCGATCCTGTTAGCGGAGCTCGGAACATCTTATGATCCATCGTCGGTCCCTCCTGACACTCGTTGCCGCGACGGCCGCTTTGTCCGCCGCGCGTCCCGCTCTCGCTCAGGCCACCGAGAAGGCAGCCGCGTTCGTCAAGTCAACCGGCGACAAGATCGTCAGCGTGGTGAACGGCCCCGGCTCGCCCAACAGCAAGCGCGCCGCCATGACCCGGATCGTCGACAGCTATGTGGACGTGGATGAGATCGGCCGCTTCTGCCTCGGCCGCTACTGGCGCCAGGCGACGCCCGAGCAGAAGAAACAGTACCTCAGCCTGTTCCGCGAGGTGCTGGTGACGAACATCACCGCGAAGGTCGGTGAATACCGGGGCGTGAGCTTCACCATGGGCCGCACCCGGATGGAGGACGAGGACGCCGTGGTGTCCACCATCGTGAACCGGCCAAACAACCCACCCACGAACGTGGAGTGGATCGTCTCCAATCCCACCAGCAATCCCAAGATCGTCGACGTCAAGGCCGAGGGCACGTCGCTGCGGCTGACCCAGCGGCAGGACTATGCCTCCTACCTCCAGCACAACGGCAACAGCATCGACGCGCTGATCACCGCCATGCGCAACCAGATATCGCAGAGCCAGGCGGGCTGACGCTCTCATACAGGATCATGTCGTAGCCGCGCTGTTCGAACCGGCCGGCTTCGCGCATGCCAATCGCGCCCAGGATGGTGCGTGAGCCGAAGTTGCTGGATCGGGCGACGGCGATGATGCGCGGCAGGTGCGCGTTGTCGTGGCCGAACCGCAGCACCGCGAAGGCGGCCTCACGGGCCAGACCGCGCCCCTGCGCCTCGGGCCACAGCGCGAACCGCAAAGCCACGCCGCGCCCGTCCGGACGGTGCTCGAGCCCGGCCACGCCGGCGAAGCGCCCCGAGGCTGTCTCGCGGGAGGCCGTTTCGCGGATCGCCCACCAGCCGAAGCCATAGCGGCCCCAGGCAATGATGTCCCGTGCCAGGTCGTCCGCCGCCTGGGCATAGCCGCGCACGCCGCCCAACATGACCGCGAACACGCCGGGATCGGCCTTGATCGCCCGCAGATCGGGCAGGTCGCCGCCAGCGACCGGCGAGAGGACGAGGCGTCCGGTATGGATGACCCAGGCTGGATTCACGGCTGCCCGGACCGGAAACCGGTGCCGATGGCCGGCCCGGCCCCGGCCGCGGCGGCAGGGACGGATCGGCGGTGCCCGGTCATCTTCCTCATGGTGAACAGCCCTACGCCCACGCGCATCCCCCGGAATTTCGGCAGCCCGGCACCCACGGCTTCCGCCGAAGCCGACTGCCTGCACGCCCCTCTGTTACGGGGACACGCGCCTCACCGCGGCGTGCCCGGCCGGATCAAGCCCGTCCTGGCCCATGATCAGGGCATCGTTCCGGCTTGGCGGGGCCATCGACATCGGGCGGCGCTATGCCTTCGGCGTGCATTGGCATCGGCTCCCGCTGCGTGATCAGATACCGCCGCCAAGATCGCCGGGCAACGTTATACCAGCTTCCCGGTCCACGGATCGGTTCCGTCCGACGAATCCACCCCCGTCGATCGCGCTGCGGCCGCCCTCCGCAATCATGCCTTGTTCCAGCGGAGCCTGCCGGATGGCACGCCGGTTGTGTTCGCACGGCCATCATCTGTGTGCATCTGTGTTTCCAAAATCCGGCGGCTGTTGTCGGCTTCCGGGGTGGTCGGGTGAGGCGTTCCACGGTCCCGAAATCCAACCAGAACCGTGTTGAAATAAGGTCCACGACAATACCCTGTCGGATGACGTGCGCCCCCGCTGCGGCAACAGCCCCGCTGCATTTGCGTTCATCTGCGGTTCCATCTCTCCTTCGGAGCAGCACGCACGGGTTGGAACATCCCTCCCGCCGCCACGCTGCTTCAGGAACCGAAGATGAACGCAGATGAACGCAGATGGGCCGGTGGTGAACTGGACCTCCGAACGTACTGTCGGCCGCGCGCCGATCGTTGCCGGGACGCTCGGTTGCGGTTTTCAAGAGTCCTGGCGGGTTCCGGATGGGCGGTGAAGCGTCTCACCACCCCGAAATCCAACAAGAGCCAATCCGGCACTCTCAGCGCGGCACAAACCGGCCGCCGGCGCACTGACCGGGACGCAGCGAGGTTGTCCGTTCTACGAAACAAGGGGAAACGCAGATGAACACAGATGCATACAGATGCTCCTTCTGCGGTTCCGGCGGCCCTGTCCGGTCACGCGGCCTGTCCGGCATGAACCGGCCGTGGCGGCGCAAGCCAACAGCGGCCACCGGCATGACTGGCCGCTTCCGGTTGGCCGTGACCTCCGCTACGTTTGTTGCATTCAGGAGGAGACAGGGCATGCAGATCAGGAAAGGCTACAAGCAGCTTCTGGCCGAGGCGAATGCGGAGATCGAAACCCTGCCCGTGGCGGACGCGGTTGCGCTGTCCGGCCAGCCGGACGTGGTCTTCGTCGATCTGCGCGACCCGCGGGAAATGGACCGCGAGGGCCGGATGCCCGGCGCCTTCCCCTGCACCCGCGGCATGCTGGAGTTCTGGATCGACCCGGAAAGCCCCTATGCCAAGCCGATTTTCGCCGAATCGAAGCGCTTCGTGTTTTTCTGCGCCGGCGGCTGGCGCTCGGCGCTGGCGGCGAAAACCGCCCAGGACATGGGCCTGGAACGCGTCGCCCATATCGAGGGCGGATTCGGCGCCTGGAAAAAGGCCGGCGGCCCGGTCGAGGAACCGAAGCCGAAGACCTGAGAGCTTGAAAATCAATCGGCTTTCTGGACGATTCCAAAGACCAACGCCAAATCTTACAGGACTTTGCAGCAAGCCGCAGGCCGGTTGAGACGAACGTGCCGGATCGGCGGCGACAGCCCGTGGAGGCACCCTTGCCCCCGCGCGCCAAGGGTGCCTCCACGCAGCAATGGGCTGCGGCATCGGGGCCGTCGGCGATGTTGTACTGGCGGAAAATCCGCGGATTCTACCACAGAGACACAGGGACACAGAGATCAGGATCGCCGCGCCGCCGACGGCTTCGTTGCAATCTCTGTGTCCCTGTGTCTCTGTGGTAAACCATCGTCGGCCGCAACAGGCACCGGCCATGCCAGGGCCGCACGCCCCTGGCCGCACCGTCATGTGGTCCGGACCGGCGCTCCGGCCGTAGCCCGAAGCGGACGACGCCGCCGCTGTATGCCTGCGAGCTGACTCCCCACCGTCCTGCGCTATGCTGGAGCAACTTCGGCTCCGGCCAGGAGCCGATTGATTGTCAGGCTCTGACCGGTCAGGCCCGCGACCCGGGATTGGCCAGCAGGTCCGCCGGCAGCCAGACCCGTTGCACCTTCCAGGCCCCGTGGCGCAGATCCATCTGCAGCCGGATGGGCTCGGCCTGGCCCCGCGCCTGCAGGCTGATCGAGAACGTGGTGGGGCTGTCGAAGAACGCCCAGTTCACCTGGATGTCCGGCCCCTGCTGGTCGCCGCTCGCCGCTTGCCGTTCGCTGCTCAACGCGGTCAGGGGCGACGAGCCGGTGGCGGCCAGCAGCGCCTCGGGCGTCACGGCCCGGTCGATCGCGTTGGAGGCGATCCCCCGCACGAACGACGCGCCAAAAGGCGGCAGGGTGTTGCCGGTGCTGGCACCCGGATCGTCGTCCCCGAGATCGCAGATATCCTCCTTGATGCCCTCGCGAACCGCCGGCCAGTTCACCAGCGACCGGAGCGTTCCGGTATCGGAGGTCTGGATGGCTTCACCCAGCCGATACAAGGTCAGGTACGGGGTTGCGCCATAGGCAACCCCTGCGGTCAGTACCGCCGTGAGAAATGGCCACACGACACGTACGTGCATTGCTGGCTCCTTCATTCCGCATGGCCGTCTAACGCTGCTGGGTTCGAACGCTTTCCGTCAACCCATCGTCAGCTTATGGCACAAATGATTGAATAAGTGTTAACGCTGTCGAGACTTAAGCCTTGTATCGTACAAAGACCGGTCGGTAACCCCCTCAGTCGCAAAACAAAGCACTCGGCTTGCCGCATCCAGGCCGAGGTCCGCGCGCGCGGTCGTATCGGCTACGGCAAGAAAAAATCCCGTGAGGCCGGCGACGCCCGATTCGCCGACGACCAGCCCGGCGTCCGCCAGCAGGCACAGCGTGTCGACCGCCGCCGCATCGGGAATCGTCATGAAGGCCGCCGCCGCGCGGTCCAGTTCCTGCCAGGCGAGCAGACTGGGCTCGCCGCAGGCCAGTCCGGCCATGATCGTCTCCAGGCCGCCGGGCACCGCGGCCAACGCATCCTGGCGGGCGCTGGCGAACAGGCAGGCGGCGCGATCGGGCTCCACCACCACGAGGCGCGGCGCGGTGCCGAAACGGGTCCGCATCTGCACGGAAACCGCCGCCGCGACGCCGCCGACCCCGGCCTGGATGAAGACATGCGTGGGCGGGTCGCCGGACCACTGATCCGCCGCCTCGTCCGCCATCAGGCGATAGCCCTGCATGATCTCGCGCGGCGTCTCGGTGTAGCCGGGATACGCGGTGTCGGCGACGACGAGCCAGTTCTCCGCGGCGGCCAGCCGGCTGGCTTCGCGCACCGCATCGTCATAGGTGCCGCCGACGGGCACGACCTCGGCGCCCAGGGCGGCGATGGCATCCCGCCGCCCCTGGCTGACGGCGCCGGGCACGAATATCACGCACCGGCAATGGAACCGCCGGGCCGCCCAGGCGACCGCGCGGCCATGATTGCCGTCGGTCGCGCAGGTGACGGTGAGCGTGCCGGTCACGTCGCGGTAGCGCCCGTCCGCCAGCGCTTCGGCGGTCGCGGCGCCGGCGACGCCCCGCCGCGACAGTTCCGCGGCCAGCAGGCGCATGACCGCATAGGGGCCGCCCAGCGCCTTGACGCTGCCCGGGCCGAACCGTCCGCTTTCATCCTTGATCCGCAGCGTCGCCACGCCGGCGGCGAGCGCGTCCAGGTCGTGCAGCGGCGTCGGCGCGTAACCGTCCCAGCCGGTGATCGCCGCCTTCGCCCGCCGGAACCCACCGGCCGGCAGCACCGTGACTCCGGGTATGCCGTGGCGCGGATTGACCAGCAGACTAAATGGATGGGAGCCGATCATGCCGCCACGGTGGACCGCGCGCGGCGTCGGTGCAATCTTTCAATGGCGAACGGAGGAACGATCATGAAGATTTCCATCCTGGGCGGCGGCGGGTTCCTGGGCCGCAAGATCGCGGCGCGCCTGGCGAAGGACGGCACGCTGGGCGGCCATCCGGTCACCGGGCTGACGCTGTTCGACATCGCCGAACCGTCCCGGCCCGCCGCCGGCTTCCCGGTCGCCAGCCTCGCCGGCGACATCGTCACCCTGCCGGACAGCGCCATCCCCGAGGGCACCGACGTGGTGTTCCACCTCGCCGCCGTGGTCAGCGCCCAGGCGGAAGCGGACTACGACCTCGGGCGCCGGGTGAACCTGCGCGGCACCGACGCGGTGATCGACCGCTGCCGGGCGCTGGTCGCGGCGGGCGGGAAGCCGCCGCGCGTGGTGTTCACCAGCTCGATCGCCAGCTTCAGCGGCAGCCAGAACGTCACGGTGGCGGACAACACCCGCCAGGTCCCGGGCAACAGCTACGGCGCGCAGAAGGCGGCGGCCGAGCTGATCCTGGCGGATGCGTCCCGCCGCGGCTTCCTCGACGCCGTCAGCCTCCGCCTGCCCACCGTCATCGTCCGGCCCGGGCGGCCGAACAAGGCGGCCAGCTCGTTCTTCTCCGCCATCGTGCGCGAGCCGCTGCTCGGGCTGGATGCGGAACTGCCGGTGGCGGACGATTTCGCCGTCTGGGTCTGCAGCCCGCGCCGGGCGCTGGACTGGCTGCTGCACGCGGCGGTGATGGACACCGGCAAGATGGGGCTGGACCGCAGCATCGACCCGCCCGGCATCAGCACCACGGTCGCGCACCTGTTGCAGGCGCTGGAGGACGTGGCGCCCGGTGCCGCGTCGCATGTGAAGCGGGTGGAGGACAGGGCGATCGCGGCCATCGTCTCGACCTGGCCGCCGGCCTTCGAGGCCCTGCATGCCCGCACCCTGGGCTTTTCCGCGCATGAGCCCGTGCTGGACGTCATCCGCGCCTTCATCGAGGACGACCTGGCCGCCACCCGTGCGGAACGCGGGTTGTAACAGCCCTATTGTTGCCGCGGACGAGATGTTTACCGGAGCCACACCCTTCCTGGCGCAAGACATGTTGCTCCGAACCATGGCAGGCCGCAAAACCACACCCAGTTCTTTCCCGGCTTCGGCTGGCGGGCGTGGATGCCGATAATGGATGGCGAATCGACGATTGCGGACGCGGATGAGATTCGCGGCGCGGGCCAGACCGCGTCCGCCGCGGACCGCGCTGCCGCCCGCCGGAGCCGCCGCCCGTTCGGCTCCGCCGTCCTGCACGCGCCACAGGTGCTGCGCGCCCTGGTGCGCACCGACGAAATCTGGCTGGTGGTGCTGGCCGCGTTCATCGGCTGCGCCACCGGCCTGAGCGTCTGGCTGATGACCACGACGACCCAGATGGTCCACCAGGTCCTGTTCGGCATCGGCCACGACGAGCGCCTGAGCGCCATGGCTGTGCTCGACCCGTTCCGGACCGTGCTGGTACCGGCGTTTGGCGGCCTGGCAATGGGCCTGGCGACGCTGGGCTTCACCCGGCTTCGGCCGCGGCGAACGGTGGACCCGATCGAGGCGAACGCCCTGTTCGGCGGCCGGATGTCCCTCAGCGGCAGCCTGATCGTCGTCATCCAGACTATCATGTCCAACGGCGTCGGCGCCTCGGTCGGCCTGGAGGCCGGCTACACCCAGATCGGCTCCGCCATGGCGTCGCGCGTGGGGCACGCCTTCCGGGTCCGCCGCAACGACATGCGCCTGCTGGTCGGGTGCGGCGCGGCGGCGGCGATCGCCGGCGCGTTCAATGCGCCGCTGACCGGCTCGTTCTATGCGTTCGAGCTGATCATCGGCACCTATACCCTGGTCTCGTTCGCTCCGGTTTCCGTCGCCGCCCTGGTCTCACAGGCGGTGGTGCAGGCGCTGGGCGGCTCGATCTTCGACCTGAACCCGCAGGTCATGCCGCATATCGAGGCGCTGGACTACATCCCGATCCTGGCGCTGGGCATGCTGTGCGCGCTGCTGGGCATCTCGATCATGCGCGGCGTGACCATCACCGAGGAGCTGTTCCGCAAGAGCGGCGTCCCGGCCTGGATGCGCCCCGGCATCGGCGGGCTGGCCATCGGCCTGCTGTCGCTGGTGACGCCGGCCGTGCTGTCGTCCGGCCACGGCGCGCTGGGGATGTCGTTCGAAGTCCGCGAACCGTTGCGCTGGGTTGTCCTGCTGGTGCTGCTGAAGGCAACGGCCTCGGCAATTTCCATCGGCTCGGGCTTCCGCGGCGGGCTGTTCTTCGCGTCGCTGTTCCTCGGCGCGCTGCTGGGAAAGGCGTTTGCCGGCGCGCTGATCCAGGTCAGTTCCGCCCATGCCGTGCCGGCGACGGTCTGCGAACTGGTCGGCATGAGCGGGCTGGCGGTGGCGATCATCGGCGGGCCGCTGACCATGGGCTTCCTGGCGCTGGAGGCGACCGGCAGCCTGCCGATGACGGTGGCGGTGCTGGCCGCCTGCGTGGTGTCGTCGCTGACGGTGCGGCGCACCTTCGGCTACTCGTTCGCCACCTGGCGCTTCCACCTGCGCGGCGAGGCGATCCGCAGCGCCGTCGACATCGGCTGGATGCGCAACCTGACCGTCGGGCGAATGATGCGGCGGGAAATGCGCACGGTCCGCGCCGATACGCCGCTGAGCGTGTTCAAGCGGGACTTTCCGCTGGGCGCCGCGCAGCGCGTCATCGTCCTGGACGAAGGCGACCGCTACGCCGGCATCGTCCTGCTGCCGGAAGCCCATGCCGATGCCGACGATGAGCGGAAAGTCCGTGACGTCGTGCACTACGCCGAGACCGTGCTGCTGCCGCAGATGACGATCAAGGAAGCGGTGGCGATGTTCGAGAATGCCGAGAGCGACGCGCTGGTGGTGGTGGACAGTGCCGAAGGGCGGCACGTCATCGGCCTGCTGACCGAGCAATATGCGCTGCGCCGCTACAGCGAGGAACTCGATCGCCGGCGGCGGGAGCTGTCGGGGGAGTAGGCGGTGCCGCGGCCGGGATGGTGCCTCACCGGCGGGGGCAGCGTGGTTGATGGCGTATTTTTGTTCGCACAGAGACGAACTGAGGGTTGTGGAGGGCCACAGGGGGTTAGGGGGACGTTGCGCGGGTTGGTGCGGATGGGGCTGTCGTGGCAGGCGGTTTTGCCGATCCGGCTCCGCGGCGACGCATGGCGTGGCATCGCCCCATAGGCGCTACAGCAGACCGCAAGTCGGTTGGGACGGGACGATGGCGTTCCTTCATCGTCATGGTGGGCGAAGGCCCGGCATCCACGCCTGGCGGTGTCGAGGCCGTGCAAAGGCGTGGATGGTGGGCCTTCGCCCACCATGACGTTGTGGCAATGCCCGTGCCACTGGCCGCCTAAGTTATAGCAGACCGCAGGTCGGTTGGGACGCACAGGTGGCCTGTCCTCATCGTCATGGCCCGGCTTGTCCGGGCCACCTGTCGCGGCACACGTGCTGGAATAGGTGGCCCGGACGAGCCCTACGCAATGCACACATCCTGGAAACGAGTCGGAAATGACCGTAAAATCGAGTGCTCGCCTGGGCGCCAAGAGCGTTCCCCCATCGTCATGGCCCGGCTCGTCCGGGCCACCTGTCGCGGCACAAGTGCTGGAATAGGTGGCCCGGACGAGCCGGGCCATGACGAAAGGGAAACGCAGCGGCGGACCGTTTCCGAGATCTGTGCATCCCGTAGGGACGAGCCGGGCCATGACGATGCGGGTGCGCCGCCGCCCTGTCCCGACCGGCCTGCGGTCTGCTGTAGCGCCTATGTGGCATCGCCCGGCGGTGCTGGTCGCGACGGGCGCGGTGCCATCATGCTTTCGCTGCGGGCCGCCGTTCTTCTCTGTGGTTGCATTTTTGGACAATCCGGCCGCACGTGCCGCCAGAGACCCTCAACCGCCCGAAACGCAGCCAGTGCCTGCACGCCGCAAAGCCGGGCATGCCGGACACCGTTTCGAAACAAACGAAAAAAGCGATTGCTCCCCTTCCGGCCGCATGTCACGCTGCACTGCAACACTTTTTCAAAGCGGAACGGCAGGCTCTCAAGGCCGGACGCGCGGCGGGAGGACATCCGGAAGGCAGGCCTGTTTCACAACCGGCCGCGCATGGCCTGGAACGCCAGGACGGCCGCCTGAAAAAGGGAGCCTTGCCCATGCCTGAAACGCCAAGCGTCAATACATTCTCTCATGTGAAACCCGGCGACACGCCGTGGGTCGACGACGGGGTGCGGGCGTTCTTCCAGTACCGCGATCTCGGCGTCGCCAACGCCACCGGCGGGCGAGTGATCGCGCAACTGGTGCGCGCCAGGGAGGCGCCGGAAAAAGGCACCGGCTGGCACCGGCACCAGGCGGACTTCCACATCGTCCTGATGCTGAAGGGCTGGGCAAAATTCATGTACGAGGACCGGGAGCACCTGGTCGCGGCCGGCGATTGCGTGCATCAGCGGCCGGGGATCACCCACTACCTTTTCGATTACTCCCCCGACATGGAATACCTGGAGGTTGTCGGCCCGGCGCATTTCAGCACGGTGGAGGTGGAGAGTGGGGTCGCGGTGCCGGAACCTGCGCCCTGGTAGGTGGGCAGGGCGGGATCGGTCCGGGATGGTGGCCTCCCCGGCGCGGACAGCGTGGGTGAGGGCGTATTTTTGTTCGCACAGAGACGAACTGAGGGCTGCGGAGGGCCACAGGGGATCAGGGGGACATTGCGCCGTGCGGTGCGGATGGCGCCGTCATGGCGGGCAGAGTCACCGGTCCGGCCAACTGGCGCCGCGCATCGGAGCCTGTCAGGATCAGGGAACCCGCCCTCCACAACAGCAACAACCGCACCAGCCAGCGCAATGTCCCCCTGATCCTCAGCGGCCCTCCGCAGCCCTCAGTCCATACTCAGTGCGAACAAAAAATACGCCATCGACCACGCTGTCCGCGCCGATGACGCACCATCCCGGGCCGCGCGGGCCGAGCCGGAAGCAAGCCCCCCGACTCACGCATTTACGAACATCCCCCGGTGCCGACCGCTCCTGAACACCAGGCCCAACCCGGTCAAACAGAACCCTCAAAACTCGATGTCCAGTTCGTCGATCTGCTCGGGTTCGCGCTGCGCGGCGGCGAACCATTCCTTCATGTCGGGCCAGGCCATGATCTGCTGGCAGTAGCGCTCGCACACCTTGTCCATCTTGACGTCATAGCTGCGGAAGCGGGTCACCACCGGCGCGTACATCGCGTCGGCGATCGTCGGGCTGGCGCCGAACAGCCACGGCCCCTTCCAGATCGACAGGCATTCGCGCCAGATTTCGGTGATGCGATCGATATCCTCCTGCACGGCCGACCAGACCGTGAAGCCGGGCCGAAACAGCCGCAGGTTCATCGGCAGCGCCTCCCGCAGGGCGGCGAATCCGGAATGCATCTCGCCGGAAACCGAGCGGCAGCGGGCGCGGGCCACCCGCTCGGCCGGCAGCATGTGCGCGTCCGGAAAGGTTTCGTTCAGGTATTCGGCGATCGCCAGCGTGTCCCAGATCACCACCTTGTCGTGCATCAGCGCCGGGATCCGGATCGAGGAGGACTGCAGCAGCAGTTCCTTGCGGTTCGCCGGATCGTCCGGATCGACCACTTTTTCCTCGAACGGCAAGCCCGCCAGGCGCACCAGAAGGTAGCCACGCAGCGACCAGGAGGAATAATTTTTGCTGCTAATGAGAAGTGTGGCTCCCGCCATAGTGACAACCCCTGAACCTGCTGGCATGCTGCGACGCAATATATCAGTAGCCGCGGTGGGATGGCGAGGCCCCATGTGAACATGGTGACATGCTAATGACACCTATCCAAAAATGATCCAGACTGAACGATACAAAAGTGGCGTGATCCAGCAGGCGATGATTTACAAACTTTACCAAGCGCAGGCCGACCTGCTGTATCCCACCCGCCAGCTTGCCAGACTGGGAGCCGGATTGGCGCGGGCATTCGACCTGGGAGAATACACTCCGGCGCCGTTGCGGCAGTTCGGCGCCGCATGCACCATGATTGCCGAGACCGGCCTGACCCACAAGCGCCCGGACTACGGCTTCAAGACCGTCGCCGTGGGCAACGCCACGGTCGGCGTCGTCGAGGAATCGCGGTTCGAAACGCCTTTCGCCACACTGTTGCATTTCCGCAAGGAAATCGACGTGGTGCAGCCGCGGGCCCTGGTCGTGGCGCCAATGTCGGGACACTTTGCCACCTTGCTGCGCGGCACCGTCGCCGTGCTGCTGCCGGACCACGACGTCTACATCACCGACTGGAAGAACGCCCGCGACGTGCCGCTGTCGGACGGCGTGTTCGGGTTCGACGAATATGTCGACCACCTGATCCGGTTCCTCGAGGTCGTCGGCGAGGGCAGCCACATGATCGCGGTGTGCCAGCCGACGGTCGCCGCGCTGGCCGCCACCGCCGTCATGGCCGAGACCCATAACCGCGCGCAGCCGCGCAGCCTGACCCTGATGGCCGGGCCGATCGACACGCGGCGGAACCCGACCAAGGTCAACGACCTGGCCAAGTCGCGCTCGATCGAGTGGTTCGAGAAGAAACTGATCGGCAAGGTGCCGTGGCGTTATCCCGGCGCTTTCCGGCGGGTCTATCCCGGCTTCATGCAGTTGACGGCGTTCATCTCGATGAACCTCGATCGCCACATCAACGCGCACATGGCGCAGTTCCGCGCGCTGGCCTGCGGCGACGTCGTGGCCGCGGCGGCACATAAGAAATTCTATGATGAATACAACGCCGTGATGGACCTGCCGGCGGAATTCTACCTCCAGACGGTGCAGCGCATCTTCCAGGACCATGAGTTGCCGCTGGGGCGGCTGACATGGCATGGCAACCCGGTGCGGCCCGAGGCGATCCGCCGCACCGCGCTGCTGACGGTCGAGGGCGAGCGCGACGACATCTGCTCCATCGGCCAGACGATGGCCGCCCTGGACCTGTGCACCGGCGTGCGGGTCAGCCAGAAGCGTCACCACCTGCAGAGCGGCGTCGGCCACTATGGCGTCTTCAGTGGGTCGCGCTGGGCGCGGGAGGTCTATCCCAGGGTGCGCGCCATGATCGAGGTCACCAATCAATCAAGCGTTCGCTGAGGGTCCGTCAGGGAATAACCGCGTTATTGGATGCAGGGCACCGGCCCATCCACGTCATGGTGGGCGCCGGCCCCATTGGCGTTAAAATAGCGTGGCGGCGGCACGATGCTTGCTATTCCGTCATGGCCCGGCTTGTCCCTACGGGATGCACACATCTCGGAAACGGTCCGCCGCTGCGTTTCTCTTTCGTCATGGCCCGGCTTGTCCGGGCCACCTGTCGCGGCACAAGTGCTGGAATAGGTGGCCCGGACAAGCCGGGCCATGACGATGGGGGAACGCTCTTGGCGCCCAGGCAAGCACTTGATTTTACGGTCATTTCCGACTCGTTTCCAGGATGTGTGCATTGCGTAGGGACAAGCCGAGCCATGACGAGGAGGCAACAGCCAGCCCTATTTTAACGCCAATGGGGCCGCCGCCCGCCATGACGATGAAGGAACGCCGTCGTCCTGTCCCAACCGACCTACGGTCTGCTGTAAACCAGGCGTCCGGATCTGCATGTGCGTAGCCGTCGCCCTGGCCGCGCGCGGCCACCACGATGGATGCAAATGGCAGCGGCCCGTTGCTCCACCGTCATGGCCGGGCGTGTCCCCAGAGGATCGTCGGCACCACCGGGTCAAGCTGAACCGTCACCTGCCTGCCACCCGCCACGGCCGCGCCGGTGCGCGCATCGCTCACCGAGGCGATTGCCGCTGGCAAGTCCAGCACCACCGCCCTGCCCTGCGCGCCGCGATCCTGCCGCTCCAGCGCCACCACGGTGTCACCGTGGTGGCGGTATCTGTAGAGCGTCACGTCCCCCGCGTTGCTGCCATCCGGATTGCGCACGCCAATCGGCTGGCTGACCCCGGCCTGGCCGAGCAGCCGGGTGATCTGTGGGGCATCCTCCGGCGCCACGATACGGGCCACGCCGGCCGTGAACACCGGCTGCGGCAGCCGCTTGCCGTGGCCGTCATAGCCGCCCGCAGGCCGATCGGCGATCACCACGCCGCCCTGCGCGGCAAACCGGGCGATCGCCTGCGCCTCCTGCTGCGACAGGCCGAGCGTGTCGGGCAGGATCAGCACCTTGCTGTGCAGCTCCGCCAGCATGGCGCCGGTGACGAACTGCGGCTGCAGATGCAGCCCGCTGAGCGTCTGCATGTAGCCGTGCAGCGCATGGCGCCAGGCATTGTCCTCCAGCTCGGTTTCCGACTTGCGCTGCATCCAGGCGTCGCCCTTCGGTTGCTGGTCCAGCATCCACTGCAGCCGGAAACTCTCCGGTGAATACAGGATCGCCACTGCATCCAGCGCCGGCTGGCTGTCGTGCAGCAGCGCCGCGACGCGAGGCAGCGCGGCGAACAGCGGCGCATGGGCCGTGCCGTCCGGCCCCACCGTGCCGTCGGGCCGCACGATCGCATCATTCTCGTCCCACAGCACCAGCCCGCGGGCCCCGTTCAGCACCGCGTGCCAGGTGCGGCGCTGGCTGGCCGGCGAGGACGAAAACGAGGTGATGATGGGGATCAGCCGGGGATTCAGTGCCCGCAGCAGCGGCAGGCTTTCACCGTAGGCGCCGGTGACCTCCATCAGGTCCACGCTGTGCGCCAGGGTCTCGAAATTGTAGCCGCCCCAGCCCGGAACCTGCACGCCTTCCATGCCGGCGACGGCCTGCGGGTCCGCCGCGTGCACCGCATCGGTGCCGGCACGCAATGCCTGCGCATAGGCGACATCCATCCACGCCTTGAAGTCGGACCAGGAGGCAAAGTTGCCGTCCGTGCGGCGCATCGCCTGGCGTGTCGTCTCCGGACGCACGTCATCCCAACGCGCGAAATGCGTGCCCCACTCGGCGTTCAGGGCCGCCAGCGAGCCATATTGCTGCTGCGACCACTGCCGCATGGCGGCCAGCGCGGGCGGCGAGAGGTCGAAATCCCAGAACGCCGACAAATCGGCGATGCCGCTTTCATCACCCAGGTCGTAGTACAGCGGCTGATCCGCGTGATAGGTGCGCACCGTGGCCATCAGCCGCTCGCGGATGCTCGCCTGCCAGGCCGGGTCGGACAGGCTGGGGTCGCGGAACAGCAGCGAGTCGTTCGCCGGGTCCGCCCGGTAGCGCTGCTGCGCTTCCACAAAGCGCCAGTTCACCGGCTTGCCGGGAAACCAGCGATGGTAGGCGGAATAGAAATCGGTGGCGATGTTCTCGACGTAGAAACCCGTGCCGGCGGATTGCGCCGCCTGCAGCTCCTGCCGGCGTGGCTGATCAGGATGTTGCCGATCGGCCATGATTGCCTCGGCGGTGATGCCCAGGTGCTTCATGGCCGCCAATTGCTGCGCGGGGCGGGTCTGCCACTCGATCACGGGAAAGCCGCGCCAGGATTCGGCGTGGGCGGCGGTGCCGGCGGTGGACAGCAGGGCAGCAAGGCAAAGGGCTCGGCGGATACGCATTGGATTCCTCGGGGTGCGACGGCACGGCGCGCACCCTACTCAGGAAGTGAGGCGGGGGTAACCGGGCAAAACGGGAACCGGCCGTGCCTGCTCGTTCTTCCTTGATTTTCAATACATAGAGAGCGGAGGACCGCGAAGCGCCGCGGCAAGGGTGCCTCCACGCAGCAACGGGCTGCGGCGTCAGGGCCGATCGGCGATGTTGTACTGGCGGAAAATCCGCGGATTCTACCACAGAGACACAGGGACACAGAGATCAGAATCGCCGCGCCGCCGACGGCTTCGTTGCAATCTCTGTGTCACTGTGTCTCTGTGGTAAACCATCGTCGGCCGCAACAGGCACCGGCCATGCCAGGGCCGCACGCCCCTGGCCGCACCGTCATGTGGTCCGGACGGGCGCTCCGGCCGTAGCCCGAAGCGGACGACGCCGCCGCTGTATGCCTGCAAGCTGACCCCCCACCGTCCTGCGCTATGCTGGAGCAACTTCGGCTCCGGCCAGGAGTCGGTTGATTTTCAGGCTCTGACTCGTTCACACCCTTCGTGGCCCTCTGCGGTTCTTCGCGTTCTCCGTGTTAAAAATCGGTCGCCAATCCAGGCTCCGCCGCCGCCTTGACCCACCCGGGACGATACCGCCGCTCGTTGCAATAGCTGAGGGACCGTGGCCGAGCTGTTCTCGTTGCGCCGCGCGGCCTGGCATTCAGGGCGAGGAGGGCCGCATCTGTAAGAACAGGGCTGGCTGTTGCCTCCTCGTCATGGCCAGGCGTGTCCGGACCATAACAGGCTGGCAACCATCGCGCCGCCGGCCAGCTACTTTAACGCCTACGGGGACGTCGCCGTCCAGGCGCGATGACTTACGGTCGTGGCGCATTTACTTGCCGCAAGCAAGCGAGCGCTGTTCAACGACTGCGAAGACGGCATGTTCAACCAGGTTTCTCCGGCGACCCGGCATCTCATTTTGACACCATGACCATTATCAGGATTGACAGCAGCCCTCCCGCTCCCACGACGGCCGGGGGCGGCTTCGGCAGCGCCTGCAAGTGGATCGATGCCGCAAGCCCGAGCGACGATTGCTGGCCGGACCGCCCCCTTCGAAGCGGACCAGCACAGCCGCACCCGGGTACCGCGGCAACCGGTTGACCGCAATCGGCCAGAACACCGCGCTCAGGGTCCTGAAAGCTGCGCCGGCGAGCACCGCCGATCCGGCCATCCATCATTGGGCAACGGCAAAAGTTGCGGACAACCAGGGCCGCATCCGCCCCGGACCGCCCGCATCCGGCCGATCGGCTTTCGCCCCCTCTGCCGCCGCCGGCGCAATCAGACATTCCATCTCCCGCGCTCCGGCGCTAAATGCGGCCCATGTCCCTATTGGTGATCTCCGGCGCCGTCATCCGCATGGGCGGCCGCACATTGCTGAACGAAGCGGACCTGACCATCGACGCGGGCCGCCGCATCGGCCTGGTCGGCCGCAACGGCGCGGGAAAATCCACGCTGCTGCGCGCCATCGCCGGCGAATTGCCGCTCGACGGCGGTGAGATCCGCCTGGCCTCGCGCGCCCGCATCGCCACCGTCCGGCAGGAGGCGCCGGAAGGCCCGGACTCGCTGATCGACGTCGTCCTGCAGGGCGACCCCGAGCGGCTGGCCCTGCTGGCGGAGGCGGAAACCGCGGACCCGCACCGGCTGGCGGAGGTGCATGAGCGCCTGCTGGCCATCGCCGCCGACTCCGCGCCCGCCCGCGCCGCGACCATCCTGGCCGGCCTGGGCTTCGACGAGGCGGCGCAGGCGCGGCCGGTCCGGGAATTCTCCGGCGGCTGGCGGATGCGCGTGGCGCTGGCGACGGCGCTGTTCGCCAACCCCGACCTGCTGCTGCTGGACGAGCCCACCAACCACCTCGACCTCGAGGCGACGATGTGGCTGGAGGGCTGGCTCGCCCGCTTCCCCGGCGCCGCGCTGGTCGTCTCGCACGACCGCGGCCTGCTGGACCGGGCGGTGGAGGCGATCGCCCATCTCGACAAGGGCAAGCTGTCGCTGACGCCCGGTGGCTTCGACGAATTCGTCCGTATCCGCACCGAGCGGGCGCTGCAGCAAACCCGGGCGGCCGAGCGCGTGGCGGCCGAGCGGGCGCACATCCAGTCCTTCATCGACCGCTTCCGCTACAAGGCCTCCAAGGCCCGCCAGGCGCAGGCGCGGATCAAGGCGCTGGAGCGCCTGCCGCAGATCGAGGCGGTCATCGAGGACGCCCCGACGCGGTTCGTCTTCCCCGAGCCGGCGCGCATCGCTCCGCCGATCCTCGCGCTGGAGCGGGTCGACATCGGCTACGGCGCGACGACGGTCCTGCGGAACGTTTCGCTGACTATTGACATGGACGACCGGATCGCCCTGCTCGGCGCCAACGGCAACGGCAAGTCCACCCTCGCCAAGCTCCTGGCCGATCGGCTGGCGCCGCTGGCGGGCGAGGTGCGGCGCGGGCCGAAGCTGAAAGTCGGTTATTTCGCCCAGCACCAGACCGAGGAACTGGTGCTGGACGAAAACCCGGTCGACCACATGGCCCGCGCGCTGCCGAACGCGCCGCCGCCCAAGGTCCGGGCGCATCTTGCCCGGTTCGGGCTGGACGCCGATCGGGCGGAAACGCCGGTCGCCAACCTGTCGGGCGGGGAAAAGGCGCGGTTGCTGCTGGCCCTGGCGACGCGCGACGCGCCGCAACTGCTGATCCTGGACGAGCCGACCAACCACCTCGACATCGACGCCCGCGATGCGCTGGTCAAGGCGCTGGCGGATTTCCAGGGCGCTGTACTGCTGATCACCCACGACCCCAACCTCGTCCAGCTCATCGCCGATCGGCTGTGGCTGGTGGCGGACGGGACGGTACGGCCGTTCGACGGCGACCTGGACGATTACCGGGCCTTGCTGGTGGAGCGCAGCCGTCCGGTGGCCAAGGCTGGCGCCGCGACCCGCAAGGATGATCGGCGTGAGCGCGCGGAAGCGCGGGCGGCCCTGGCGCCGCTGCGCAGGAAGGCGCAGGCGGCGGAGAAGCGGATCGCCGCCCTGGCGGCGGAGCGGACCCTGATTGAGGCGAAGCTCGCCGATCCGGCCATTTATGCGCCCGGCCGCACGGCCGAGATCACCACCGCCAACGCCCGCCTGGCCGCAATCGCCAGGGAGTCCGAGGCGGCCGAAACCGAGTGGCTGGCGGCTGCGGAAGAGCTTGAACTTGCCGGTTATTGATATTCGTCAAGAAGACAGGCCCGGTTCGGCAGCCGCACACGGCGCCGCCGCCGATCGGCATCGTTCCTGTGATAGCGAGGACTATACTTCCGGTTTCGTTGTTGATTTGCCGGCGATCATACAACTGCCTTCGCCGGCCCGGGCAGTAACGAACAATCTTCCAATAAACCCGGCAGAAGGCGCTGTACAGATCAATTAATTACATATGAAACCAGCCACCGCGGCGCCGTCCTTGCCGGCGCAACATCCGCATGCGAATACCTTATCCCACCGTGACGGAGATAAACCGCAACAGCTCATGATGCGACATGGGCTTTTCCAGCACGGTCATCACCCCCAGGCTGGCCGCCTTCCGCTCGACCTCCGCATCGTGAATCCCCGTAATCAATAATGACGGAATATTCAAGCCGCGATCGGACAGGCGCTCGATCATTTCCAGGCCCGTCATGCGCGGCATGTTCTGGTCGACGATCAGGCAGGCGAGCCGATCCATCTGCGCGTCCGACAGGAAATCCATCCCCGAGCGGTAGGTTTCAACCTGGTAGCCCATTGTTTCCAGCAGGCCGCCAAGGACATCCCCGACATCATCGTCATCGTCGATGACGGCCACGATGCTCGCACTGTCCCGGTCCATTCAATGCGTCCCCTTTTTCGACCACGGTCGAAGTGGTCACGATCACACCATATGCTAGCCGTCTGGCTTGGAGCGATTAACCCTTGAATGCACTTGATCACTTGCTATTGTTTGTGGCACTCGATAAGTTGCCTATGTAAGGTGATGCGAATCATACGATCAGCCGCTTGGCCAATGCGGCAGATGATGTGTATCGCACATGCAACCGAGCGGACAGCCTGAACCATTTGTTCCCTAGCACCCACTTCAAGGCCGACTCTGCACGGTCACTGGCGCTCTGGCATTCAATTGTCCTCGTGGCAAGCAACGGGCCGGAACGGTGCGCCATTGTTTCTGTCTCGGCCCTCTCTATCTCCAGGTGATGGAATTGTCTGAAAACGTTAAACTGCGCCTCGACATGCCGACGGAAGACAGTCAGCAGGACAGGCATTCCCGGCTAACCAGCCAGACGACATCCGCGGAAGCCGGTCCGAATGATGAGGCCGAGTCGCAGATGCGCCGGGCGCTTGGGCTGCTCGGGGAGCCGCCGCGCCATCGCCCGGAAGCCGATCGGCTGGAACAGCCGGCGCGGTCCGGGGGCGGATATGGCGGCGGATTCCATCGCCGCCGGTTCGTCCAGGATGGCGACATCCCGGTCACGGTCCTGCGGCGTGAACCCGGACACGACGGCCAGCCCCACCGCGTGGTCGCGCCGGTCGCCGTCCCCACCAGCAGCCGCCTGCAGCGGACCGAGGCCGCCCTGACCGCCGAAACCGCGGCGCGGGAAAAGGCCGAGCGCCTGCTGAATGAGAGCCATGCGGTCGTCAAGGACCTGCAGACCAAGATCGGTCACGCCGAGCTCGCCAAGAATGAAGCGATCGAGGCATTGCGTCGCGAACGCGAGACGATCGGCCAGACGCGCGCCGAGGCGCAGGCATGGGAAGCACGTCTGCACGCGGCGGAAGAACGCGCTCAGGCGGCAGAAGATGCTGTCCAGGACTGCCAGAATCAATTGATCGAGGAGCGCCAGGCGCGCGTCGCCGCCGAAAAGGCGCTGGCAGCTTCCCAGGCCGCCTGCAAGGCCGCGGAGGAACGGGCCAGAACGCTGTCCGGACAAGCGGCCACACGCTCCCCGGCCGCGTCCGCCAGCCGGCAGGCCGCGAAGCAGCAGCCCGAGCCGGCGCCGGTCGAACCGAAGCGGGCCGAACCGAAGCGGGCCGAGCCGGCGCGGCGTGGGCGCCAGGTTGCGGAACCGCCGGCTGCCGACAAGAAAATCCGGCGTGCCAGAGTCGTCGAGGACAGCAGTCCCGAACCCGAACCCGTCAAGTGGTGGCTGAATACGAAACCTGCCGCGAAACGACGGTAAAGCGCCCCAAGTAGGCCGATTGGGCAGGCCGACCGAACAAACCGGCGCGCACGAACTGCCAGGCGACGGCCACTGCCGCGTGCCGCTCGCGTCCAGGCGGACAGCCAGCCCGGCCCGCAGAATTCGTCAGGCTTTTTTCTGCCAGCCGGTTTCGGTCTGCTGCCAGTAGGTCAGCACATGGCCCGCGGCCTTGGATGCCTTCCACCGCGCCCGCGCGGCTTCGACAACAGCGGAATCGTTGCCGTCGAATATCGCAAATACCCGGTCAAACTCGTCCAGACGGTCCGCCGCCACATCGTCGACCAGGAACAGGAAACGGGCGCCGTTCAACGCCTCCGGCGCCAGGCTGAGCCAGATCGGCTGCAGATCGGGATCCCCCTCGGCCGCCGAGCCATGCGGCAGCCACGCCGGCTGCGCCCACAGCGCCGCGCTCAGCCTATCGAGGTCCGCGGCCGATTTCGCCACGACAAGCGCCCGCTGCCCGGAGGCAAGCGTACGCGCCAGCAGGCGCGGCAGCGCCTGAGCCAGGGTTGACCGGGTCAGGTGATAGAAACCGATCTCGGTCACGCGCCTGCCCCGCGATGCCGCGTATGCGCGCCCATCATCCCTGCGATTCGTAATTGTCGGCCACCAGGCGGTCGAGCAGCCGGACGCCGAAGGCCGTTGCGCCTTTCGGAATGACGGCCGCGTCCTTCGTGCTCCAGGCCATGCCCGCGATATCCAGGTGCGCCCACGGCTTGCCGTTGACGAAGCGCTGGATGAACTGCGCGGCGGTGATCGAGCCGGCCGGCCGGCCGCCGACGTTCTTCATGTCGGCGATGTCGGACTTGATCTGCTTGTCGTAGGCCTCGTCCAGCGGCATCCGCCAGACGCGCTCGCCTGTCGCCAGCCCGGCCGCCGTCAGGCGTTGCGCCAGGGCATCGTCGTTACTGAACAGACCGGCGTATTCATGCCCGAGGCCAATAATAATGGCGCCAGTCAAAGTTGCCAGATCGACAATAAATTTTGGGTCATACTTCTGCTGCGCATACCAAATGACATCCGCCAGCACCAGGCGTCCTTCGGCATCGGTGTTGATCACCTCGATCGTCTGGCCGGAGTAGCTGGTGACGACGTCGCCGGGGCGCTGCGCGGAGCCGGACGGCATGTTCTCGACCAGGCCGATCAG
Source organism: Rhodopila globiformis (assembly GCF_002937115.1). Lineage (GTDB taxonomy): Bacteria > Pseudomonadota > Alphaproteobacteria > Acetobacterales > Acetobacteraceae > Rhodopila > Rhodopila globiformis. The sequence continues at coordinate 49,541 of NZ_NHRY01000263.1, read as the reverse complement.
GCCGATGGCATCGACCTTCGCCTTGCGCCCGGCCAGCGCGGCCATCAGCCCGGTGACCGTCGCGGCGCCGGCCATGTCCCACTTCATGTCCTCCATGCCGGCGGCCGGCTTGATGCTGATGCCGCCGGTGTCGAAGGTGACGCCCTTGCCGACGAACACCACCGGCTTGTCCTTCGCCTTGCCGCGCCCGTTGCCGGCCGCGCCGTTCCAGGTCATGACCACCATGCGCGGCTCGTTGGCGCTGCCCTGGGCGACGCCGAGCAGCGCGCCGAAACCCAGCTTGGCCATTTCCTTCGGGCCGAGGATCTCGACCTTGACCCCAAGCTCGCCCAGCGCCCGGCACCGATCGGCCATTTCGGCGGGATGCAGGGTGTTGGCAGGCTCGCTGACCAGGTCGCGCGACAGGAAGATGCCCTTCGCGGTCGCTTCCAGAGGCTCCCAGGCGGTGCGGGCCTTGCCGGCCTCGGCCGTCAGCACGGTCAGCTTCGACAGCTTCGGCTTGTCCTCCGGCTTTTCCTTGGTGCGGTAGCGGTCGAACCGGTAGGCGCGCAGCACGGCGCCCAGGGCGACGTCGGCGGCTTGCTGGGCGGTCAGGACACTGTTGGCGACGATGGCCGCCGGCTCCTTGTCGAGGTTGGTGACGATGGCGCCGCCGGCTTCCTCCAGGATCTTGCGGGTCAGGTCCGCGGGCTTGCCCAGGCCGACGGCGAGAATCCGGGTCAGGCCGGCGCCCGGCGCCAGGATCAGGCAGGTCTTGCCCTTGGCACCCTTGAATTCCGCCACCTCGAAGGCACGCGACACGGCGCCGCCGGTCGCCTCGTCGGCCTGTTGCCACAGACCCGAGGGTTTCTCGCCTTCATAAACCAGCAACGCGAACGCGCCGGATTTCGGCAAGGTCGGCTTGGCGAAGGCGATGTCGAGCATGCGTGGTGTCTCCAGTTCGTTGCCGGTGACCCTAGCCCGGCCCATTCGACTTTGCCATGTCCGGATGGAACGTTTAAAGGCTGCGCGGCATGACGGAGATGTTGACCGCGGACGCGCCCGGCATCGCCCGCGCGGCCGGATTGCTGCGCGAGGGCAGCCTGGTCGCGTTCGGAACCGAGACCGTGTATGGCCTGGGTGGCGACGCCACCAATGCCCGGGCGGTCGCCGCCATCTTCGAGGCGAAAGGCCGGCCACGCTTCAATCCGCTGATCTGCCACTACGGCGCGGTGGAGGCCGCGCTGGCGCATGTCGTCGCCGACGCGCGGACCCGGCAGGTGGCGCAACAGTTCTGGCCTGGCCCGCTGACGCTGGTGCTGCCGCGCCGCGCGGATTGCCCGGTCGCCCTGCTCACCAGCGCCGGCCTGGACACGCTGGCGGTGCGCGTGCCGGACCACCCGGTCGCCCAGTCCCTGCTGCGCCAGGCCGATCGTCCGGTTGCGGCGCCATCAGCGAACCGGTCGGGGGCGGTGAGCCCGACCACGGCGCGGCATGTGCTGGAGGGGCTGTCGGGACGGATCGCCGCCGTGCTGGACAGTGGCCCCTGCCGTGTCGGCGTCGAATCCACCGTGCTCGATCTGACCGGGCCGGGCCCCGTCCTGCTGCGCCCGGGCGGCGTGCCGGTGGAGGCGCTGGAAGCGGCCATCGGCCCGATCCAGCGCGGCGTGCCGCATGCGGTGGCGCACGCGGCGAGCGGGCTGCGGTCCCCCGGCCTGATGGTCTCGCACTACGCCCCGTCCCTGCCGGTCCGGCTGGACGCCGTGGCGGTGGCGGCGGACGAGGCGCTGCTGGCGTTCGGGCCGCCGCTGCCGGGCGCCGCCTGCCAGTTCCAGCTCAGCCTTGCGACCGATGCCACCGAGGCGGCGTCCCGGCTGTTCGAGGGCCTGCGCCGGCTGGACGCGGAGGGCGCGCGGCTGGGCGCCCGCGGCATTGCCGTCATGCCCATCCCCACCACCGGCCTCGGCCTGGCCATCGCCGATCGGCTGCAACGGGCGGCGGCGCCGCGGGGCGGCTGAGGCTCAGCGGCGGGCCAGGCGCCGGGCGGTCCGCAGCAACATCTGGCGGTCCTCGGGATCGCAGTCCCGGTACAGGCGCAGCAGAGCCAGTTCGTCGCCCTGGCGCGCCTCGGCGGCGGCACGCTTGTCGTCGCCGTGGACGAGGTATTCCACGCCGACGTCGAGCGCCGCGGCGATGCGTGACAGGTTGCCGGTGATCTGGCCGGTGCGCCCGGTTTCCCATTGCGCGACGGCGCTGCGGGAGACGCCGACGTGATGCGCGAGGTCGTCCTGGGTCAGGCCCCGTTCGCGCCGCTGGGTGCGGATGCGGGTCCCGATGTGCTGTGATGTGCTCATAAATGTTAGTTTAGCTGACCTTTGTCAGCTGATCCAGTGAATTCAGAAGGATAAAAGTCATAGTTCGCCAGATCGATCGGCCAGACACTGACGGCGGCGGATGGCAATTGATTTGACTGTGTCAGTTTCCGCCTAACACATTGAAATTACGACGTTTTCTCGCAAACTAGGTGCCCGCCATAACCCATTGATAACATTGACTATCCCTCAGTTTTTGACACAGTCAAACTAAGGCGATTCCCAAAAATAACTGCTTCACGTCAGCATTCAAAATTCGGCCGATACCCTGCCATTTATATTGTTGACCAGGAGCGTTAGTTTTTGGGGATCGCCTAAGAACAGCGTGACCGCCAGGCCGATGGGCGTTCTTCCGGTTCGTTCAGAATGGCCTGGCATGCAGGATGGGCCGAAGCGGATCGCTTATTCGGGCTCGGATCCTACAGGGCCTGATGCAGGGTAACCGCTCCACTTGCGGCACGAACGTTTCAACCGTCATGGCGGTCGCGGGGCCGCCCTCCACGCCTTTGCCGCGATCGGCACCGCAAGGATACCGGCTTGAGCCGGTGCCAGACGGCCCAGCTGCCGGCGCGACCCGGGTGCGCGGTCTCTCTCGGCGCCCGGCGGCTGTCACAAGGCAAATTTTCCTTGCTTCTTTGTTATTTTGATTGACGCAGAACGTTTGTTCCACTAACTAACGGCGTGTTGCTGAATTGTTCCGCAGGATCATTCCCGAGGGAGCCGCCGGTGCCGAAGAAAATCATCTGGACAGAAGGTCAGGACACCCAGATCCGCCGCCTCCGCACCGAGGGTGCGAGTTGGGACGTCATCGCCCTCACGCTCGGACTGGCCCGCTGGACGGTGATCGAGCGCGGCCGCGTCATCGGCGTGGCGCGCCCGCCGGCCAACGCCGTCGCCACGCTCGACGAATCCGACCGTCTGCCGCTGCCAGCCGGCCACAGCGGAAGCTGGGACGTCATCACCCGCGGCACGGTGCTGGAAGGCGTGCCTTTCCGCATCCCGCAGACCATCCGCTGACCGGGCCACGAAAGGACATGAGCATGCCGACAGTCCGTGCATCAAAGCCTGCCGCGCGGCCGGGGATCCGCCCGGTCGTGACCAACGGCTACGAGATCGACGCCGATTTCGTCATCTATCGCCTGGAGGAAGCCGGCGCGACCCTGCTGGCCCTGCCGAACACCGGCTGGTCAACCCGGTTGCGCAGTTCGTCCCTGGAGATCGTGCGCACCGCGCTGGAATCCTACGGCTGGACCGAGGCGCGCATCCGTCCCGTGACGCCGTCGGCGGAGAAGATCACCCGCATGGACGAAGCCCTGAGCTGGATTTCGCTGATTCCGCTCGACCGCTACGTCCTGCGCCGCATCGTCGGCGCCCGCAGCCTCGTGCATCCGATCACCGATCGGCATCTGTTCCCCTGGCGGCGGCTGGGCGCGGCGCTCGGCGCCGATCACAAGGCGGTCCAGCGCTGGCACGCCCAGGGCATTCGCATCATTGTCGAGGCGTTGAAGGCGCTGGCTTAGAGCAATATCGGCCTGACTGGAGCTCGCGGGGCGATTTCAGGCCGATGAAATGGCGCACGAAACAGGAGTTGGAGCATGCTCGCTCAGAGCGGGAACGCTCCAGCGCCAGTCGCTATCCGCCCCAGTCGCTGTCCCCCTATGACGGCTGGCGATGGATCGGGTCCACCCAGTACACCGCCTCGGGCTTTTCCACCGGCTCGATGTCGAGGTTGACCACGACCGCCTCGTTGTCGCTGCGCACCAGCACGCATTCCAGCGTCTCGTCGGTGCTGGCGTTAATCTCCTGGTGCGGCACGTAGGGCGGGACGAAAATGAAATCCCCGGCCTCGGCTTCGGCGACGAATTCCAGCGCCTCGCCCCAGCGCATCCGGGCCTTGCCGCGGACGACGTAGATCACGCTCTCCAGTGCGCCGTGGTGATGCGCGCCGGTTTTCGCATTGGGATGGATGGCGACCGTGCCGGCCCAGATCTTCTGCGCGCCGACCCGCGCCGCGTTGATCGCCGCCGCCCGGTTCATCCCAGGCGTCTGCGGCGTGTTGGTGTCGAGCTGGTCGCCTCTGATCACCCGGACACCGTTGACCTTCCAGTCAACCGTGCCGGGTACCGGTGTTGATTCGTGCTGATGACTCAAGGCTTTCCTTCCTCCTGAAGGAAAAAACCTAGCCGCCAGCGACAAATTTCTCCAGCCAATGGATCGTGTAGTCACCCGCCTGGAACTGCGGGTCATCGACGATCCGCTGGTGCAGCGGGATGGTCGTCTTGATGCCGACCACCGCGAATTCATCCAGCGCGCGGCGCAGCCGATTGATCGCCTCTTCGCGCGTGGCCGCATGCACGATCAGCTTGGCGACCAGGCTGTCGTAGTTCGGCGGCACGAAGTAGCCGGCATACAGCGCCGAATCGACTCGCACGCCCAGGCCGCCCGGCGCGTGGTACGCAATCACCCGCCCCGGCGTCGGCATGAAGGTCTGCGGATCCTCGGCGGTGACCCGGCATTCGATCGCGTGGCCATTGAACGTCACGTCGCGCTGCTCGTAGCCGAGCCTGGCACCGGCGGCGACGCGGATCTGCTCGCGCACCAGGTCGATCCCGCAGAGCATTTCCGTCACCGGATGTTCCACCTGCAGGCGGGTGTTCATCTCGATGAAGGCGAACTGGCCGTCCTGGTAGAGGAACTCCAGCGTGCCGGCGTTGCGGTAGCCCAGCTTGCGCAGCGCCGCCGTCGCCGTTTCGCCCAATGCGTCCCGCTGGGCGGCCGAGATCGCCGGGGAGCCGGCCTCCTCCAGCACCTTCTGGTGTCGCCGCTGCAGGCTGCAGTCGCGCTCACCGAAGTGCACCACGTTGCCGTGGCCGTCGGCCATGATCTGCAGCTCGATGTGGCGCGGCTTGTCGAGGTATTTCTCCATGTAGACCGCGTCGTTGCCGAACGCGGCGCGCGATTCGGTGCGCGCCAGGCGATAGGCGTCCTCGAGCTCCGACGGGTCGCGCGCTACCTTCATGCCGCGCCCGCCGCCGCCCGCCGCCGCCTTGATCAGCACCGGGTAGCCGATGCGGGACGCGACGCTGCGCGCGGTCTCCAGGTCTGGCATCTCACCGTCCGAGCCCGGCACGAGCGGCACGCCGACCGCCGCCATTGCCGTCTTGGCGGCGATCTTGTCGCCCATCATGCTGATGTGCTCGGCCGACGGGCCGATGAAGGTCAGGCCGTGCGCGCTGACCATGTCGGCGAAACTGGCGTTCTCCGACAGGAAGCCATAGCCTGGATGGATGGCGTCCGCCCCGGTGATCGCCGCGGCCGAGAGGATGGACGGGATGTTGAGGTAGCTGTCCTTGGCGGGCGGCGGGCCGATGCAGACGCTCTCGTCCGACAGGCGCACGTGCATGGCGTCGGCGTCGGCGGTGGAATGCACCGCCACGGTGGCAATTCCCAGCTCGCGGCAGGCGCGCTGGATGCGAAGAGCGATCTCGCCCCGGTTGGCGATGAGGATTTTCTGAAACAAGAGACTATTCCAGGATCATCAGCACTTCGCCATACTCGACCGGCGCGCTGTGCTGCACCAGGATCGACGAAACCGTGCCGGATTTCGGCGCCTTGATCTGGTTGAACGTCTTCATCGCCTCGATCAGCAGCAGCGTCTGCCCGGCGGTGACCTGCTGCCCCGCGGTGACGAAGGGCGGCGCTCCGGGCTCGGGCGACAGGTAGGCGACGCCGACCATCGGGCTGGTGACGGCGCCCGGGTGGTTCGACAGGTCCTGCACCACCGGCGCCTGCGGAGCCGCGGCCTGGAGCGGCGCGGCAGCGGCCGCCGGCGCGACCGAGGTCAGCACCGTCGTCGGCGCCACGTTCCGCACGACGCGAATACGGCTGTCCTTGTCGGCGATTTCGATCTCAGAGAGGCCGGTCTCGGCCAGCACCATGGCAAGAGCGCGGATGGCATCGGGATCGATGGGAATACGGGTCAACGAAGGTCCTCCAGAAGATCTGCCATCGCCTGCAAGGCCATGGCATAGCCGCGCACGCCAAGTCCACAAATGACACCGGTCGCGGCCAGCGAGACGTACGAGTTGCGCCGGAACGGTTCCTGCCGGTGGATGTTGCTGATATGTACCTCGATCACCGGCAGGTCGGTCGCCAGCAGCGCGTCCATCAAGGCAACCGACGTCGTGGCGAAGCCGGCGGGAGCGATGACGATCCCCGCTGCCCGGCCGCGACATTCCTGCACCCAGGTCACCAGTTCCCCCTCGCCGTTGGTCTGGCGGAAGTCGATCGCCAACCCGGCCGCCTCAGCCGCTTCGGCGCACAGCGCCTCCACGTCGTCCAGCGTGGCCCGGCCATGGACGTCCGGCTGCCCAAGGCCCAACATGTTCATGTTAGGCCCGTTCAGCACCGCCACCAACGGTCGGATTGCAGAATGAGGCATAACCACCGCGCGTAGCATAGGCCGCGCCTGTGGTCCATGACTGTGAAAGGAAGGCGAGGGGCTCCGCCCCTCGACCCCGCCAAGGGCCGACGGCCCTTGGAACCCGGTAATGGCGGATGAACAGGAGGGGGGCAACACAGCCGTTGCAACGGCACGGTCGCCCCCCTCCTGTTCATCCGCCGTCATGGGATCAAAGGGGCTTCGCCCCTTTGCGGGTCCAGGGCGGAGCCCTGGCCTTCCCTTCCCCAGCATTGCCGCCGGGCGGCGGGCGCACCATACTGGTGGCATGAACAGTTCTGTGACATTGACCCTGAACGGCGAAAGCAGGGTGTTCGAGGGACCCGCGGATGGGCCGCTGTCGGTCTCGGCGCTGCTCGCGGCGCTTGGCCTGGACACGCGCAAGGTGGCGGTGGAGCGGAACGAGGAGATCGTCCCGCGCTCGCGCTATGCCGAGACCTGGCTGGCGAGCGGGGACTCGCTTGAGATCGTGCACTTTATCGGTGGAGGCTGAGCATGGACGGAATGAGCACGGCTGACGACACCTGGACCGTCGCAGGCCGGACCTTCCGGTCCCGGCTGATCGTCGGCACCGGACGCTACAAGGACCTGGAGGAAACCGGCCGCGCCATCGAAGCGAGCGGGGCGGAGATCGTCACCGTCGCGGTGCGGCGGGTGAACCTGTCGGATCCGAACGCGCCGATGCTGCAGGATTACGTGGATCCGAAGAAATACACCTACCTGCCGAACACGGCGGGCTGCTTCACCGCCAACGAGGCCGTGCGCACGCTGCGCCTGGCGCGGGAGGCCGGCGGGTGGAACCTGGTAAAGCTGGAGGTGCTGGGGCCGGCGCCCCTGCTCTACCCCGACATGCCGGGCACGTTCGAGGCGGCCGAGGCGCTGATCAAGGACGGGTTCGAGGTGATGGTGTACTGCGCCGACGACCCGTTGGCGGCGAAGCGGCTGCAGGATATGGGCTGCGTGGCGATCATGCCGCTGGGCGCGCCCATTGGCTCGGGGCTGGGCTTGCAGAACCCGGCGATGATCAGCCTGATGCGGGAGCAGATCACCGTGCCGTTCCTGGTCGACGCCGGCGTCGGCACCGCCTCCGACGCGGCGATCGCGATGGAACTGGGCTGCGACGCGGTGCTGCTGAATTCCGCCATCGCCCATGCCAGGAATCCGGTGCTGATGGCGCGCGCGATGAAGGCCGCGATCGAAGCCGGGCGGCTGGCCTATCTGGCCGGGCGTATGCCGCGGCGTATGGGCGCCGATCCGTCCAGCCCGCTGACGGGTCTGATCCGGTAACGAGGGCAAGCCGCGGGCAGGCTGGGGTGACGGCACGGCCGTTCCTACACCGTCATGGTGGGCGGAGGCCCACCATCCACGCCTTCTGCCGATACCGGCACCGCAAGGCGTGGATGGCGGCCATGCGGCCGCCATGACGACGGAGCGGTCGCACCGCCGGCGCCCCTATAGTGACGCCTATGGGGCCTGCCCCCGGCATGACGGGATGGCGACGGCCGCCCCGTCATCGATACTCTTTACAAATAGTACTCCGCCAGCGGCGCGAAGCCGTTGAACTTCGTGCTGGCATAGGTCGAGACATACGCGCCGGTGGACAGCAGCTCAACCCGGTCGCCCGATTTCAGCGCCAGCGGCAGGCGATAGTTGGTTTTCTCGTACAGGATATCGGCGCCGTCGCAGGTCGGCCCGGCGATCGCCACCGGGCCCATCCGGGTGCCGTCATGCGGCGTGGTGATTCGATACTTGATCGACTCGCCCTCGGTCTCGGCCAGGCCGCCGAAGCGCCCGATGTCCAGGTACACCCAGCGCACCGGATCGTTGCGGTCGCGCCGGCTGACCAGCACGACCTCGGCCGCGACAAGACCGGCGTCGCCGACGATGAAGCGGCCCGGCTCGACCAGCATCTCCGGCAGGGCGTTGCCGAAATGCTCGGTCATTGCCCGCATGATCGCGTTGCCGAACTGGTCGATTCCCGGCACCTCGTCGCGATACCGGGTCGGGAACCCACCGCCGAGGTTGATCATGCGCAGGTTGACGCCGGCCTCGGTCAGGTCGGTGAACAGCATCGCAACCTTGCCGATGGCGGCTTCATACGCCTGCGTCGTGGTCTGCTGGCTGCCGACGTGGAACGACAGGCCGTACGGGTCGAGCCCAAGCGTTGCGGCCTCGGTCATCAGCTCCTTCGCGCTTTCGATCGTCGTGCCGAACTTGCGCGACAGCGGCCAGTCGGCGCCGGCGTTCTCCACGCGGATGCGGCAATAGACGCGCGATCCGGGCGCGTGGGCGGCCAGCTTCTCCAGTTCCTCACGCGAATCGAACGCGAACAGGCCGACGCCGCGTTCGTGCGCCTGGCGGATCGCCGACACCTTCTTGATGGTGTTGCCGAAGCTGATCGCCTCGGGCCGCGCGCCGGCGTCGAGACACGCCGTCACTTCCTCGATACTGGCGGCATCGAAGTGGCTGGAGAGGCCGACGAGGCGCTGCAGGATCTGCGGCGCCGGATTCGCCTTGACGGCATAGTAGATACGCGCCAGCGGCAAGGCGTTCCTCAGCGCGCGGAAGTTCTCCTCCACGCGGTCGACGTCCAGCACCAGGCACGGCGTCGCCGGCTGATGCTGGGCCAGGAAACGGGCGATTTTTGGGGTCATCGCGCCGGGCCTCCCTCCTATGAACGCTCATCTATCCAGGCGATGAGCGTAGTTAACGAAACGGTCGAACGAACCAGCGACCATGCGATTGCCAGAACGCTTGACGTCGTTGCGTAACCACAGAGGGCCAGAGGCACGTGCGTTGCTGCGTGGGGGCCACTTAAGACCGCTTTCCCTCCCTTGCAACAGGAAATATCTGAGTGGCTTCAACTCTGCCGTGGTCGTGCCGCATGCCCGCCCAAGCTGATCGAAACGAGGTGACCGTGCCCGAGGACGGCCCCACCGCCGAACCGGCCCGCGCCCGCTACGCCAGGCTGGTGCGGGATACCCTGCTGGCCAGCACCACCGACCGGATTTCCCTGGCGGCGGCTGGCTGCGCGTTCTACGCCACCCTGGCGCTGTTTCCCGCCATCAGCATGCTGATCTCGATGATGGGCCTGGTGCTCGCCCCGGTCACCGCCGAGCAGCATCTGGCAGCCCTGGCCGGGCTGCTGCCGCCGCAGGCATTCGGCCTGATCGCCAACCGGGTGCACCAGCTTGTCCACAAAAGCGGCGGCGAGCTGAGCGCGCACCTGGCGATCAGCTTCCTGCTGACCTTCTGGAGCAGTTCCACCGGCAGCAAGTCGGTGCTGTCCGCAGTGAACATCGCCTATGACGTCACCGAGCGGCGCCCGTTGCTGCGGTTCCAGTTGATCGGCCTGTCGATGACCCTGATTGCCGTCCTGTGCGCGATCCTGGCCATCGCGGTGCTGGTGCTGCTGCCGCCGGCGATCAGCTTCCTGGGCCTGACGCGGCATGGCGGCAGCCTGGTGCATGCGGCCGGCATGGCCATGCTGATTGGCTTCTTCTTTGTGGCCATTGCGCTGCTGTACCGCTTCGGCCCGCTGCGGCGGGTCCCAAGGCGGCCGCGCATCGCGCCCGGCGCGGCGCTGGCGACCGTGCTGTGGCTGGTCGCGTCGGAGGCGCTGTCGTTCTACGTCTCGCGCATGTCCAGCTTCGGCGCGACCTACGGGTCGCTGGCCGCCATCATCGGCGTGATGCTGTGGTTCTATGTGTCCGCCTATGCCGTGCTGCTGGGGGCGGAGCTGAACGCCCGGCTGGAGCAGGCCGACGCCGCCCGGGCAGACAACGGGGCCGACCCCGCCGCAGCCTGATCCCGGTTCCGGCGGCGGAACGCAGGGATGGCCAGCCGGAGCGGCGGTTCGGGTGGCGCGGCCAGGGATCGGGGCGCCGCCTGCCGGCGTGGCCTGGCGCGTGATCGGGTCAGGTTGACCCGATCGTGCTCTGGCGTCCTGGTTGACGCGGGCGATTGAGACCCGAGGTCGCCGCGCCGCCGCGCGCCGACCCCGGACGATCCCGCTCTATGCGGCGGCGCTGCGGTCGTTGCCGATCAGGTAGTCCAGGCCGCCGGCCCGGATTTCCAGCATCGACACGCCCGGCAGGTGAGGCAGCGGCAGAACGGCGTTTCCGTCCGTCCAGCGCCGCATCGTCATGCCGTTCCGCTCCACGTCCCACCAACCCTGCGACAGGGCCGGGTCGTCGAGGGCGATCGTGGTGACGTCGGTCGCATCGCGGAGGGTGATCTGCTGCACCTGGACGCCGAGCACGCGGCGGTCGTCCAGCCAGGGGCGCGCATCCGCCGGAGCGCCGGCGCGGGACACCAGCCGCGCCTCGGCCGTGCCGCGCGGCAGCGCGAAGATGAACAGCCCGTTCTCGGCGTACAGCGGCCGCAGGGCCCGGCCCTTGATCAGCAGGTGCAGGTCGGTGTCGCGGGTGGTTTCCGGGCTGACCGCCGGCTGGCCCAAAGTCGCCGCGCGATCGGCCAGGCGCTGCCAGACCGGCCGCACCGTGGGCTCGTCCCAGGCGAACGGCGCGCACGAGGCCGCCTCGCGGGTCGGGCAATCGGATTCGTCCATCAGGTCCGGGTGCAGGACCAGCGGGTCGCCGCCGTTGGCGAAGAAGCCGCGGTTGCCGGTGTCGAGGTAGCTTTCCGTCGGCAGGCCCTCGGACAGCAGGATGGCGTGGTGGTCGAGCTCGACGTGGAAATATTCGACGGACTTGCAGGCGGTTTCCCGGCGGATCGTGCTGCCGTTGACCAGTTGGCGGGCGGCGATCAGCTTGCCGTCCACGAACAGGGCGTGGTCGGGGGAGACGACCAGGTCGGTGTGCGGCCGGTTGTCGGCGAAGGCGTGGCGTTGGATGCGGATGGGAGCCGCCATTTCGGGCCGCGGATGCGCCGTCAGGTCGATCCGGCGGTAGCCGATCCACTTGACCGGTTCGGGGGTGAGCGTGTCGCCGGTGAGCGTGAGGACGATGTCGCCCGGACGCAGGGTCTCGACCGCCTGCTCACCGGATGCGGTCAGGATGCGGGTGCCGGCGGCGAAGCAGACGGTCGAGGCGAGGAAGATGTCGGTGTTGCCGCCTGTGATGACGGTATCGACGTAAAACGACCCGCTGCTGCCGCTGACATTGGTCAGGGTCAGGCTGCCAGCGCTGCCGAAGTCGACTGTTACCGGTGCGCCGGAATAGGAATAGAGGTTGGTGGCATCGCTGACGGTGACGATGCCCGCAACCTGGATGAAGTTGGTAGGCGCTGTGTCGCTGGCGCCGACATTCAGGCCCGACACGGTCTGGTTCAGGTTGGTGCTGGTGGCGGTGAAGTCAAGCACACCGGCCGCGCCGGCGAAGCTGAACGTGTTGTTGTTGCCGACAGTCGAGTCGATCTGAAGGACAGACAAACTCGCATTGGAGATCTCGTAGTTCAGCCCAGTATTCGCACCAATCCCGGCGCTGAAATCCAGCGTCCCGCCATTGGCCTCGATGGTGCCGGGACCGGAGACTGCCCCGCTGATTGTGCCGCTGCCAGCGAGCAGTGTGGCGCCAGTGCCGATCGTGATGGCCGTGCCGTTGGAAGTATCCAGGATGCCGGTTGAAAGCGTCGCCCCGCTGCTGCCAAGCGCGATCGTGCCGGCAGAAAGGGTGGTTGTGCCGCTGACTGTGAGACTTGTGCCTGCATTAAAGGCAAGCGTTGCATAGCTGGAGCCGATTGTCAGATCGGCAATCGTATACGAGCCATCGACAATGACGGTATAGGCGCTTTTTGCGGCACGACTGATGTCCGCGGTGTCCCCGCTTCCGGGAATGCCTTTCGCCGACCAATGTCCGGTCTGGCTCCAAGTGCCGCCTACCAATCTACCTGCTTTTACCCAACTGTCGATACTCATGGCCTCGTTCCTCACGACTGCTGCGTAAGCGTCCGACCGGATTAGCCGGAGGGCGCTTCCAAAGCGATTTTGCAACTATTTCCGATTGACGCGAGTTGCATTGACATGCAATACGCAAAATCACACTTGTCGTTTCTTGTATCTAGAATTGCGCTACGTCAGGTCGTTGATTGATAATTATCATTTCCGATAGTCGCCGCCCCGAAGTTCGAGATTCCGACCGTCGCTTACAACCAAAAGCTGTGGTGACCACCTCAAATCACAAAACGAGTGGCAGAACATGAGACCAGGAGTCGAAACACTGCGAGGTTTGCACGTTTTCGCCGCCCTCAACGCGGAGCAACTGCACGTTCTCAACGAACTTGGTGACTTGGCCCGGTTGGGGCCGGACCATGACATTCTCATGGAAGGCCGTACACCGTCGGACCTGATTTTCCTGATGTCTGGCGCCGCGGTCGCCACACAAGCGAACGGGGATCATGGCGATGTCCTCATTGACGTCATTCAGTCGCCTTCGGCAATCGCCTGTCCGGAAGCCATATTGGGTTTGCCATCGCGCTTTGGCGTCCGGACGATCAGTTCCGTGACGCTCGTCATCGTGCCCACCGCGCCGCTGCGGACATTGATCGAGCAGGATACGGAAGTCGCGCGCCGCTTTCTCAGCCATGCGCTGCTTGACCTGCATCGGCTACAGATCGAGATTTGCGAGTTGAAGCGCCATCCAGCCACACAGCGTCTGGCGCGCTATCTCCTTGGACTGGCAGACGGCGAGGACTCGGCACCGGCCCGCTTCGTGCTGCCACTGGAGAAACGATATATCGCGGCAAAAATCGGCTGTACCCAGGAAAATCTGTCGCGTGCCTTTGCGGCCCTGCGCCGCCTGGGTGTCGAAACACAGCGCGGCGTCGTGGTTATTCGGGACGTCGCGGTGCTGCGATCCTGTGCCGGCCTAAGTGTCTGTCCGAGAAGGTAGCCAATGGAATCAAGTGGTTAACCCACTGTTGATAGCAGAACGGTTTCGAAAGTAGCGGCGGTTTCCGCCGAGGAGCGACACCGCGTCGTCCGTAACCAGTTGGAAGATAAGGGAAACTTGTCGGGCAGACACTAACATTAAGCACACGATCGGCAGCAACAGCGCGAACGTTGCACGCCAAGTTCAACGGGAGCCATGGATCTGGCGACGCTTGCACCAGACCTGGTCACCGGCCATGGCCAGGCGGCGGGTGTGGTCGCGACAGGCCGGCGCATGACGACAGGGTATTGTTGGCTGGAATGGAAACACGCGGGCCCAGGGGGGGGAATCCCTGCGGCCCGCGGCCTCGTTGTCGATCGCTGCACGCATTGTCAAGCGACGAGCGAAACTCCGGCGCGCCAGGTTTCCCGCACCGCGGTATCAAGCCTCGAAACTGGCCGATGAAACTGGCCGATCAGGAACGATTTTCGCAACCGCATGAAGCGGTGGCGATCCGTTCGGCGCCACAATGGAATTAGCGACGAAGAAATGGGCCGCCAACTCTGCGGTCATGGTACCCCTTGGACCGGATCCCGGCCTCCGCATGGACGTCCGCTGGAGCCGGGCAGCCGATACAGGGCGGGATATCAGTCGCGGATTGCCATGCGGCGGCGCGCCACGCCCAGCCCGATCAGGCTCCCGGCCAACAGAGCCAGGCTGGCAGGCTCCGGCGCCGCGGTCACGGTCAGCGTGCCGTTGGAGATCAAGTTGTCCGTGTTGGGATCAGCGCGGCCCACGGCGTAACTGCCGACCAAGAACACCGGCGCCGCCTCCGTGTTTGTATAGACCTGTTCGCCAGCCGTATTCAGCGTCGCGTTCGGGTCCGAGAAGCCGCCTCCTACAGTCCCGATGTAGAAGTAAACCGCGGAAAAGGTCGCGAGCAAGTTGCTGGTTCCGGAGTTCACCGCTACTTCGGTGCTCTGGCCCGTATTAACGCTGATTGGGGTCGGATTGGAATCCATCGTCCAGGAGGCGGTGTCGCCATTGGTGTCAGTCCAACTGAAGTTCAGCAGGCTGGCGTGCGCCTGGGTCCCGGATAGCGTCAGGGCAGACGCGATCGCGCCGACCAGCACAAAAGAACGAAACGTCGTCATGAGACTAACTCCCCAATTGCCACCGCCACCGATGCAAACGGGATGCCAATTCATAAGCCATTGGTTCAGCGCATGTTTTATTAAACGTCAGGGCGGTACTGTAAATATTTCCGACAGAAATCTACGCCGTGAATTCGATGGACCCGGCGGCAAAAGCCGGAGAAGTCAAGGACGACGACAAGCATGCGGCTACGATCGCCAATGCCTTTTCCGGTTATACGCAACCGGTTTTTTCCAAGTTACGCAATGCCCGCGTGCGCCTGATCGATCTACATCAGCAATTATTTGGCTGTTCGGTGCGCCGCGGCCGACGAACCAGAGAGCACGGCGGCGCTGTAAATTTTTCCGACTCCTCGCCGGCAGCATCGTGTACGTTCAGGAACGCCCCCGGGGATGGAGGGGGCACGTATCCATCGCGCCTCCATGCGGATCGAAGCGCCACAGCAACCATGTCGCATACGCTAGAATAACATTCTATACCCCACAACATATAATATACGCTCACGTCCACTTTTTTTCGCCTCGGTATCTCACGAATCTTCCCAGTCTCGATGACACGGGCAAAGGCGCGATTCGATCGGCTTTGGCACAGGCTGCAGCCGCGGATGAACCGGGGCAGGCACATGACAAACCGGTTCGACTGCGTGAGAGGTTTGACGACATCTGCACCGCGAGGCTGATCCTGTCAGCCCGCAGGCCGCGGAACAAAGTGGCGACGACGGCTTTTTCGTTGCGCCCACCGCATGTGGGTGTTAGCTGCCCGCGGCACCGCACCATATTCCCGGGTCCGCAAGACATAACGGAGGATTCGTGACCGATCTCCACTGGCTGCCCGAGGTCCCCAACTGGCGTCAACGCCTCCGCACCCTCCCCAACGACCCGGCCACCGCCTGGGACACCGCCGTCGCCCTCGCCAACGCCCGCCTGAACTTCGTCCTGACCAACGCCCTGGACGAAACCCTCCGCCGCGTGCTGCCCGCCGGTCCCGAGACCCTGGCCACCAGGAAGGTCCGCCTCGCCGTCCTCGGCTCCTCCACCCTGACCCACCTGCTGCCGGCCATCCGCGTCGCCGGCCTGCGCCGCGGCATCTGGATCGACACCTACGAGAACGACTACGGCCAGTACCGCCAGGAGCTATCAGACCCCGGCTCGGCGCTGCACGAATTCCAGCCGACGGCGACCCTGCTCGCGCTGGACGCCTATCACATGACAGCCGGCGTCACCGCCACCCTGGACCTCGAAGGCGCCGACGCCGCGCTGGCCGACATGCAGGGCCGCATCCGCGAAGCCTGGCGCCTGGCGCGCGACGCCTTCCGCTGCCCGGTCCTCCAGCAGGCGATCCTGCCGGCACACCTGCCGCTGCTCGGCAACAACGAGCACCGCCTGCCCGGCTCGCGCGCCTGGTTCGTCACCCGCCTCAACCAGGCGATCCGCGCCATGGCCGAGGCAGACGGCGTCGACATCCTGGCGGTGGACGACCGCGCCGCCCGCGACGGCATCGGCAAGTGGCACGACCCCGCGCTGTGGCACCGCTCGAAGCAGGAGGTCTCCCCCACCGCCGGCCCGCTCTACGGCGACCTGGTCGGCCGCTGGTTGGCGGCGAAGCAGGGACGCTCCTACAAGTGCCTGGTGCTGGACCTGGACAACACCATCTGGGGCGGCGTCGTCGGCGACGACGGGCTGGACGGCATCGTCATCGGCCAGGGCAGCCCGCTCGGCGAGGCCTATACCGCGTTCCAGGAATACGCGCGCGAACTCGGCCGCCGCGGCGTGATCCTGGCGGTGTGCTCGAAGAACGACGAGGCCAATGCGCTGGAGCCGTTCGACAAGCATCCCGACATGGTGCTGAAGCGCGGCGACATCGCCAGCTTCGTCGCCAACTGGCAGAACAAGGCCGACAACATCCGCGCCATCGCGCAGGACCTGAACATCGGCCTCGACGCGCTGTGCTTCGTCGACGACAACCCGTTCGAGCGCAACCTGGTGCGCCAGGAACTGCCGATGGTCGCGGTGCCGGAGGTGCCGGACGACCCCACCTTCTATCCGCTCGCCCTGGCCGACGGCGGCTATTTCGAGGGCCTGTCCGTCACCGAGGAAGACCGCGAGCGCACCGGCCAGTACCAGGGCAACAGGGCGCGCGAGGCGCTGAAGGCGGCGGTGACCGACCTTCCGTCGTATCTACGCAGTCTGGAGATGCAGCTGGTCTGGAAGCGCTTCGACACCATCGGCCTGCAGCGCATCGTGCAGTTGATCAACAAGTCCAACCAGTTCAACCTGACCACCCGCCGCTACACCGAGGCAGACGTCCTTGCGGTGATGGCCGATGACACGGCGTTCGGCCTGCAACTGCGCCTGACCGACCGGTTCGGCGACAACGGCATCATCGCCATCATCATCGGCCGGCTGCAGGACAACAAGGACCTGACGATCGACACCTGGCTCATGAGCTGTCGCGTGCTGGGCCGCCAGGTGGAGCCGACGACGCTGAACCTGATCGCGCAGGAAGCGGCCCGGCTGGGCGCGAGGCGGCTGGCCGGCGAGTACATCCCGACCAAGAAGAACGGCATGGTGAAGGATCACTATGCCAGGCTGGGTTTCACAGTTATGGAAACCGACCCGGCGGGCGGCAACCGGAACATCCTGGACCTGGCGAGCTTCACCCCCGCCGAAACCTTCATCCACGTAGTCGAGGGCTAAAACCGCATGGCGACCGAGGCCGAAATCTACAGCGCGCTGACCGAGATCTTCCACGACGTGTTCCTGCGCGACGACATCGTGCTGAGCCCCGAACTGACCGCCAAACAGGTCCAGGGCTGGGACAGCTTCAAGCAGATCGAGATCATCATGGCCAGCGAGGAGAAGTGGGGCATCAAGTTCAACACCCGCGAACTCGACAGCCTGCGCTGCGTCGGCGACCTTGCGGCGATGATCGGCAGGAAGACTCCCTGATCCCGCCGCCGCCGGTCGTCGCCGCAAGGTCATGGTGGCTGCCCGGGACACGCCCGGCCTGACCGGATTGCAACGGCCTCCGCTCAGGCAGCCTGCGCGCCTGCTTCGGCTGCGGCATTGCCCTCCGCCTGCCAGCACGCCAGGTCCAGGGTGAAGACGGCGCCGCCATCGGGCGCGTTCGCCGTGCTGATGGTGCCGCCGCATTTGGTCAGGATGCCCTGGCAGATCGACAGCCCCAGGCCGGTGCCCTTGCCGGACGGCTTGGTGGTGAAGAACGGATCGAACAGCCGGTGCATCACGCCGGGCGGGATGCCGGGGCCACTGTCGGCAACCGCCAGCGTGACACGGCGGGAAACCGGCGGGTCGAGCCGGTCGGTGATGTCGCCGCCGCGGTTTCCGAGCCGTTCCTGCGGTATGCCGAACCATGTGGCAAAGACCTGATTGCGGAACAGGCCGATTGGCAGGGCATCGCGGCCGGGCCACACGATCCGGTAAACCGCGCCCGGCATGCCATCCAGCACGCGCCGCTGTTCGTCCTCGCGCAGGCGGGCAAGGTCGAGCGCCTGTCGCGCTGCCGCCGCCTGACGCCAGGCCGCCTGGCGGGACACGATCAGCAGCACCAGCCCGGCACCACCGAGGATGGCCAGCAGTGCCGCGGCTTCGCTCATGGGCCGGGCGCCTTCATGCGGGAGTATTCGGCCACCACGTGGGGAATCGGGGTGGAGTCACGGATGCTCGCCCGGCCGACCGTGAATGATGGCTGGCCTGCCTGGTCGCCGGTTGCGGCACCGGCGCGCCGATGGCGATCCCCCGCGCCGCCCGCCAAACCGGCGGGGATGGCATCGGCGATATGGTTCGCCCGGCGCCGCCTCGCGCGCTCCGGTGGTCGCAACCGGCAGCTACCCGGCCAGCCTGGCACCGTCGGTGTGGCACCATCGATCGGTGCCCGCGCGTCAAGCTCGTTGTTCACCACCGGCACCGTCATTCACAGCCTCGTTCCGCAAGCCGCCGGATTATCCCGCCATCCATCCAATAACGGAATCGATTGGAGGTTCAGTAGCAGAATACAACGAAATAATTTGAAATCATACGAATCGTCATGCCGCATTTCCCTGCCTCTGCGCGCCCCGGGCCAACGGCCGCGCCGGATCCAAAGTGTTGGCCGCAACCGGGCGAGGGTGCTGTCCCACAGGCCCCAAGGCATCGAGCCCGAATAATACGGCGCCTGGGAAATTCTGGCCGTTTTCCCGCGACAGTTGGTGCGGCCTGCGATGGCCTGAAGAGTGATGAAACCGACAATGTTCCCCAGGAACCGTGTCACGGCTCTATTATTCCGACTCGCGTCTTGCTGGCAGAGCGTGTTCCTGCCCGCAGCGTTGCGGACCGTATCGCCCCGGCGGACGGGCCCATCCCCGGGCATCGCGAGACGCCGCCAGCCTTAGTGGCTTAGTGTCTTTGTGTTAAAGCCAAGGATTGTAGCAGCACGGACGGCGCCCGCGGGACACGGACAGGCCCGTGCGGCTTCTTCTGCCGCTTCAACACAAAGACACTAAGCCACTACAGCAGACCGCAGGTCGGTTGGGACACTGAGGTCCCCTATCCTCATCGTCATGGTCCGGCTTGTCCGGGCCACCTGTTCCAGCACATGGGCCGCGATAGGTGGCCCGGACAAGCCGGGCCATGACGATGAGGGAGCGCCGTCGCCCTGTCTCAAGCGACCTGCGGCCTGCTGTAAGAACAGCGTCACGGGCCAGGCCGGGCGTTCTCCCCGTCCGCTCAGAAGGGCGCTGGAAGGCAGGACCCACCGAAGTGGATCGCTTATTCAGGCTCGGCCCCTGACCTGGGCGGCCAGTGGCACGGCCGCTGCAACGGCGTGATGGTGGGCCAAGGCGCAGCATCCACGCCTTCTGCCGATACACCGGTACCACAAGGCGCAGATGGCGGCCCTGCCCCCGCCATGACGGCGAGACAGGCCACCCATTGGTGTACGGATGCGGCTCACCCCTCCAGCAGATGCCCGATAGCCCGCAGCGGCCGCAGGTCGTCGCAGATGATCTTGGTGATCGCCAGCATCGGCACCGCCAGGATCGCGCCGGCAACGCCCCACATCCAGTACCAGAAAATCAGCGCCAGGATCACCGCCACCGGATTGATGGTGAACCGGCGCGCCAGCACCATCGGCGTGGTGATCTCACCCTCGATGATGTGGATGCCCAGATACAGGCCGGCCGGCATCAGCGCCCACCAGATGACCCCCAGCGACAGGATGCCCGCCATCAGGAAGACGACGATCCCCACCACCGGCCCCAGGATCGGCACGAAATTCACCATGAAGGCAACCGTGCCCCACAGCACCGGATTGGCGACGCCGCACAGCCACATCACGCAGCCGGTGGCGCAGCCGACCAGCGCGTTGATGCAGGTCACCGTCAGAAGATAGATCGAGACGTTGTGCTCGATATCCGCCGAAAGCTCCACAACGTGGCGCTTGTCCTTGAAGCGCGGCAGGATTTCCACCAGCCGCCGCAGGAAGGTCTCGCCCGAGCTCAGCAGGTAGAACAGCACCAGCAGCGTGGTCAGCAACCCCGACGTTGCGGCGGCGGTGCTGCTGAACACGGCGCGCACCAGGTTGATCGACTTCACCGCCGGCGCCGGCGCCGACTGGCCGCCGGTCAGTCCATCGAGCTGGCGCATCATGCCCTGGACGGTATCAATCGGCCGCTTCAGCAGATAGAAGCTGTCGTGCAGCTTCGGAATCGCCTCCGGCAGCTTGCTGGCCCAGGTGGTGGCGGGTCCGGCCAGCATGCTGATCAGGCCGCTGAACGCCAGCAGCACCAGGATCACGGTCAGCAGCGCCCCGATCGGCCGCGGAATGCGGATTCCCTCCAGGAACCGGACCAGAGGCTGCAGCAGAAGCTTCAGCACGATCGCGAACACCAGCGGCAGGACGATCTCGGCGGCGAAATACAGCACCGTCATGGCGGCGATGAAGAACAGCCCGCCCAGGAAGATCGTCTTAGGATCAGTCGGCAGGGGCATGTCCTCATCCGCCTCGGCCGCGGCGGCGAAGGTCTTCTTCTCGGTGACCGCCCCGACCGTCTGCTCACCGGTGGTCACGAATTCGCTGCGTGTCTCCGCCGCGACGACCCGGTCGTCGGAACCCGGCCCTTGGCTGTCGGTCATGATCGGGTGCGTTTCCATCTCTGATGGGGACGCGGCTGTCAGACGATCAATCCCTTGACCTCGCGGGTCAGTTTTTGCCGCATCGCCTCGGTGAAATCGTCATAAGTGCGGCAGGTTACCGCGAACGCGCCCGGACCGCCGATCACCTCTTTGGTATAAGAGGCCAGCAGGTCCGGCTCCTCATGCAGGATGCACAGGCCGTTGATGGTGATGCCGGCGGCGGCCATGCGGTCGCGGATGGGACCCGGCGCGATCCCGTCGTTGGAGCGGCCATCGCCGATGACATCCACGATGCTGCGCTTCGGCGCCACCGGAACATGGCCGAGCAACGTCAGCGACGCCAGCAGCGCCTCTCCGATCGCGGTCGTGCCGGCCCTCACCGTGCGCGGCATGTTGTCCACGCCGTCGGCGAACGCCGCCAGATCAGCCGCCGTGCCGATCCGGGTCCACGGCGTGATGATGTCCTGCTGGCCGGAGCCGGACCACAGCAGCAGTGCCAGGATGGAGCGTCCGGTCAGTCCCTCCGCGACCGCCGGGTCGCGCAGCGCCGTCGCCATGCCACCGGCGATCAGGCCGAATTCCTCATAGGTGACGCTGGCGGACCCGTCGACCGCCAGCACCATGGCCAGGTCCGGCCGATCGGCGGTCAGTTTCGGGCCTCGAGGCCGGGCGGCGGCAGGCGGGAATACAGCTGGTGGGCCGTGCCGCGTCCCGTCGCGCCGGCGCGGCGCCCCCGGGCCGCGGCGGCCGGGCCGACAGGCAGCCGAAGCCGCGAGGCGGCGGCCAGCCGCGCCGCCGTGCCGGACGTCGAAATGGCGGCGTTCTGGCTCACGGGCTCTCCTCGATCCCCGAAGACGACAGCGCGGATCGTGCCCGTGGCAGCCGGGCCTGACCCATGCGTCGGGTGGGGATCAGCTATCTCTGTTGTGGCATAAAATTAACAGGAATTCCTAACATAGGCCGCAATCAGTGACCAAGTCACTGCGTAGCGTCCACACAAACCGTGTGGCCGCTTTTTGTTGTGGCTGGAGGTTGCGGAATGCCGTTGTCCCGGAATCAGAGGCGAGGCGGAAAGGGGTTTGCCGCGCCATTGGTCGGGATCATCCTCCTGATAGCCTGCTACTGGATTCTGGCGGAATGGCAGGAACTGCCCGCCATGATCGGTGCTACGCTGTCGGCGATGCACTGGCCGGTCTGAAACGGCGGAACTGCCACGGCGGGCCCTGGGCACGCGACGCCCGGTCGATATACCGTGCGTTAACGGCCCGGGTTGGCGCAACGGTCCGGGTTGGCGCAACCGCAAGGGCTCCCGCGCCGGCGCACCCGACCCTCCGCGTCATGGTGGGCGCAGGCCCCATTGGCGTCAAAGCAGGGCTGGCTGTTGCCTCCTCGTCATGGCCCGGCTTGTCCGCATACGCGCTAACGTAGGCGGACAGGGGCACGGCCGTTGCTACCCCGTCATGGTGGGCGAAGGCCCACCATCCACGCCTTTTGCCGATATCAGCACCGTAAGGCGTGGATGGCGGCCCTGCGGCCGCCATGACGACGGGGCGGTGGCCGGCGCCCGGCCGCCTGGGTTAGCGCCCATGCGGCTTGTCCGGGCCACCTATTCCAGCACTGTGCCGCGACAGGTGGCCCGGACAAGCCGGGCCATGACGGAATGGCAAGCATCGTGCCGCCGCCACGCTATTTTAACGCCAATGGGGCGCAGGCCCACCATCCACGCCTTGCGATGCCGATACAGGGAATGGCGTCAATGGCGGCCCGGATAGCCGCCATAACGGTTGAAGCGTCTGCGTCAGGCCCCAAGGGGCCTGTTCAGATTTTCGCTATCAGCGGCGGGCGCCGCGTGTGCGCAGATCGTCGTTGCAGGCGGGATCGAACACCCGGCTCAGGTCGGAGCGAGTCAGTCCGATGTCCATCAGGTCGCGGCTGGACATGGAAGCCAGTTCCGCCGCGGCTTCGCGGTCCCGGCGCCACGCCTGGAAAGCGGCGACCCGCGCGGACAGCCAGGCGGCCAGCCCGGTCCTGCGGCCCGGCGCCGCGGCCGGCGCCAGAAGCTCCGGCTCTTCCCATCTGGCATCAATATAGCTCAAGCTGGGGAGCTTGAAGGAAAACTGCGAGTCAGCGGTTTGCACGCTCATGACAAATACCCAAACGAACCCGGGACCAACGCGACGTCGGGGTGGCGAGGCGCCCCCAGGTTTATGATGCAGCGCAACATAGGGCGGATTACATTCGGTTTAAGAGTCAAAAAGCACAAGCAGTCATGCGTTGAGCGCATGGAAGCCAAACGAGTTATGAAGCGGCATCGGCACCGGCCGGCGAGGGATTGAACATGAGCGTTTCAGCACTGCCCGAATTGCGGCGGGAATTGCTACGGCTGGGCCTGGATGGGTTCATCGTGCCGCGGGCCGACGAACATCTCGGTGAATACGTGCCGGCCTCGGCCGAGCGGCTCGCCTGGCTCACCGGCTTCACCGGCAGTGCCGGCCTCGCCGTGGTGCTCGCCGCGACGGCGGCCGTGTTCACCGACGGGCGCTATGTCCTACAGCTGGCGCAGCAAACGGATGCCCGGCTGTGGCAACGCCTGCACGTCACCGAGCAGCCGCCGCACCTGTGGCTCGCCGAGCACGCGCCGAAAGGCGGCCGCATCGGCTACGACCCGCTGCTGATCAGCCAGGAGAGCCTCGCCCGCTACACCGACGCCGGGCTCGACATGGTGCCCCTGGACAGCAACCCGCTCGACACGGTCTGGGCCGATCGGCCGGCCCCGCCGGTGGCGGCGGCGGTGCCGCATCCGCTGCGCTACGCCGGCAAGGCGTCTGAGGACAAGCGCGCCGAGGTGGCCGGCGTGCTGCGGGAGGCCAGGCAGGACGCGGCGGTGCTGACCGATCCGGCCTCCATCGCCTGGCTGCTGAACATCCGCGGCGACGACGTGCCGTTCACGCCGTTCGCCCTCGCCTTCGCGCTGGTCCACGCGGATGGCGCGACCGAGCTGTTCATCGACCCGGCCAAGCTGCCGGACGAAACCCGGACCTGGCTCGGCAACGCGGTCGCCATCGCCGATCGGCCGGCACTGGGGCCGGCGTTGCGGAAATTCGCCGGCAGGACGGTGCGCGTCGATCCCGCCGGATCGCCGGTCTGGTTCGCGCAGCAACTGCGTGCCGCCGGCGCGACCGTAGCCGCGGCCAGCGATCCCTGCCTGCTGCCCAAGGCCTGCAAGAACGAAACCGAGCAGCAAGGCGCGCGGGCGGCGCACCGGCGCGATGCGGTCGCGGTGTGCCGCTTCCTCCACTGGCTCGCCACCGAGGCCCCGGCCGGCCGGCAGACCGAGATGTCCGCCGCCGACACCCTGCTGGCCTTCCGGCGGGAAGTCGACAGCTTTCGCGGCGAGAGTTTCCCGGCGATCTCCGGCGCCGGCGAGCATGGCGCGATCATCCACTACCGGGTCACGCCGGAGTCGAACCGGCCGATCGGCGCGAACGAGGTGTATCTGATCGACTCCGGGGCGCAGTATCCCGACGGCACCACGGACATCACGCGGACCGTCTGGACCGGTCCCGGCCAGCCGCCGGCCGCGCTGCGCGACCAGGTTACCCGGGTGATGCAGGGCCATATCGCGATCGCCACGGCCATCTTCCCGACGGGCGTCGGCGGCCCGCACCTGGATGTGCTCGCGCGGCGGGCGCTCTGGCAGGCCGGCCTGGACTTCGACCATGGCACCGGCCACGGGGTCGGCAGCTATCTTTCGGTGCATGAGGGACCGGTCAGCATCTCTCGGGTTGCACGGCCGGTACCCATTGCCGCCGGTATGATTCTGTCGAACGAGCCTGGATACTACCGCCCCGACCATTACGGCATCCGGCTGGAGAACCTGCTGCTGGTCCAGCCGGCCGATCTGCCCGGCGCCGCGAAGCCGTTCCTGCGTTTCGAAACGCTGACGCTGGCCCCGTTCGACCGGCGCTTGCTGGAGCCCGCGCTGATGACGCAAGCGGAACGGGCCTGGCTCGATGGCTACCACCAGCGGGTCCTGGAAACGATCGGCCCGGCGCTGACCCCGCCGGCGAGAGCGTGGCTCGTCGCGGCCTGCGCCCCGATCGGACAGGATCCGCGCGGTAGGACGTAGCGGCTGGAGGAAGCGAGGAAAAAAAGCGAAATTCGTATTATTTTTTTAAAGACACAATTTTGCTTCAACAACCGAATGCTGCCCGGCCGGCTGTACTACTATGGACCGAGCCTGAATAACCGATCCACCTCGGCCGGTTCTGCACGCCGGCGCCATTCCGAGCGTACCGAGAACGCCCGTCAGCCTGGCGGTCACGCTGTTCTTAGTGGCTTCGTGTCTTTGTGTTGAAGCGACAGAACAAACCGCACGGGCCCGTCCGTGTCCCACGATCACCGTCCGTGCCGCCACAACTGCTGGCTTCAACACAGTCCCCCTGGCCGCGCGCGGCCATCACGATGGATGAAAATGGCAGGCGCCGTTGCCCCCGTCATGGCCGGGCGTGTCCCGGCCATCTGCGCACGAACGGCGGGGGGTGGATGGGCCGGGACACGCCCGGCCATGACGGTGGGGCGATGATCCTGCGGAACCGTATTTTCGAAGCAGCGGCTGTCTGACGGCAGCCTGGCCCGTGCGGCAGCGAACCTCGGAGAGATCGACACGCCGCTTTGGAAGCGGGGATCTGCCCCATTGGCGTTAAAATAGCGTGGCGGCGGCACGATGCTTGCCATTCCGTCATGGCCCGGCTTGTCCGGGCCACCTATTCCAGCACTGTGCCGCGACAGGTGGCCCGGACAAGCCGGGCCATGACGAGGAGGCAACAGCCAGCCCTATTTTAACGCCTATGGGGATCTGCCCCCCTCGCCATGGCGGTTGGAGCGTCCGGGCGGCAAGCCGAGCGGTTATTCTGCGCCAGGGTTTAACGCCCCCTCGCCCAGGCCTCGTAGCGCGCCTTGTTCTCGGCATTGGGCGGATACAGGCCCGGCAGCGCGGCGCCTTCGTTCACCTGCGCCATGATCCATTCCTCCATGCGCTCCTGTTCCGCGGCCACGGCGGCGACGTCGGCCACCAGCTTCTGCGGTATGACCACGGCGCCGTCATCGTCTACCATGATGACGTCGTCCGGAAACACCGCCACGCCGCCGCAGCCGATGGGCTGCTGCCAGGCGACGAAGGTCAGCCCGGCCACCGAGGCCGGCGCCGCCGCGCCCTGGCACCACACGGGCAGCCCACTGCCGAGCACGCCCGCAAGGTCGCGCACCACGCCGTCCGTGACCAAGCCGGCGACGCCCCTCTTCGCCATGCGCGCGCACAGGATGTCGCCGAAAATGCCGGCATCCGTGACGCCCATGGCATCCACCACGGCAATACAACCGTCTGGCATGGCCTCGATGGCCGCGCGGGTCGAAATCGGCGACGACCACGATTCCGGCGTTGCCAGATCCTCCCGCGCCGGCACGAAGCGCAGCGTGAAGGCGCGGCCGATCAGCCGCGGCTGGCCGGCGCGGATCGGCCTGGTGCCGCGCATCCAGACGTTTCGCAACCCCTTCTTCAGCAGCACCGTGGTGACGGTTGCGGTTGAAACGCCGGAC
Organism: Rhodopila globiformis; assembly: GCF_002937115.1. Taxonomy (GTDB): domain Bacteria; phylum Pseudomonadota; class Alphaproteobacteria; order Acetobacterales; family Acetobacteraceae; genus Rhodopila; species Rhodopila globiformis. The sequence continues at coordinate 23,017 of NZ_NHRY01000263.1, read as the reverse complement.
AGGGCGGCGAGGATGGCTGAATCGATGGTCATGGCGGTCCGTCTCCTGCAGAGTGGCCAGTCAGTCACGCTGCATTGACACGCCATGGCCCGGCCGGCGCAAGCGCGGCGCCAGCCGGGTGCCATCACGATGCGCCGCGCGCCACCGGCGAAGACCGCCGGCAGCGACACTCGTTGCGGACGCACGCCCGCAACGATGGACACCGGAGCCGGCGCGGATCAGCCGCCGGCCGTGCCGCCTCAATCGACGTCGCTGTCTGGGCTGCCGGCGTTGATCGCCTGGGCGTGCTCCATCAGCCGCCCCAGCGCCTTGTGCAAGGCGTTCCACTCCGTCCTGCTCAGGCCGGCGGCCAAAGTGGTTTCAATCTGCTCGGCCATCGGTTTGATGCCGGCATAGAGGCTGGCGCCCTTGCGCGTCAGCCGCAGCAGCCGCCCCCGGCCGTCCGCCGGGTCCTGGGCCTGGCGCAGCAGGCCACGGGCGACGAGGCTGGCCGCGGCACGGCTGACCTTCACCTTGTCCATCGAGGTCCGCTCACCGGCGGCCGTCGGCGACAGGACGGAGAATCGCCCCACCGCCGCCAGGAGCCGCCATTCCGGCATGCCCAGCCCGGACCGCGTGAGATAGTTGCGGGCAATCACGCGGGAAACGCCCTCGGACGCCACCGCCAGCCGGAACGGCAGGAATTCTTCGAGCCGGAAGTCTTCGGCGCTGCCGTTCCCATCAGTCTGTATTGGTTCTTTCACTTGTAACCACCCCGGAAAGTAGGACCATTATGCATTAGAAATTGCTGTTCAACAAGATGTTCTTTATCAAAGTAGTATCTCGGGTACTCAAAATCGTCTCCAGCGAGACGAATCGGCTGTTCCGGCACTTCGCCTCGACCAGTTCGCGGGGGTGACGACTTGGGAATTCGATTCTCTCTGCTGCTCGCAGGCATGGGCCTGCGGGCAAATGACTTGCAGCAGGATAGTTCCTGCAGACAGTATCATATGAGGCCATGGGGATCAGGCGCAGTCGTCGGCAGCGCAAAGCGGGCTTCACGACAACAGGCATGGCCTCCCGGGCAAGGTTTCCGGCCGCGTTACACCAGGGTGAGGCGCACCGGCATCCTCCTGCACTGGCCGCTTCAACGCCGTTTCTTGAAATGCGCCCACGATTTCTTGTCCGGGACTCAGCGCTCGACCAATCCCCGGGACGGGCCGCCGGGACTCCACGCCCGTCGCCGGCCACAGGTGCCAGGTGCCGCGGCGTCCCTGTCGTGCCACCCGGGATGGTGTTGGGAATCGTGGGTGTACGGTAGCGGACTCCCAAAGGGTTAATCGCCCGCGGATGATATGCTATCCGGCCGGTGCGCTTGCCGGATTCGCCCCACCTGAGGAGAACGCCGCTGATGTCGGATGACACGCTACTTCGTGCCGGAGAAGTCAGCACAACCTTACCGTGTCGAACTGATGCCGGACTCTACTATATAGGACGAATCCACACGCCATGGGCAACCCGGGAGAGTTGTCCGCGACGCGGCGACTCGTCCGGGCCGGACTGTGTCATCGAGGTCGATCCGCGTTGGGCCCAGGCGCTGCAGGGGCTTGCGGGCCGTCCGCAGATCCAGGTGCTGTACTGGATGCACCAGGCGCGGCGGGACCTCGTGCTACAGACCCCGAACCATGCCGGACGGACCAGTGGCACGTTTGCCCTGCGGTCGCCGATCCGGCCGAATCCGATCGCCTCCTCGATCGTCGAGCTGGTCGCCGTGGAGGGAACCCGGCTGACGGTGCGCGGCCTGGACTGCGTGGACGGCACGCCGCTGCTCGACATCAAGCCGGCGTAGAGCGCGTCCGGCCTGGTCGGAAACGCCCTGGCTCATCGTTCCCGTCCACGAATGACCGGTGCCTGTGGCGCATTCATGGAGAACCCGGCTGCGACGATGCCGTCATGGTGGAGGGGCCGGTGCGCCCAATCCGGGGACAGGGGGGCTGACTCCGCGGCGGGCGGTGCCGGGGGAATCCAGGACCGTCCATGTCTGGTCATCCTTCCGAAATTTCAACACGGAGTTAGCCAGCCGGCGCGCCGGCACCGCGATGGCGGAAAATGGGCGAGGTCGGTGCCACCTCGTCATGGTGGGCGCAGGCCCCATTGGCGTTAAAATAGGGCTGGCTGTTGTCTCCTCGTCATGGCCCGGCTTGTCCCTACGCAATGCACACATCCTGGAAACGAGTCGGAAATGACCGTAAAATCAAGTGCTTGCCTGGGCGCCGAGAGCGTTCCTCCATCGTCATGGCCCGGCTTGTCCGGGCCATCTGTCGCGGCACAAGTGCTGGAATAGGTGGCCCGGACAAGCCGGGCCATGACGGAATGGCAAGCATCGTGCCGCCGCCACGCTATTTTAACGCCAATGGGGCGCAGGCCCACCATCCACGCCTTCTGCTGATACCGGCGTCGCAAGGCGTGGATCGCGGCCCTGCGGCCGCCATGACGGCGGGGCCAGGCGTCCGGAACCGTATTTTCATGGTAGAAAGCGGAGGACCTCGGAGGGCCACGAAGACCGGACCTTGCCGGCCGATCGGGACCGGCCGACCCGCATCGCGGGACTGGCGATCGCGGTGCATCGCATCCTCGCCGCAGGCTTGCCCGGCTGTGTCCATGCCGCGTACCTGAAGGACGGCCTGCGGCGCTTCGTTGTCTGACGCGTTCACACCCCTTCGTGGTCCTCGGTGGTCCTTCGCGTTCTCCGTGTTGGAAAGCGGCAGGCAATCCAGACTCCGCCGCCGCCTTGACCCGCCCGGCACGGCTGTGCCGCTTGCCGCCAATGCCCCCTGTCGGACCAGGACGAAACGGCGAGCGGGGCTGGCGCCTGAGCCGCCGGCCGGCGGCGGCGCTGCGAACATGCTTGCCTGTCCGCGCCGCCGCCGCTATATCCCCGCCCCTGTTTGCGAGACCGGGCCTGGAACGGGCATGCCCGGCCGCGACCGCCTGACGTGCACCATCCGGTGCGCCGCGGCAGGCGCCATGTGAAGGAGTACGAAATGCCCAAAATGAAGACCAAGTCGTCGGTCAAGAAGCGGTTCAAGATCACCGCGACCGGCAAGGTGCTCGCCGGCCCCGGCAAGAAGCGCCACTGCCTGATGGCGCGCAGCCAGAAGGCCAAGCGCACCAACCGCGGCAGCCAGACTCTGACCCATGCTGACGGCCTGACCGTCAAGCAATGGGCGCCGTACGGTCTCGAATAAGGAAGGCGCACGGACATGGCACGCGTCAAACGGGGCACCACCACCCACGCCCGTCACAAGAAGGTCCTGGAACAATCCAAGGGCTTCGTCGGCCGCTCCTCCACCAACTACCGCATAGCGCGGGAACGGCTGGAAAAGTCGCTGCAGTATGCCTACCGCGACCGCCGCAACAAGAAGCGCGAGTTCCGCGGCCTGTGGATCCAGCGCATCAACGCCGCGGTGCGGGAGCACGGCCTCACCTATTCCCAGTTCATCTGCGGGCTGAAGAAGGCCGGGATCGAGATGGACCGCAAGGTCCTCGCCGCCATTGCCTATGATGATGCGGCATCGTTCGCGGCGATCGTGCAGAAGGTTCAGGCCGCCCTGGCCTAGCGCGGTTTCCTCTCCGAAACCGAGAACGAGCGAACAGGGGCCGCCTGACCAGGGCGGCCCTTTCCGTATCCGGGACAATGGAATGAACGACGACCTTGACGCCCTGAAGACCGAGACCGATGCCGCCCTGGCCGCCGCAGCCGACATGCGCGCCTGGGATGCCGTCCGCATCGCCGTGCTCGGCCGCAACGGCAGCCTGACCGCCATGCTGCGCGACCTGGGAAAGGTCCCGCCGGAGCAGAAGAAGGAACGCGGCATCGCGCTGAACCAGCTGAAGGAGGCGCTGACCGGCGCCATCGAGGCGCGCAGGGTCACGCTGGAGGACGCCGCCCTGGACGCCCGGCTGATGACCGAGCGGATCGACCCGACCCTGCCGCCGCGCCCGCGCGATACCGGCCTGGTCCACCCGATCGCCCGCACCATGGAGGAAATCGCCGCCATCTTCGGCGCCATGGGCTGCACCGTGGTGGACGGTCCCGACGTGGAAAGCGACTGGTTCAACTTCAGCGCGCTGAACATCCCGGCGCACCACCCCGCCCGGGCGGACCACGACACGTTCTACCTGCCGCCCTCCCGCGGCGGCAGCACGCCGGCGGTGCTGCGCACCCACACCTCGCCCGGCCAGATCCGCACCATGCTGTCGCAGGAGCCGCCGATCCGGGTGATCGTCACCGGGCGGACCTACCGCGCGGACCATGACGCGACGCATTCGCCGATGTTCCACCAATGCGAGGGGCTGGTGATCGACCGCGGCATGACGCTCGGGCACCTCAAGGGCGTGCTGATCGACTTCCTGCGCACCTTCTTCGCCATCTCCGACCTGCCGGTGCGCTTCCGCGCCTCCTACTTCCCGTTCACCGAGCCCTCGATGGAAGTCGACATCGGCTGGAACCGCCGCACCGGCGAGCTTGGCCGCGGCGGCGACTGGCTGGAGATCCTGGGCAGCGGCATGGTGCATCCGCGCGTGCTGGCCAATTGCGGCATCGACCCGCGGGAATGGCAGGGCTTCGCCTGGGGCCTGGGCGTCGAGCGCATCACCATGCTGAAGCACGGCATGGCCGATCTGCGACCGTTCTACGAGTCTGATGTCCGCTGGCTGCGGCACTACGGGTTCAACCCGCTGGCTCCCACCATGCTGCACGAGGGAGTCTGAGCGATGAAGTTCACCCTGTCCTGGCTGAAGACGCATCTTCAGACCGACGCCTCGCTGGAGCGGATCACCGACACCCTGACCAACATCGGCCTGGAACTGGAGGGCGTGGAGAACCGCGGCGCCGCCCTCGCCCCGTTCCGCATCGCCCACGTCCTGGAAGCCGCCCCCCATCCCAACGCCGATCGGCTGCGGGCGTGCCGGGTGGACGCGGGGGATGGGGTGGTGTCAGTGGTGTGCGGCGCGCCGAATGCCCATACCGGCATGAAGGCGGTTTTCGCCGGCCCGGGCACCTTCATTCCCGGCACCGGCACGACGCTGAAAGTCGGCGAGATCCGCGGCGTCACCAGCGCCGGCATGCTGCTTTCGGCCCGCGAGATGGGCCTGGGCGAGGACCACTCGGGCATTATCGAGCTGCCGGCCGATGCGCCGGTGGGCGTGCCCTATGTGCAATGGGCCGGGCTGGACGATCCGGTGATCGAGATCAGCGTCACGCCGAACCGCGGCGACTGCTTCTCGGTGCGCGGCGTGGCGCGCGACCTGGCCGCCGCCGGGCTGGGCACGCTGAAGCCGTTCGCGCCCTCCGTCGTGCCGCCGGCGTTCGACGGCGGGCCGCGGTGGGAGATTGCCTTCCCCGAGGCCTGCCCCTGGATCATCGGCCGCACCATCCGCGGGGTGAAGAACTCGCCCAGCCCGAAATGGCTGCAGGACCGCCTGACATACATTGGTCTTCGGCCGATCAACGCGCTGGTCGATGTGACGAATTTCTTCACGTTCGACCTGGGACGGCCGCTGCACGTGTTCGACGTGGCCAAGCTGACCGGCGGCGTGCTGACCCTGCGGCGCGGCGCCGGCGAGACGATGCGGGCGCTGAACGGCAAGGACTACGTCCTCGATCCCGAGGACTGCGCCATCTGCGACGCTGCCGGCGTGCAGTCGATCGCCGGCGTCGTCGGCGGCGAGGCAACGGGCTGCGACGAAACCACCACCACCGTCTTCGTCGAGTGCGCCCTGTTCGACCCGGTCCGCATCGCCCGCACCGGTCGGCGTCACCAAATCGTCTCCGACGCGCGCCAGCGCTTCGAGCGGGGAATCGACCCGGCGCTGATGCCGGATGCCGTGGAAGCCGCGACGGCGCTGATCCTGGAGCTGTGCGGCGGCGAGCCCGGCACGGTCACCGCGGCGGGCCAGGAGCCGCACTGGCAGCGCGACGCGACCATGCGCTTTGCCCGGATCGCCGGGTTCGGCGGGTCCGACATCCCGGCGGATGAGGCGGTCGGGTCGCTGGAACGGCTGGGCTTCGCCGTCCGCGCCCGCGACGAATCCCGCGTCACCGTCGCGGTGCCGTCCTGGCGCAATGACATCGCCGCCCCGATCGTGCTGGACCAGTCGCCGGGGCTCGACCCGGCCAAGGCCGCCGCCGCGGCGGCAGGCTGCGCCGAGGTCGAGGCGGAGAATGACCTGATCGAGGAAGTCCTGCGCCTGCGCGGCCTCGACGCCGTGCCGCCGGTGTCGTTGCCGCGCGAAAGCCCGGTGCCGGCGACGACCCTGACGCCGCGGCAGCAGCGCACCGCCCTGGCGCGGCGGACGCTGGCGGCGGCGGGGCTGATGGAGTGCGTCACCTTCAGCTTCATGGCGCGGTCCGACGCGGAACGCTTCGGCGCCGTCCCCGACGCGCTGCGGCTGCTCAACCCGATCGCGGCGGACCTGGACCAGCTTCGGCCGACGCCGCTGGCCACCCTGGCGCTGGCAGCGAAGCGGAATGCGGCACGCGGCTATTCGGATGTCGCGCTGTTCGAAATCGGCCCGGCTTTCGCGGTTGACGCGCCGGAGGGCCAGAAGCTGGTCGCCGCCGGGTTGCGCAGCGGCGCGACCGCGCGCAACTGGCTGACGCCGCAGCGCCCGGTGGATGTGTGGGACGCCAAGAACGACCTGTGGACCTTGCTGACGGCTCTGGGCATGCCGCTGGAGTCGCTGCAGGTGACCGCCGAGGCACCCGCCTTCCTGCATCCAGGCCGCTCCGGCGTGGTGCGCCAGGGACCGAAGACGGAGGTGAGTTATTTCGGCGAGATCCACCCGCGGCTGCTGCTGGCGCTCGACCTGCCCGGGCCGATGGTGGCGTTCGAGCTGAACCTGGACGCCATCCCCGATCCGAAGCGCCGCCGTAAGGCCGCGGCGGACCTGCCGGCGTTCCAGCCGATACGGCGCGACTTCGCCTTCCTGGTGGATGCGACGGTGCCGGCGGACAACGTGCTCCGGGCGGCGCGGGGGGCGGAGCGCAGCCTGATCACCAACGTGGCGCTGTTCGACGTCTATGCCGGCGACAAGCTGCCGGAGGGCAAGACCTCGCTGGCGATCGAGGTGACGCTCCAGCCGCGCGAGCGGACGCTGACGGACGTCGAGATCGAGGCGGCGTGCCAGAAGGTCGTCGCCGCGGTGGCGAAGGCGACGGGGGCGACGCTGCGGTAAGGGCTGGGGCGGTAAGGGCTGGGGCGGTAACGGCTGGGGACCGCGTGCCATCCAGGCATCGAAGCCGTGGCTGGCCTCCCCCCTGGGCCCGCGATCCCCTGACGACCGAGAGATCAGTGGCAGGCACCGCGGAGCGAGGACGGCCGCCAGGCCACCTTTGGCGTCCTGGTGAAGGTGCCCGTCGAAGCGCCCGGCGGTGATCATCCGACGTCATTCAAGGTTCGTCAGCGAGGGATCCGAATACCTTGACCGCTGGATCGAGGTGGTGATCGCCCGTGCACGATGACGCTGTGCGATGCCGATGGCGCCTTCACCTCATCCGAGGGCCGTCTGCGGCTTCGGCTTCCTGCCTCCACGCTTGCCATTGGCTATCGAAGCAAGACGCTTCTTCTCGGACGTCACGGAGCCGCCGACACGCCCGAAGATACTGGTCAACACCGCGGGCGGCGTGATGACCTCTATCGCACGGGCCAGCAGCCGCGGCACGTGGAGATGGACGTCACGCTCGGGGATCTCCAGGAGCACGCCGTCCGGCCAGAGCCGGAGGCCATGCATGTCCGCGGGCGAGAGTTCACTGAGGCCGTCGATCGAAGCCCGCGGGACCGCGAGAACCTCGCCGCCGGGGAGGCTGAAGTTCACCCGATCGGCTGACTCGTCGTACGAAACCGCGACGGCACGGAATTCCGTGCGCGCGATCTCGGCATCGGCCTGCACCGCCCGGTCGATCTCTTTTTGCGTGACACGGCGACGGGCCGGCATCGTCCACTGCTCGGTCATGACCACTCCTCCGCCTCTTCAATTCCGCGCCCCGCCTGAATGACGTGCCGGGAACCGTCGTCCAGGACAAGGCGAACCTCCTTGGTCTGGGCACGATACGTCGCCCGCGCCACCCGGCGCGGTCGCTGGGGCGGCGCCAAAGGCAGCCGGACCATCCCCGTCGGCGACACTTCGGCCCAGCGGCCGTCAAGTCCGGTCGTTCCCCGCAAGGACCACCAACGCTCCCGGCACCGCTGCAGGTTCGCCTCGACCTCGTTCAGCACGTCGTTGACCGTCCGCACCGTGGGACGATGCCCCACCATCCTGATCTCGCCATAGCGGCCGACGACGTCGCTGAGGAAGGAAAAGCGAACCTTGACGGTCCACCCCTCACCGCGATGCACGAAGTGCACGTGCGGCGGGGGATGATCGTCGGGGAATATGAGCGCGTCGCCCACCCCGGGAACATCGAAGACCTTCATGGCGGGTGACTTTAGCCTAAGCCGTTAGGTTATTCAATCCCAGCGGCTTAGGTTTGTACGTCGATCAGAACTTGTCCACGGCGTAATACCAGCCGGCGTTGAGATAGATCGTTGTGTCCTCGTCATAGCTGGGCATGTCCCGCCCATCTGCGCCACAGCGGCGACCCGGCCATGACGGTGGGGGACGGGTCTGGCCACCAGTCAGGCCGCTTGCTTGCCTGCGACAGTATTGTCATCCCTCTGCCGGCGGATATGGCTTCGTCGCAGGGGCTGTTCTATGCTGCTGGCGCCCTGAATGCAGCGCGGGTCCAGCGGCGTATCCGCCATCAGCGCCGTCCGCCCGGCATCGACCTGCCAACCGGTTCAATGGCGCCTGCCGGCTATATCGTCATGCGGCATTCCCCGCGCATGGACCGATCGCCCGACTCATCAGGCGCTGGCTGTCGCGGAGTCCCGGCGACTATGCGCGCCTGATCCTGTCACGGCCTCCGCAATACCCGAGCGTCGAAGACGATCCGAACTGCCTTGCCGTTCTCAGGGACTTCCGCGCCCTCATGCCGCTGGCGCAGGATGCGCGGAAGCCGATGTTTCTGCTGAAGCCCGCGGATGGCGCGTTTGGCGGCCATCAGCAGGCAGTGCTGGAATGCTACGCGGCGTTTCGGAGCCTGACCGTCAGGCTGCTGCAGCGCTGCGGCGTGCGACCGTAAGCCGCCAACGCTGACGCAGTTCCCAACGCTTACGCACCTCAATGCCGGAAGTGCAGCATCCCGGTGAACACCATCGCGATCCCCGCCAGGCGCCGGCGCAGCGCCAGCGAGGTGCCGTCCGCGTTCGCCAGGGCATCAGGTCCTGGCAAGCCGCTCACGCACGCGGACCATGACCTCGGCCTCCAACGCTGCCAGATCCTCGCGTGTCGAAACCGTCCGGAACCGCCCGGCCTCGACATCGGCGATGCCCGCCTTGGCCTCGGACACGCATTCGGCGTCCAGCTCGAATTCCTCCGCATAGCGGCGTGCTGCCTCGGCGAGGAAATCGGATGCGTCCGCAGCACGGCCCTCGGCGACCTGCCGGCCGATCATTGCCCGGATTTTGTCCGGCAGCCGGACCTGAACGACACCCATGCGAACCTCCGATGGCAGGATAGCCGGTCCGGGTCGATACCGCACGTCGATTCCGGCTGATCCGGCCAGGGCCGGAACCAGCGCCCATTTCAAAGCCGCGCAAGAGCCCGCAGGGATCACACCCCTGCGGGCCAAACCTCAGTGCCGGAAGTGCCGCATCCCAGTGAACACCATCGCGATCCCAGCCGCATCCGCCGCCGCGATGACGTCCGCATCGCGGATCGACCCGCCCGGCTGGATCACCGCCGTCGCCCCCGCCGCGATCGCCGCCTCCAGCCCGTCGGCGAACGGGAAGAACGCATCGGACGCCACCACGCTGCCCTGCGTCAGCCGCTCCGGCAGGCCGGCGGCCTTCGCCGCTTCCTCGGCCTTCCAGGCGGCGATCCGCGCCGAATCCACGCGATTCGGCTGACCGCCGCCTACGCCGACCGTCGCGCCGCCCTTCGCATAGACGATGGCGTTGGACTTGACGTGCTTGCACACCCGGAAGGCGAACAGCAGGTCCGCCAGTTCGGCGTCCGTCGGCGCGCGCTTCGTCACCACCTTCACATCCGCCGCGCCGACGCGCCCGGCATCGCGGGTCTGCGCCAGGAAGCCACCCGACAGGCTGCGGAACGTCAACCCGCCCGAGGCCGGGTCCGGCATCCCGCCGGTCAGCAGCAGCCGCAGGTTCTTCTTCCGCGCCACCACGGCCTTCGCCGCCTCATCCGCGTCAGGCGCTATGATCACCTCGGTGAAGATGGCCGCGATCTTCTCGGCCGCAGCCGCATCCAGAACACGGTTCACCGCGACGATGCCGCCATAGGGCGAGACCGGGTCGCAGCGGAACGCCGCATCCCACGCCTCGGCCAGCGTCGCCGCCGAGGCCACCCCGCACGGCGTCGCGTGCTTGATGATCGCGATCGTCGGCGCCTCGAACTCCGAGACGCACTCAAACGCCGCGTCGGTGTCGTTGAAGTTGTTGTAGGACAGTTCCTTGCCCTGCACCTGCACCGCGGTCGCCACGCCCGGGCGCGCGTCCGTGGCATAGAACGCCGCCGCCTGGTGCGGATTCTCGCCATAGCGCAGCGTCTGCCGCAGGCTGCCGGCGATGCTCAGCCGCTTCGGAAACGCTTCCCCGCGCTGCCCCGCGAACCACGCGCTGATGGCGGAGTCATACGCCGCCGTGCGCGCGTAAGCCTCCCCCGCCAGGCGCCGGCGCAGCGCCAGCGAGGTGCCGCCCGCGCCCGCCAGGGCGGCCAGCACCTCCTCGTACTGGTCCGGGTCCGTCAGCACGGTGACGAAGTCATGGTTCTTCGCCGCCGCGCGGATCAGCGCCGGGCCGCCGATGTCGATGTTCTCGACGCAATCCTCGAACGGCGCGCCCTTCGCCACCGTCGCCTCGAACGGATACAAATTCACCGCCACCAGGTCGATCGGCGCAATGTTGTGCGCCTGCATCTGCGCGACATGCTCCGGCAGGTCCCGCCGCCCCAGGATGCCGCCGTGGATCTGCGGCACCAGCGTCTTGACGCGGCCGTCCATGATCTCGGGGAACCCGGTGTGGTCGGAGACTTCCTTCACCGGCACGCCCGCCTCACGCAGAGCCTTGGCGGAGCCGCCGGTGGACAGGATTTCAACGCCCCGATCCGCCAGGGCGCGGGCGAACGGCACCAGCCCGGTCTTGTCGGAGACGGAGATCAAAGCCCGTCGGATGGAAACAGTGTCGCTCATGGCGCTCGATCCCGTGATACTGCAAGCGCGGCGGGATAAACCGACAAGCCGAGCAGGTCCAGCGTCCGCGCGAGGACTTTCGCCTCGTCATAGCAGTCCAGCGCCCGCTGCCGCCCCGCCTGCCCCATCCGAGCCCTTAACGCCGCATCCCGCACCAGCCTCGCGAACGCCCCACCGAGCGCCGCCGCATCGCCCGCCGGCACCTTCAGGCCCGTGACCTCGTGCCGCACCTGCTCGTCCGGCCCGCGCACGTCCGTGGCGACGACCGGAAGGCCGGTGAGCATCGCTTCGATCACCGACATCGGCAGCCCCTCGAACCGGCTCGGCAGGGTGAAAATGTCGGCGGCGGCCAGCAGCGCGGGGATGTCGTCCCGGTAGCCCAGCAGGCGCAGCCGGTAGCCGAGCCCGGCGTCCCGTAGCAGCGCCATCATGTCGGGGCCGCGGTCGCTGTCCAGGCGCTCGCCCACGACCCAGAGCTCCGCCTCCGGCACGGACCGCATGGCGACGGCCAGTTCGGGATAGCCCTTGTGCCAGACCAGCCGGGACACCGCGATGATAACGACGCGATCCTGCGGCACGCCCAGTTCCGCCCGGATGCGGGCGCGGGCAACCGGATCAGGACGGAACACACGCGGATCACGCCCGTTCCGCACCGCTTCCGCCCGCGCGGCGATACCCAGCCGGCGGGCGTCCCGCGCCTCGGCCTCGGAAACCGTCAGGAACACGTCGGTCACGCGCGCGGCGAGCCACTCCATGACAAACGACAGCGCGCGGCGCGGCAGCGAGGACGACCGGTGATTGAACAGGAACCCATGGCACGTATAGGCAACCGTCGGCACGCCGGCCACCCGCGCCGCCAGCCGCGCCAGGAACCCGCTGATCGGCATGTGGGCATGCACGATGTCAGGCTTTTCCGCCCGCAGGATCGCCACCAGCGACCGGAACGCCCGCACATGCGCCAACGGCGACAGGCGGCGGACGAACGGCAGCGGAATGACGCGGAACCCTTCGGCGCGCACGGAGTCCAGCAGCGGCCCCTCGGCACAGCCGCCGACGACCTCGTGGCCCGCCGCCCGGATCGCCCGCATCAGCGGCAGCAGGAAGTGCCGCAGGGAGAAGTCCACGTTGGTTATTTCGATGATTTTCATCAGGCTTTCCAGGCGTTACCCGCGGGCATCAGGATGGGCAAGCGGCTGGGGAAGAATTTGGTGCCTGGTCCGTTGCCCCACCGTCATGGCCGGGCGTGTCCCGGCCATCCACCCCCCGCCGACGAAGCGCAGATGGCCGGGACACGCCCGGCCATGATGGTGGGGGCGAAGACCTTGCTCCGCCAGCCCGCTTATCCTGAGCCGCCAGACTGCTTATCCTGTCGCCCACAGAGCGCTATCCGGCACGCTCAACCTTGCTCAGCGCCCATTTGACGTGCTGCGGGTCGTCGGCGAAGGCGCTCAGGACGATCTGCTCGCTGCGGCGCGGTTCCGGGCCGCCCAGGTAGATGCTTTCCTCCAGGCTCATCCGCGCCCCGTCGGCGCGCAGGCGCCAGAAGCTGCCGGACTTCAGCCGCAGCAGCACGGTGCTGCCATCCTGCTGCAAACTCGCCTGCACATCCGGGTGCAGGTGGAAGCGCAGCGTGAACGGCTGAGGCTCGGGCGCTTCGACGAGGTCCTCGCCACGGATGTCCTCGCCGCTCTCGGCCATGTACAGGCTGCGGCGGTGAACGGCGTTGAACAGCTTCTTCCAGCCGTCGTGCGACACATCCAGCCAATGGGCGCCGGCCGCCTCCTGCCGGTTCACCTCCACCACGGTCGGGCGGCGGCCGAGCCCCTCGGGCTTCAGTTCGCTGCTGTTGATATCCGCGACCACCAGCGTCGAGTGCGCCGCGGTGGACCGCGCCGCGTCGCGCCATTCCGGTGGCCCAGCCGGGAAGGCACCGCAGTTCACGATCAGCCGATCGCGGCCGACGGACAGTTCCATCGACAGCGTGCCGGCATGCGCGAAGCGGTCGAGTCCGGGCGGCGCCGGCAGCCCGCAATCCACCATCATCACGCTGCGCCCCGCCTGCATGCGGTGGAACCCGCCATCGGTCAGCGACACCGGCCCCCGGCCGCCGCGGCCGGCCTGGGTCAGCACCAGCTCGACCAGGGCGGGGGTTTCCTCGCGGCTGCCGTTGAACAGGCACAGCCCGCCGTCGCCGTGCCGCATCATCCGCAACGCCGGCGCCATGCGCTCGATCGCCGCGCCCAGCACCGGCGGCGGCTGGGTCTGCGAGGTCTGGAACAGCGCCCGTATCTCGGTCAGGTCCTGCAAGGCCGCCAACTGCGCCGCCGGGCTGCGCTCGGCATGGCAGCCGTCGGGCAGCACCTGGCGGGCGACCTCCTGCGGCAGCAGGCGCAGGGCGCGGGTCAGGAAGCCGGTATGCTCGCGCAAGGCGACCGCGGCCGCGACCAGGCCCTTCATCGCCGTCAGCGCCCGGGCGTCGAGTTCCTCGGCCGGCAGGGCGGCGGACAGGCTGCGCGCGTCGATCACCAGTTGCGACATCAGCCGCTGCCGGAACGCGTCGTCCGCCGTGGCGGCAAAGAAATCGTAATGGCCGAGCCAGGCGGTGATCCGCGCGCCGACGACATCCGGGCGATGCGCAATGGACTCATTCGGCGCATAGGTGATCCAGTCGGCGACCAGCGCCCGGGCCCGCAGCCGCGCCGCGTCGGTGCCCAGCGCCCGCAGGTCGCGCAGCCAGGCGAAGCCGTGCGCGCCGGCCAGCATGACCGGCGTGCCGGCCAGGTCGCCCCAGCCGCCCTGGCGCAGCGGCATCACCATGCCGCCGTGTTCATACTCGCCCTTGATCAGCCGGGCCCCGCGCGAGGGATCGCCCGGCCACGGATCGCGCACCGACAGCGCCGGCGCATCCGGCACCCGGCCCATGCGCATCGTCGGCAGGCGGGCCATCGCGCGCCTCGCCCCCCGCAGCCAGCGTCCCGATCTGGCGTTGTTCATGGCCTGGTGCACCCGGCAAAGACGATGCGGCCGCCGGTTCCCGCCCCAGACCGGCGCCCGGCCGGCCGCATGCGCCTGGCAGCGAACAGACCTGAAGCGGTGAAGACGGGACGCGACTCGGTGGAAACCATATGAGATTTGTAAACATCCGCGCCGATGCCGCACAAGGCGGGATAAATTTCGCCATCCCCCGCCATCGGCCTCGCCGGATATCGACTCACACGCGAATCAGTCGCGCCGCGAAGAAGCCATCCATGCCGCCGCGGCCGGGCCAGAGGCCGGGATGCGTGCGCAGGAAGCCGTCCCTGGTCAACGCCTCCGGCACGCCCCCCAGTTCCTCCGGGCGGAACGGATCATGGCGCAGGCGGCCTTTCCGGACGGCCTCGGCAATGCGCGGCGCCCCCTCCTCGGGTTGCAGCGAGCAAACGGCGTAGATCAGACGGCCATCCGGCCGCAACATGGAGGCCGCGGCATCCAGCAAATTGTCCTGGGATCGAATCAAAGACTCGACGTCGCGCTTGCGCTTCAGGTGCGCGACATCGGGGTGGCGCCGGATCGTGCCGGTGGCGCTGCAGGGCGCGTCCAGCAGCACCGCATCGAATGGCGCCGGCGGGGCCCAGACAGCCGCGTCGGCCGTTATCACGTCCGCGTGTGCGCCCCACCTTTCCAGGTTCGCGACGAGACGCGCCACCCGCGCCGGATCGCGCTCCACCGCCGTGACCGCCGCGCCCGTCGTCGCGAGCTGGCCGGTCTTGCCGCCCGGGGCGGCGCACAAATCGGCCACGCGCTCCCCCGGTTGGGCGTTCAGCAGCCGGGCCGGCAGCGCCGCGGCGGCATCCTGGACCCACAGCGCGCCGCGCTCGAAGCCCGGGATGTCGGCGACCCGGGTGCCGGCCGGGAAGCGCACCGAGCCCGTCGGCAGCAGCACCCCGCCATCCGGCGGCGCCGTCCCGGGCTTCAGGGTGACGTCGAGCGGCGCCTCGGCCTGGTGCGCCGTGGCGATGGCGCGCGCGTCGGGTCCCCAGGACGACCACAGCCAGGCCGGCGTATCGAGCCGCGGCGAATCCAGATCCGCCAGCGCCGCGGAGCCGGCAACGGCGATCTTGCGCAGGACGGCGTTCACCAACCCGGCGAACGGCGCCAGGCCGCGGGCCTTGGCCAGGGCAACGGCGGTCGCAACGGCGGCATGGCCCGGGGTTTCCAGGAACAGCAGGCCGGCGGCGCCGATACGCAGCACAAGGCGCACCGGATCCGGCGGCTCCCGCCGCAGGAACGGCTCCAGCACCGCATCCAGCGTGCCCGTGCGGCGCAGCACGCACGCCGCCAGGCGGTGCGCCGCGGCGCGGTCCCGGCTCTGCTGCGGCGGCAGCGCGTCCAGGGCTTCCTCCAGCGGCCGCCGCCGCTCCAGTACCGCCGTCAGCAGGTCGAACGCCGACTCGCGCGTCGCATCGGCCATCAGAGGGATCGTGTCGAGCGGCCGATGTCGTAATAGGTGAACCCATACTGCCGCATCGCCACCGGATCATAGACGTTGCGCAGGTCGACCAGCACCCGGCCGCGCATCGCCTCGCCCAGACGCGCCGGCGGCAGCGCCCGGAACTCGTTCCACTCGGTGATCAGCACCAGCGCATCCGCGCCCGATGCCGCGTCCAGCGCATCGGTGCAATAGACCACTGCGTCCGGCAGCAGCGGGCGCGCCTGCTCCATCCCCTCGGGGTCGAAGGCACGGACAGCCGCGCCGTCGCCAACCAGGCGGGAGACGATGGCCAGCGCCGGGGAGTCGCGCATGTCGTCGGTTTCCGGCTTGAACGTCAGGCCCAGCACCGCAATGGTCTTGCCGCGCACCGACCCGCCGCAGGCGTTGATCACCCGCATCGCCATGGACGACTTGCGGGCGTCGTTGACCGCGACCGTGGCTTCCACCAGGCGCGACGGGGCGCCGTAGTCCTGCGCCGTGCGCAGCAGGGCCAGCGTGTCCTTGGGGAAGCACGACCCGCCGTAGCCCGGCCCCGGATGCAGGAACTTGCGGCCGATGCGCCCGTCCAGGCCGATGCCGCGGGCGACGTCATGCACGTCGGCGCCCACCCGCTCGCACAGGTCGGCCATTTCGTTGATGAAGGTGACCTTCATCGCCAGGAACGCGTTGGCGGCGTACTTCGTCAGTTCCGCGGTCTCGATCGCGGTGAACACAATCGGCGCCTCGATCAGGTACAGCGGACGGTAGAGCAGCCGCATCACCTCGCGCGCGCGGTCGGTTTCCGCGCCGATGACCACGCGGTCGGGCCGCATGAAGTCGCCGATGGCGTTGCCTTCGCGCAGGAACTCGGGGTTCGAGGCGACGTCGAAGTCCAGGTCGGGACGGGTGGAGCGGATGATCTCCTCGATGCGCCGCCCGGTTCCGACGGGGACGGTGGACTTGGTGACGATGACGGCATAACCGGTCAGCGCCCGCGCCACCTGCTCGGCGGCGGCATAGACGTAGCTGAGGTCGGCATGGCCGTCGCCGCGCCGCGTCGGCGTGCCGACGGCGATGAACACCGCCTGGGTGCCGGCCACCGCGCTGGCGAGGTCGCCGGTGAAGCTGAGGCGTCCGGCCTTGACGTTGGACTGCACAAGGTCCTCGAGGCCAGGCTCATAGATCGGCATCCGCCCTTCGCGCAGTGCGGCGAGCTTGTTGGCATCGGTTTCCACCACCGTTACCTCGGTGCCGAACTCGGCGAAGCAGGCGCCGGACACCAGGCCGACATAGCCGCCGCCAATCATCGTGATGCGCACGTGGTACCTTCCCTCGATCGATGCGGGCGTGTTTCAGCACATGGCGGTGCCGGATGCCAGCGGTTTGCTTTTCCCGGGCGGTGATCCATCGGGCTGGACACTGCTACGAAAATACGGTTCCGCAGGGTCATCGTCTCACCGTCATGGCCGGGCGCGTCCCTACGGGATGCACAAACCTCGGAAACGGTCCGCTGCAGCCATGCCTCATACTGTCAAGGCCTGTGCCGGTTTCACCGACGGCAATCAAGCGAACACGGAGTTACACGGGGTTGGCACGGAGTTTCACGGAGTCGTCCGGGGTGCCTCCAACATGGTCGCCCCTGTGGCGGCGTTCGATGATTTCAGGCGCTTCGCGCGAAGCGCAATATCCACTTCCTCCGTGCAAACGCCGTGGAACTCTGTGTCCGCTTGATTGCGGCGGCAAACACACCCCCGTCCCATCCCAATGGGCAGGATGCCCACGCCGGATATGCGAGCCACGCATGCGATAGCACCGCGTCCCTGCGTACCCTCGGAACGAAAAACGACCGTGCCGGCTGTGCCGTTTGACGATCAGCCGGGCGCGCCCGGCGTTCCTTCCGGCCTCGCCGGGCCGCGCCGGCGGCGGGCCGCGGCCTGGTTCAACGCCTCGACCAGGGCCGAAAAGCCCATCGCCGCGTAGATATACCCTTTGGGGATATGGGCGCCGAACCCGTCGCCGATCAGCGTCATGCCGATCAGCAGCAGGAAGCTCAGGGCCAGCATTTTTACCGTTGGATGACGGTTGATGAAGCCGGCCACCGGCCCGGATGCCAGCATCATGATGCCGACGGCGATGATGACGGCCGCCATCATGACGCCGAGGCGGTTCGCCATGCCGACGGCGGTGATGACGCTGTCCAGCGAGAACACGACATCCAGCAGCGCGATCTGCACGATCGTGGCGGCAAACCCGGCGTGGCGCGCCGGGGCTGTTTCCGCCTGCGCCTCGCCTTCGATCCTGTGGTGGATCTCGCTTGTGCCCTTGTAGACCAGAAACAGGCCGCCGGTGACCAGGATCAGGTCGCGCCAGGAAAAGCTGTGCCATGACAGTGCGATGACCGGCGCCGTCAGCCGCATGATCCAGGTGATGCTGGACAGCAGCGCAAGGCGGGTGCCAAGCGCCGCGAGCAAGCCGATCCGCCGCGCCGCCCCCCGGCGCCGCTCCGGCAGCCGATCGGCCATGACCGCGAGGAGGACGAGGTTGTCCACTCCAAGTACGATCTCCATGACGGTCAGGGTCAGCAGGCTGGCCCACAGTTGCGGATCGGCCAGCAGCCACGGATCGGGGAGCACATCCATCATCGCATGTTCTGCCTGTCAGACGAGGCTGTTGACCAGGCTGGCGACAGCGGCGAAGCCAAGCCCGACGAACGCGGCATCAACGGCCAGGGCAACAACAGTTGCCGCCAGTCCGGCCGCGACGGCGATCCCGTCCCCCGTCACCAGGCCGAGCGACAGCAGGAGCATGGCAATCGCCGGCGCCGTATTGCCGAACGGAATCGGCAGCACGATCAACAGGCCATTGATCAGGCTGGCAACGCCGAGCATCCGCGGGCCGGATGCGCGCAGCAGGTGATCGCCGCGCGGCCGCAGCCACGCCTGCAGCCAGGCAATGCGCGGGGCCAGGCGGTCCAGCCCGGCGCGCAGGCGCCCGGGGTCGAGTGTCCAGCGGCGCATGCGCGCCGGCAGCAGCGGCTGTTCATGCCCCAGGACCAGCCCGACGGCGATGGCGCAGAGGGCGGCACCGAAAACAGGCGCGATTCCCGGAACCAGGGCCGTCAGGCTGAGCAGCAGCAGGAACAGGCCGGTGCCGGCGGACCCGAGTGCATCGATCACGTCGCCAAGCGTCACCGAACCGTCGGGCAACCCATCGAGCATCGCTCGCAGCTTTTCGACAGGTCCCACGGCTTCTCCCTGGATCCGGATGGTGGGGGTGGCTCCATTGCTCATGCCGGTTGCTCCGCCCGGATCAAGCCGAGGGCGGCGTGCAGTGAGTGCAGCAGCGCGAGTTCCCGCGGATGCAGCGCGCCGTCGGCCGCGGCGACATGGGCGGCTGCGCGCGCGACCAGGCGGGCAGCCTGGGTCCCGGCAACAGGACGCAGCATCCCGGCCAGGTCCGGCGCATCGGGCTCGCCGGCGGCGTGCCGGGCCGCCACGGTATCAAGCGCTGCCGCAAACCGGTCCAGCGTCGCACGGCGGCCGAGCGTGGCCAGCATGTCGTGCTGCCGAAGAAATGCGAGAAGTGCCAGATGCTCGGCAGGCTGGGCCTCCCCGTCGGCCAGGGCCATTTCGGCCGCGACGGTGATCAGGCTGTCGAAGGCTCGGGGCCCCGGGCGGGCCGATACGGAAAATCCGGCGGGCTGCCTGGAACGTGTGCTTTCACGCAGTGACATGGTCTTGCTCCGCTGCTGTCAGGGAACGCATGCGAAGCAACGTCGAGCTCGGAAGAACGGGCCGGGATCGACCGCTGCGAGATCGCATGCGGTGATCCGACATCGCAAGGTTGGCCGGCCTGCGCCGACGTCCCGCCAGAGGGGCCCGGATCGTGTTGTTGGGCGTCGAAATGGTTGACCGCACGCCGGATGTCAAGCGGCGCCGGACACGTCGGCCCCCGACCACGCGCAGAAGGCCGGGCGGTCCATGCGCGCCGACGAGCAGCAGGCGCTCGAACCAGGTGGCCTCGCCGTCCGCGACAGCAGGGCCAGAACGATGACGCCAGGGACGCCGGCTGACAATGCCGCGGCCCCGGGCGTTGCCGCAGGCCCGGATTGCCGATACCTCTTGACACAAAGCCTGCCGCGATGTCTGGCACGCCAAGCCTCGATGTTCGTCCCTCCTCCACGGTTGGAATTGCGATGATAGACTCCCGTCTGCGTGTCGGCCTGGCTGGAGCCGGTCATTTCGGCCGTTACCATGCGCTGAAGATCGCCGCCTCCGGCCGCACGCAGCTGATGGGGGTGTACGATCCCGACCTCGAGCGGGCGAAGACCGTGGGATGGGAAGCCGGCGCGCCGGAGTGCGGCTTCGACGAGCTGCTGGACATGGTCGACGCCATGGTCATCGCCGCGCCGGCCGAGGCGCATTACGACCTGGCGGCGCAAGCCATGCGCGCCGGCAAGCACGTGCTGGTGGAAAAGCCGATCGCCGCGACCCTGCGGCAGGCCGACGAACTGGCGGCGCTGGCGAGCGAGCGCAACCTGGTGCTGCAGGTCGGCCATCTCGAGCGGTTCTCCGCCGCCTACCAGGCGATGGCCGGCCGCATCGGGGCGCCGCTGTATATCGAGGCGACGCGCATCGCGCCGTTCAAGCCGCGCGGCACCGATGTCTCGGTCATCCTCGACCTGATGATCCACGACCTCGATCTCGTGCTGGCGCTGGCGGACAGCGAGATCGACAGCGTCGATGCCGTCGGCGCGCCGGTGGCCAGCCCGCATGAGGACATCGCCAATGCCCGGCTGCGCTTCCGCAACGGCGCGGTGGCGACGGTCACCGCCAGCCGGATCTCGGCGCGGACCGAACGGCGGATGCGGATTTTCGCCCAGGATTCCTACATGGCGGCGGATTTCTCGGCGCGGACCCTGACGGTGGTCGGGCGCATGCCGGATGACGAGAGCGCGGGCCCGCCCGGACAGCAGCCGGCGCCGGGCCTCGCCGGCTACGGCATCGAGGACGTGGCGTGGGAAGACCACGATTCGCTCGCCGCCGAGCATGCCGCGTTCGTGGCGTCGATCCTGGACGGCGCGCCGGTGCTGGTGGACGCGGCCGTCGGGCGGCGGGCCCTGGCGGCGGCGCTGGCGGTGGGCGAGAGCATGGCAGCGTCGCGGGCGCAGATGGAAGCGTCGGGGTTGATCAAGGCGGGATAGCCCGCTTCAGCGCCACCCCTGGTTTCACCCCAACCGCCGGCGGTACAGCGCGATCAGACGCTCCCAGTGCCGTTCAGCGGCGGGCTTGTCGTAGCACCAGCG
This sequence comes from Rhodopila globiformis, assembly GCF_002937115.1. Classification (GTDB taxonomy): domain Bacteria; phylum Pseudomonadota; class Alphaproteobacteria; order Acetobacterales; family Acetobacteraceae; genus Rhodopila; species Rhodopila globiformis. Next base: position 1,972 of record NZ_NHRY01000263.1, on the reverse strand, counting down.
CTGCGGGAAGGCGAAGCCGTGGTGGACGCCGGGATACATCTCCAGCTCGCCGCCGTTGCCGGATTCGTCGAACAATGACCGCAGTTCAGCGACCATCTGCAGCGGCGCCAGCTCGTCATGTTCGGCGCAGGCTATGTAAAGCTCGCCTTTGGCCTTGCCCAGCGTCAGGTGCGGGCTTTCCTCGGCGTCGCTGACCAGCCAGGTGCCGTAGAACGAGGCTGCGGCGGCGACGCGGTCCGGATAGCGGGCAGCGGCCGCCAGCGCATACGGACCGCTCATGCAATAGCCGTGCGCGCCGACCGGGCCGGGCTTCGCGGCCGGCTCGGTTTGCAGGAAGGACAGCATGTCGGCGATGTCCTCCATCACCGGCGGGATGGTCATCTTCGTGCGCACCGCCCGCATCCGCGCCCACTCGGCGCTGTCCCTGGTCAGGACGTCCGGCCCGAACTTCGTGTCCCGGCCGGCGCGGTAGTACAGGTTCGGCAGCACGACGTAGTAGCCGACGGTGCCGAGCCGCCGGGCCATGTCGTACAGTTCCTCGCGGATGCCCGGGGCGTCCATCAGCAGGAAGACCGCGGGATGCGGGCCGTGGCGTTCGGGATGGACGATGAAGGTTTCCATCGTTCCGGCGCGTGTGGCGATGTCGCGGATCTCCTCGATCATGTCTCACTCCCACGGCGTTGTTCGCTGTTCCGGGGATGGTCCCATGGCCGGGGTGATCGGGCAAGCGGGTCAGCGTCCGGCAACGCCGATGATGCGCAGGCGCAGGAAGCGGGAGACCGCATCGATGATTGCAACGGAAACCAGGATCAGCAGGATCACGTAGGCGACCTGATCCCAGACGTTGATCTGGATCCGCTCCGACAGGCGCAGGCCGATCCCGCCGGCGCCGACCAGGCCCAGGATCGTCGCCTCGCGGGTGTTCGATTCGATGGCATACAGGGTCTGGCTGATCATCACCGACAGCACCTGCGGCAGCACGCCGAAGCGCAGGCGGCCGGGCAGGCCGGCGCCGGTTGCGGTGATGCCGTCCACCTGGCGGCGGTCGACGTTTTCCACCGCCTCGGCGAACAGCTTGGCCAGCACGCCGGTTTCGGCGACGGCGATGGCAAGGATGCCGGCGATCGGGCCGAGCCCACCGCGCGCACGAACGCCAGCGCCCAGATCAACTGGTCGAGTCCGCGCAGGCCGTCGAACAGGCGGCGCGTGACGAAGTAGAACAGGCGCTCGGGTATGACGTTACGCGCGCCGAGGAAGCCCAGCGGCACGGCGCAAACCGCCGCGAGCATGGAGCCGAGATAGGCCATCGCCACGGTCTCCAGCATCGACCGCCACAGTGCCGCGTGGTCCCAGCCGGCAAACCCCGACCAGTCCAGCATCAGCCGCAGGATCACCCAGGCGCGCGGCAGTTGCGAGAAGACACGGCCAAAGTCGAACAGCCACAGCAGATACGCGAGATGGGCCAGGGCGCCGCCAAGCAGCAGCCCGCGCCACAGGCCCACGGAACGGAACGCTTGCGGGTGGCGGGCTCGTTCGGCGGCAATATCGAGCGTGTCGGTCATGCCGCGGCGCCGATGAGGCGATGCCGCAGTTGCTCGGACAGCAGGTCGATGGCGACGACGATCAGCAGGATCAGGGTATTTGCTCATCTCCCCCCCGCTGTGTTCAGGTGGGAGCGAGCACGGAGTTTCCCTGTACAACCATCTTGATGGCCTGGTAGGCGTCGATGCCGCGGCGGGCGGCGGTTCCGATGATGGAGCGGACCGCGGCGAAGAAGTCAGCGCCCCACTTGGAGCGGAAGCCGCCGGTGACCTTGCGGTAGGTCGCGGTGGGACGCAGTTCGCGCTCCGAGCCGTTGTTGTCGGCGCCGACCTCGGGATAATCGAGGAAGGTGAAGAGGTGGCTGCGCAGCCTGCCGTAACGTTTTCGCAGCCGCTGGCCATGGCGATTGCTGGGCGCCGTCCGCATGATG